>NZ_JAAPBF010000146.1 GCF_022695985.1 Streptomyces sp. NP-1717 | reverse complement strand
GCGCTTCCGGCGGTGACGCCGGTGCGGGCGTGTCCGATGGGGCGGGTGGCGCTGCTGCCGGGCAGGGCGGGGATGTGGCGTATGCGGGTGGCGCTGACGCTGCCGGTCGGGCGCCCGGGGCCTCCGGCGGTGACGGCGGGGCGAGCCGCGCGGGCGTGTCCGATGCGGAGGGTGGCGCTGCTGCCGGTCGGGCGTCGGCCGGTGCCGGTGACTCTGCCGCGGCGACCCCGGACGACGGGGCGGGCGGTACGGCCGGTTCGGACGCCGACGACTCTGCCGCGCGGGCCTCTGGCGCTTCCGGCGGTGACGCCGGTGCGGGCGTGTCCGATGCGGAGGGTGGCGCCGCTGCCGGGCAGGACCAATCCGTCGCGAGTCCGGCCGGCTCGGACCGGGACACCACGGATTCAGAGGCCGCGCGCGGCGCCGGGGGTGCGGGCCCCGACGACGGCCCGGACGCGGAGACCCCGGACGACGGGGCGAAGTCGGACGCCACCGACGACGACGCCGACGAACCCGGCTCGGACGACCCCGACGGACCCGACCTCGGTGACCTCGACGCCCCCGTGCCGCCCTCCGCGCTCGACGCGTCCGTCGAGTTCGGGGTCACCGCCTCCGGGGAAGGCGACTTCCTCGTGCCGCTCGATCCGCCCGCCGAGGCCGCCCACGCGCGGCGGACCATGATCGGGCGCAGTGCCGAGGAGGTCGACCACGCGCCGCCGCGCGGGCGTTACGCGCCCGAGCGGGCTCCCGACACCGGGGGCCCCGGCGCCGCCCTGCGGTGGGTGGCGCCCGCCGCCGCGCTCGCCATCGCCGGGGCCGTCGTCGTCGGGCGCGCGCTGCGGCGCAGGCGTTGAGCCGTACGCCGGGCGCCGCCGGTTAGGGTCATGGCGTGAGTACGGACACGGACCAGAAGCGCGAGATCCGACTGGCGGCCGGCGACGCCGAGTTGACCATCCATCCGACGAACGGCTGCCGCGTCGCGAGTCTGCGCGTCGGCGGGACCGAACTGCTGCGCCAGGGCGACCGTTACGGCTGTTTCCCGATGGTGCCCTGGGTGGGGCGGGTCGGGCTGGGACAGTTCCGCAACGGCGGTGAGACCCACCAACTGCCGCTCAACTCACCGCCGCACGCCATCCACGGCACCGGACGCGACACCTCGTGGCGCACGGCGCGCAAGGGCGGCAGCGAGGCGGCGTTCACGTACGAACTGACCGACCCCTGGCCGTACACCGGCAGGGTCACGCAGCTCTTCGAACTCACCGGGGACTCGCTCACGCTGACGCTGGGCGTCGAGACGTACGACGACTCCTTTCCCGCGCAGGCGGGCTGGCACCCGTGGTTCCTGCGCCATCTCGACGGCGCCACGGCCGACGAGGACGCCGTACGTCTCGACTTCTCCCCCGCGTGGCAGGAGGAGCGCGGCGAGGACCATCTGCCCACCGGCCGCCGTGTCGAGCCGCGCCCCGGCCCGTGGGACGACTGCTTCGCGATGCCCGACGGTGTCGAGGCGACGCTGACCTGGCCGGGGCGGCTCGAACTGAAGGTGACCAGCACCGCCGAGTGGGTGGTCGTCTACGACGAGCAGGCCGAGGCGGTCTGCGTGGAGCCGCAGACCGGCCCGCCGAACGGGCTCAACACGGCGCCGCGCCTCGTCACGCCCATCGACCCGCTGGAGATCCGCGCCACCTGGAGCTGGCGCCGGCTCTGACGAGGCCCACCGGGGTTCCGGCCAGGCCCACCGGCTCCGACAGGGCCCTCGGGACCAGGTCGTAAGCTCAGGGCCATGACTGACGTACGCGCTGAGCTGCTCCAGCAGATCAAGGACAAGGCCGTCGTGCACGGCAAAGTGACCCTCTCGTCCGGCATCGAGGCCGACTGGTACATCGATCTGCGCCGCATCACACTGGACGGGCAGGCCGCGCCGCTGGTCGGTCGGGTCATGCTCGACACCGCCGCTGCCGCCGGTCTCGACTTCGACTGCGTCGGCGGTCTGACGCTCGGCGCGGACCCCGTCGCGACGTCGATGCTGCACGCGTCGGCGACGCGCGGTGAGCGCCTGGACGCGTTCGTCGTACGCAAGCAGGGCAAGGCCCACGGCATGCAGCGGCGCATCGAGGGCACGGACGTGAAGGGCCGCCGCTGCCTGGTCGTGGAGGACGTGTCGACCACCGGCGGGTCCCCGCTGACCGCGGTCGAGGCGGTACGTGAGGCGGGCGGCGACGTCGTCGCCGTGGCGGTGATCGTCGACCGGGGCGCCGCCGGGGCCGTCGAGACCGCGGGCCTGCGTTACGTCAGCGCCTACGCCCTGGACGACCTCGGCCTGGCCTGAGCCTCACCGCCGGCACGAGAGTCTGGAAAGATGGCGGCGACAATGACGTCGCCCCCAGGTCAGGGACAAAGCACCTCACACCCGCACATCACAAGGAGCGGCCCGATGCCCATCGCAACCCCCGAGGTCTACGCCGAGATGCTCGACCGGGCGAAGGCAGGCAAGTTCGCCTACCCGGCCATCAACGTGACCTCGTCCCAGACCCTGCACGCCGCGCTGCGCGGCTTCGCGGAGGCCGAGAGCGACGGCATCATCCAGATGTCGACCGGTGGTGCGGAGTTCCTCGGCGGCCAGCACAACAAGGACATGGTGACCGGCGCGGTCGCGCTCGCGGAGTTCGCGCACATCGTGGCCGCCAAGTACGACGTCACGGTCGCGCTGCACACCGACCACTGTCCCAAGGACAAGCTGGACACCTACGTGCGCCCGCTGCTCGACGTCTCCGCCGAGCGCGTCAAGGCCGGCCGGAACCCGCTCTTCCAGTCGCACATGTGGGACGGCTCCGCCGAGACCCTGGCCGACAACCTCGACATCGGCGAGGAGCTGCTCGCCAGGGCCGCCGCCGCGAAGATCATCCTTGAGGTCGAGATCACCCCGACCGGCGGCGAGGAGGACGGCGTCACGCACGAGATCAACGACTCCCTCTACACGACCGTCGACGACGCGCTGCGCACCGCCGAGGCGCTGGGCCTGGGCGACAAGGGCCGCTACCTGCTGGCCGCGTCCTTCGGCAACGTGCACGGCGTCTACAAGCCGGGCAACGTCGTGCTCCGTCCCGAGCTGCTGAAGGACCTCCAGGACGGCGTGGCCGCCAAGTACGGCAAGCCGGCCGGCAGCCAGCCCTTCGACTTCGTCTTCCACGGCGGCTCCGGCTCCTCCGCCGAGGAGATCGCGACGGCGCTGGAGAACGGTGTCGTGAAGATGAACCTGGACACCGACACCCAGTACGCCTTCACGCGGCCCGTCGCCGACCACATGTTCCGGAACTACGACGGTGTGCTGAAGGTCGACGGCGAGGTCGGCTCCAAGAAGACCTACGACCCGCGCACCTGGGGCAAGCTCGCCGAGGCGGGCATGGCGACGCGCGTGACCGAGGCGTGCGCGGCGCTGCGGTCGGCCGGTACGCGGCTCAAGTAGGCGACTCGTCGCACCCGGCGGGCCCGGTGTCCTTCGTGACGCCGGGCCCGTGGGCTGTTCCGGCGAGGTACGAGGTACGAGGTCAGAGGTCCGAGGAGGATCATTCACCGTGGACTACGACTTCGACACACCCGTCGACCGGCGCGGCACCTGGAGCGTCCAGTGGGACGGGGTCGCCGACCGTTTCGGCGTGGACGGGCTGCTCCCCTTCACCATCTCCGACATGGACTTCGCGTGTGCGCCGGAGGTGCTCGCCGCCCTTCAGGCGCGTCTCGCGCACGGCGTGCTCGGTTACACGGACTGGCGGCACGAGGACTTCCTGTCGGCGCTGCGCCACTGGTTCGCCACGCGCTACGACACCGAGCTGGACACCGGCCGCGTCGTGTACGCGCCGTCCGTGCTCAACCAGGTGTCGCAACTGCTGCGGATGTGGACCGCCCCCGGCGACGGCGTCGTCGTCCACACCCCCACGTACGACGGCTTCCGCAAGGCGGTCACCGGGCTCGGCCGTGAGCTGCGCGGTGCGCCGGTGGGTGACACCCCGGCGCTGGAGAGGGAGCTGGCGCGCGCCGGCAGCAAGGTGCTGATCCTGTGCTCGCCGCACAATCCGACGGGCCGCGTGTGGACGGAGGGCGAGCTGACGGAGTTCGCCCGGCTGGCGGCGGCGTACGGCGTGGCGGTGATCAGCGACGAGATCCACGCCGACTTCGTGCACCCCGAATTCGTCCCGGACGGCCGCCGCCATCTGCCGTGGACCCGGTTCGGCACCGGCCGGTGGGCGATCGTCACCTCGGCGTCGAAGTCCTTCAACTTCCCGGCGCTCAGCGGCTCGTACGGCGTCATCGGCGACCCGGACGACCACGCGGAGTTCACGCGCCGGATGCTGACCGCCGAAGGGCTCGCCTCACCGGCGGTCCTCGCGCTGACGGCCCACATCACCGCGTACCGCGAGGGCGCGCCCTGGCTGGACGCCCTCAACACGTACGTCAGGGCCAACCTCCGCATGCTCGCCGACCGCCTCGACGCCGCCTTCCCGCAACTGGCCTGGCGTCCGCCGGAGGCCGGTTATCTCGCCTGGATCGACCTGCGGGCCCTGGGCGTGGACGACGCCGCGCTCCAGCGCGAGCTGGTCGAACACGAGAAGGTGGCGATCATGCCGGGCACGACGTACGGCTGCGAGGGGTACGTACGGCTCAACGTGGGCTGCCCGCGCGCCAAGGCGGAACGGGGCACGGACGCGTTGATCCGTGCGCTGGGCCGGCTCGCCAGGTAGCGCCCGTGCGGGGATGATGCCCCCATGGACATCAGGCTGGGCACGGCCTCCGGCCGGTGGATCGTGCTGACGACGGTGCTCGGCTCCAGCATGGCGCTGCTCGACTCGACCGTCGTCAATGTCGCGCTGCCGCACATCGGTGACGATCTGAACGCGAGCCTGGCCGACCTCCAGTGGACGGTCAACGCGTACATGGTCACGCTCGCCGGGCTGATCCTGCTCGGCGGGTCGCTCGGTGACCGGTACGGGCGGCGGCGGATCTTCGTGCTCGGCATCGTGTGGTTCGCCATCGGGTCGCTGCTGTGCGGTGTCGCGCCCACCTCCGAGGTGCTGATCCTCGCGCGGGCGCTCCAGGGGATCGGCGGCGCGCTGCTGGTGCCCGGGTCGCTGGCGCTGATCCAGGCGAGTTTCCATCCGGACGACCGGGCGCGGGCCGTGGGGCTCTGGTCGGGATTCGGGGGTGTCGGGGCGGCCGTCGGGCCGTTCCTGGGCGGGTTCCTGGTGGACGGGCCCGGGTGGCGGTGGGTCTTCCTGCTGAACGTGCCGCTGGCCGCGATCTGTGTGCCGGTGGCGCTGCGGCACGTGCCGGAGTCGCGGGACCCGGCGGCGCACGGGCGGTTCGACGTGCTCGGCGCTGTGCTGGGCGCCGCCGCGCTGGGGCTGGTGACGTACGCGCTGATCGCGAAGGCGTGGTGGGCCGGGGTGGCGGGTGTGCTGGTGGGGGTGTGGTTCGTCCTGCTGGAGCGGCGGCGGCCCGATCCGATGCTGCCGCTGTCGATCTTCTCCTCGCGGCTGTTCACGTCGGTCAACCTGGTGACGCTGTGCGTGTACGCGGCGTTCGGCGGGTTCTTCTTCCTGGTGGCGTTGCAGCTCCAGGTGGTGGCGGGCTACTCCGCGCTCGGAGCGGGGACGGCGCTGCTGCCGACGACCGTGCTGATGCTGCTGTTCTCCGCGAAGTCGGGTGAGCTGGGCTCCAGGATCGGGCCGCGCATCCCGCTCACGGTGGGGCCGCTGCTGTGCGCCTGCGGGCTGCTGCTGATGCTGCGGGTGGGCGGCGGCGCGGACGCCTCGTACCTGCGGGACGTGCTGCCCGCGCTGGTGGTGATGGGGCTCGGCATGGTGACGCTGGTCGCGCCGCTGACCGCGACGGTCCTGGCGTCCGTCGACAGCTCGCGCGCGGGCCTGGCCAGCGGCATCAACAACGCGGCCGCGCGGGCCGCGGGTCTGCTGGCGGTGGCCGCGCTGCCGCTGCTGGCGGGCGCGGGGCCGGAGGTGTACCGCTCGCCGACGCAGTTCGACGCGGCGTTCGACCGGGCGATGCCGCTGTGCGCGGGGGTGCTGGTCCTGGCGTCGCTGATCGCCTTCACGACGGTGCGTACGCCGAAGGCCGCCCCCGGCGAGAAGGCGGAGGCCGCGCCCAGCCTGCCGCAGTGCAAGGTGAACTGCGGGCTCTCGTCGCCGCCGCTGGAGCCGACGGCCGTGCGCAAGGCGGAGGAGGGCGGCGCGTCGGCGGCGGGTACGTAGGGGGTGTCCCCGCGGTATCGGATCCGGGCCGCGGTTGCCGGTGGCAAACCCGCTCCGCCGCCACGGAATCCGACGCGACCTGGGACACTCGGAAGCATGGCCATCCACAAAGACCTTCTCGGGGGACCGCCCCCCACCCACCTGCCCGACGACCCCGAACCGCGCGAGCTCCTCGCGAACGGGACGGCGCCCGCCGACGTCGCGGCGAAGTATCCGACGTCGTCGCTCGCGTGGGCCCAGCTCGCCGACGACGCGTTCGAGAACGGCCGGGTCGTCGAGTCGTACGCGTACGCCCGTACCGGCTACCACCGGGGCCTGGACTCCCTGCGCCGCAGCGGCTGGAAGGGGCACGGCCCGGTGCCGTGGGAGCACGAGCCGAACCGTGGCTTCCTGCGCGCCCTGCACGCCCTCGCCCGCTCCGCGCAGGCGATCGGCGAGCACGAGGAGTACGAGCGCTGCTCCGTCTTCCTGCGGGACTCCTCCGCGGCGGCGGCCGACACCCTCGGCTGAGGTCGCGCACGTCCGGCGTCCGGCACGTCCGTCGTCCGCGCACGGCGGTTGTCCGCGCACGTCCGGCACGTCGAGTTTGTCCGTAACACCGTGAATCGTCGCAGGTCCGTGGCCGTCCGAAAGGCTACGGACCTGCGGTGTGCGGTCGCTACGATCGCACACGCCATCGAATCCGGCAGGAGGCCCCGGCACCCTCTCCCCGACGCCGGCCGTACCAGGGGAGAAGTCCGTCTTGGGCAAGCGTGTCCCGGCCCGCCGGCGCCGTCTGTACACCCGCGCGCTGCCCCTCGGCCTGGGCCTGACCGCGCTCCTCGTCGGCGGCGGAGCGGCCCTCACGGGCTGGCCGCAGTCCGATCCCACCGCCGAGGCGGCGGCCCCGGAGGACGAGGAGCCCGGTTCCAGGGCGACCACGAAGCCGCCCCCGAGCCCGACCGCAAGCCCCCCTTCGACCGCGAGCCCGAGCGCCGAGCCGGGCCCCGAGGCACCGTCCCGCATCCCGATACCCCCCGACGGCCCCGGCACCTTCACGACCGCCCGCTCCACCGGCTCGCCCGTCGGCTCCGGTGGCACCGTGCGCCGCTACAAGGTCCAGGTCGAGAAGGGCATCGACCTCTCCGAGCGGGAGGCGGCCGTCGAGATCGAGACAATCCTGGCGCACCCCCGGGGCTGGACCTCGGACGGCCGGCACTCCTTCCGGCTCGTGGGCTCCGGGCCGTCCGACTTCGAGGTCAAGATCGCGACGCCGGGCACGGTGGACCGGATCTGCGGCGCCGCGGGCCTGCTCACGCGCGGCGAGGTGAACTGCACCGTAGGTCGCACGGTCGTCGTGAATCTCAAGCGGTGGGTGCTGGGGTCCGAGCAGTTCGACGGCCCGGTCACCGAGTACCGCGCACTGATCATCAACCACGAGGTCGGCCACCGCATTGGCCGTGGCCATGTCACCTGCGGCGGCGCCGGGAAGCCCGCGCCCGCGATGATGCAGCAGATCAAGGGTCTGCGCGGCTGCCATGCGAATGCCTGGCCCTACGCGGAGGACGGGACGTACATCACAGGTCCGGCGGTGCCGTGAAGACGGGATTATGATGCCGACAGGGGACCGGAGCTCCGAATCGATACGGAAGGGGCGGACCGCTACCCGGTAGCAATATCGAGGAGACAGAGATGTCGCAGCACCCCGATGCCTCCGGAGCCGGTTCGGAAGCCCCGAACCTCGACTTCGCGGGTACGACCCCGTACGAGGACTACGTCCAGGCGGACGTCCTCACCCATCTTCAGCACCCGGTGTCGGACGACCCGGGCGAGATGGTCTTCCTGGTGACCACCCAGGTGATGGAGCTGTGGTTCACCGTCATCGTCCACGAGTGGGAGACCGCGTCGCGCGCGCTGCGCGAGGACCGGGTGCCGGTCGCGGTCGACGCGCTCAAGCGGTCGGTGCGCGAGTTCGAGGCGCTGAACGCGTCGTGGACGCCGCTGAGCCAGCTGACACCCGTGCAGTTCAACTCGTACCGAAGCGCGCTCGGCGACGGCTCGGGCTTCCAGTCGGCGATGTACCGGCGCATGGAGTTCCTGCTCGGCGAGAAGTCGGCGTCCATGCTCGTACCGCACCGCGGGGCGCCGCGCGTGCACGCGGAACTGGAGAAGGCGCTCCAGGAGCCGAGCCTGTACGACGAGGTGCTGGGCCTGCTGGCCCGGCGCGGTCTGCCGGTGCCGGCGGAGGCGCTGAACCGGGACTTCACCCAGAAGTACGAGCCGTCGACGGCGGTCGAGGAGATATGGGCCGGCGTCTACGCGGAGCCCGACCAGCACGGTGAAGTCATCAGGCTGGGCGAGGCGTTGACGGACGTCGCCGAGCTGGTGTGGCGCTGGCGCAACGACCATCTCGTGGCGACGCGGCGCGCGATGGGGTCCAAGACCGGGACCGGCGGCTCCGCCGGGGTCGCCTGGCTGGAGAAGCGCGCGCGGAAGAACGTGTTCCCGGAGCTGTGGACGGCGCGCAGCCATGTCTGAGGCGACCGAACTGCCCACCGCGCCCGTGTCCGCGTCGGATGCGTTGGCGGAGCGCGCCGCCGAACTGGACGCGGCGGACGAACTGGCCGCGCGCCGCGAGCTGTTCGCGCTCGACGACGGCTCCGTCTACCTGGACGGCAATTCGCTCGGGGCGCTGCCCCGCCACGTCCCCGCCCGGGTCCAGGACGTCGTCGCCCGGCAGTGGGGCGAGCTGCGCATCCGCTCGTGGACCGAGGGCGGCTGGTGGACCGCGCCGGAGCGCATCGGCGACCGGATCGCGCCGCTGGTCGGCGCGGGAGCCGGCCGGATCGTGGTCGGCGACTCCACAAGTGTCAACGTCTTCAAGGCCGTTGTGGCGGCGGCCCGGCTGGCGGGGGAGGGCCGCGACGAACTCCTCGTGGACGCCCGGACGTTCCCCACGGACGGCTACATCGCGGAGTCGGCCGCGCGCATGACCGGCCTGCGGCTGGTACCGGCGCCGGCAGCGGATCTGCGGAGCGCCGCCGGACCGCGTACGGCCGCCGCGCTCGTCAACCACGTCGACTTCCGTACGGGGCGGCTCCACGACCTGCCCGGCATCACGGCGGCGCTGCGCGACGCGGGCGCGCTCGCGATCTGGGACGTGTGCCACAGCGCGGGCGCGCTGCCGGTCGGGCTGGACGAGCACGGGGTCGACCTGGCGGTCGGCTGCACGTACAAGTACCTGAACGGCGGGCCGGGTTCACCCGCGTTCCTGTACGTCGCCGAGCGGCACCAGGCGGCCTTCGACTCCCCGCTGCCCGGCTGGACCTCGCACGCGGACCCGTTCGGGATGACACCGGACTACGCGGCGGCGGACGGCGCGACGCGCGGCCGGGTCGGTACGCCGGACATCCTCTCCATGCTGGCGCTGGAAGCGGCGCTCGATGTGTGGGAGGGCGTGTCGCTGGACGTCCTGCGGGCGAAGAGCCTGGCGCTGACGGACTTCTTCCTGCGCTGCGTGGAGGCGTACGCCCCGGCGGACCGGGTCTCGTCACTGACCCCGGTGCCGCACGCGGAACGCGGCAGTCAGGTGGCGCTGCGCTGCGCGGAGGCGCCCGCGGTGATGGCGGAGCTGATCAGCCGCGGCGTGATCGGCGACCTGCGCCGCCCGGACGTGCTGCGGTTCGGCTTCACGCCGCTGTACGTGGGCTTCCGCGACGCGGAGCGGGCGGCACGGGTGCTGGGGGAGGTCCTGGCGAAGATCCCGGCGGGTGGACCCGCCGGTGTTCCGGGGCCCGTGGGGGACTCGCTCCCCTGAGCGTGCTCGGCCCCGGGCCGGGGGATCGCCGGCCGATCCCCCGGCCCGGGGTCAGGAGCGCGTGGGCCGGCCCAGCCGACGGCCGACGGCCTGGCCCAGTTCGGTGAGTTCGCCGGTGTCGGGCCGCACGCCCAACTGGTCCGCGAGCTCGGTCAGACGCAGGTCCACGGCGGCCTCGACGAGGGACGCGAGGACGGCCGCGGCGCCCCGGGCCCGTGCCACGGCGGTGACGAACACACCGGCACCGATCAGCGCGGCGGGCCACCAGAGCACGGTCAGCGCGGTGTAGAGCACACTCCAGCCCGCCAGGCGGGCGGCCGAGTCGTATGCCGCGCGGGCACCGGCGAGGTCGGCGCGCAGGGTCTCGTCCAGCACCGCCCACAGCCGGGGCCAGGCCAGGTCCAGGTCCAGGTCGTAGCGGGCGCGCAGGCGTACGGCGACCGCGTGGAGGGTGTCCCCGATCCGGGTGGGGCGATGCGGTTCCCGCTCCGCGCGCAGACGCAGGGCGCGTTCGGCGCGTGCCTTGCGGGCCGTCGCCAGGACCGGGTCGCGCGGTTCGGCGAGATCGGCCGCGAGGGCGTCGGCGACGGCTCGCCGGGCGCGCTCCGAGTACCGCCTCTGCCACCACCGCCGGCGCCACCGCGGCAGCCACGCGAGCACCGGACCGGATCCGTCCGCACCCCACAGCCGCTGGTGCAGGGCGCCCAGCGCACCGGCCGCGAGACCCGCGGCACCGGCGGTGAGCAGGGCGGCGGCGACGGCGAGCAGGATGGCGGCGGGGCTGTGCCCGGCCCGCTGGGACGCGATCTCGTCGAGCCAGGTGTGGAGCCGTGCCGCGTCGAACGGGTGCGACTGTCCGAGCCGCGCGGCGACGACGAGCGTCGCGACCCAGAGCATGCCGGACAGGACGACCGTCTGGAGCCAGCGGTCCGCGATCCAGGTGCCGATACCGGCGAGCAGTCCGGGCATCAGGGGGCCGGGTAGGCGCGCAGCGGCTCGCCGCCCGCGGCGCAGTGGGGCGCGGACTCCTCGCCGGTTTCGGGGAGGACCACCCGTCCGCAGTCACCCCACGGACAGACCCAGGCCCTCGCCACCTGCTCGTCCGGTGGCAGGCCGAACCCGAGGGGCAGCCGTGCGTTGCCGAACTCGCGGACATCGAGTGCGGACAGGCCGTGCCGGACGCAGGCGTCCTCGATGCTGTCGAGCAGCTCCTTCTCGCGGGCTCCCCCGGCGGTGCCGGCCCCGCTCCGGACCAGTTCGAGCAGTTCACGCAACTGCGGCCCCGCTCCGGCGGTTTCGATCTCGTCCGCCATCGAAGCGTGCCGGGTGAGCTGGTCGCACAGCACGCCCAGCCGATTCGGTGTGCCGTTGTGCGACCTCGCCAATCCCGCCACCTCCGCGGCGCCCCGGTTGTGCGCCAACTGCCTTTATTTCATGCTGATTTGTCAATGTAGCATCCAGTCTCCGGAGTACCGGGGGAGGTTACGGCCCCGAGGCTCCGCCGGCCTGGATCGGGGGCAACGGGATGGCTGTGGACGATCTGCTCGACGACCTCCGGCGGTGTATCGAGACCGCCGTGGAGACCGACGACGCCGCTGAGTTGTTCAAGGAGAGCGCGGAACGTACGGCCGCCGCCCTGGCCGCGGATCCCGGCACGGCGTCGGACGCCGACGCGTGCCAGGTACTGGGCGTGTACCACTGGATCCGGGTCACCGCGCTGCCGGCCGGCGCGGCGCAGGACGAAGAGCTGGTCGAGGCCGTGCGCTTCCTGGCCCCGGTGTACGAGGCCGACCCCGAGGCGGTGCCGGAGGCGTTGCACATCGCCTTCGCGGACGTGGAGGGTGAGGACCTGTCCGGCGAGGAGGCCCTCGAAGTGGGCCTCGCCGTGTGCCGGGCCTACGAGCGCGGTCGCCATTTTCCGCTGCTGCGCCGGTCCGTGCAGCTGTTCCGTACGGCGATCGCCGGGATGTCCGACCGTTCGCCCGACCGGGCCATGGCCCTCAACAACCTCGGTCACACCCTGCGGCTGACGTACGAGCTGACGAAGGACGCCGGGGCGCTGGACGAGGCGCTGGAGGCCGCCCGGGAGGCGGCAGGCGCGTCCGGGCATCCCGAACACGCCATGTTCCTCAGCAATCTGGGGCTCGTTCTGGTGCAACTGCACTGGCGGAACGCGAAGAACGGGGACGGACCCGGGGACGGCGGCGGGAGCGCCGGCACGCTCGGCGAAGCGCTCACGGTCGCCCGCAGGGCCGTCGCCACGGTCTCCCCCGACCATCCCGATCTGATGAGCTATCGCAGCAATCTCGCCGTGATCATGCACGCGTGGGCCGACGCCGAGGCCGATCCGGTGGCAGCCGCCGAGGCCATCGAGCTGACCAGGTCCGTCGTCGCCACCCTCGCCGAGGGGCACCCCGCACGCGGCGCCCAGCTCCACATCCTGCTCTTCGCTCTCCAGAGGCAGTACGGGCGGACGGCCCGGATCGACGGACTCTTCGAGGCCGTCGCCGTCGGCCGGGAGGCCGTCACCACTCTTCCCGCCGGCCATCCCAGCCAGGTCGACTGTCTGGACAAGCTCGCCGTCTGTCTGAGCCGGCTGTTCAAGCACACGGGTGACATCCCGACGCTGCGGGAGTCGATCGCCGCCGGAAGAGCCGTGGTCGACGCGGCCCGGGCCGGCGCCCCGGCCGACCCCGCGCGGCATCTGCACAATCTCGGTGAGAGCCTTCGTACGCTGGCCGAGCACAGCACGGACTCCGCGGCGGCGGACGAGGCGGTCACCCTCGCACGGGCAGCGGTCGCCGCCGACGACGGTCCGCGGCGCCGGCTGTGGCTGAGCGGGCTGGCTGTCGCGCTTCTCCAGCAATACGAGTACACGGGGGACGTCGGCGCGCTCGTCGAGGCCGTCGCGTGCGAACGTGCCGCCGTCGGAGCCACGCCCCGCGACCACCCCGAGCGGCTTCAGTCGATGAACAACCTCGGTATGGCACTGCGTCTGCGTTACGAGGCGGTGGGCGGGGACGAGTTCCTGGAGGAGGCGGTCGACATCGGCCGGGCGGTCGTCGCCGCGCTCCCCGCCGGTCATCCCCATCTGGCCATGGCCCTGAGCAATCTCGGGAACGCTCTGGCCAGGAAGAACGAACGCGACGGCGGATACGAGCGCGCGCCCGAGTCCATCACGCACGCCCGCGCCGCCGTCGACGCGACGCCCGTCGGTCACCCCGACCGTCCCAAGTGGATGAACAACCTGGGCATGGCACTTCAGGCGCTGGCGAGCCACACGGGGACGCGCGAGCCTCTTGAGGAGGCGGTCACCGTTCTGCGCGGCGCCGTCGCCGTGCTTCCCGCCGGTCATCCCCATCTGGCCATCGCCCTGGGCAATCTCGGCAACGCCTTGAACAACCTGTTCGATCGGACCGGGGAACTGGCGTTGTTGCGGGAGGCCGCGTCGACCGCCCGCCTGGCCGTCGACGTCACCCCCGTCCAACTCCCGCAGCACGCGACCGCCTTGGGCAACCTCGGCCGCATTCTGCACTTCCTGTCCTGGCAGACGGGCGAGTCACGGCTGCTGCGGGAAGCGGTGGAGGCGGCCCGCGGCGCTGTCGCGGCGCTTCCCGGCGACCACCCGAACCACGCACGTTTCCTGGGCTCTCTCGGGTCCGTACTGGAGACGAGTTTCCAGCGCACCGGTGACAGCGAGCACATCGCGGAGGCGGTCGCGGTCAGTCGCGAGGCCGTCGCCGCCTTCCCCGACGGCCATCCGCACCGTGTCCACCACTTGTTCGGGCTCTCCAGCGCTCTGTACGCGCAGGCGCTGCGGAACCGGGACGTCCGCACGGCGTCCGAGGCGGCGGCCACGGCCCGCCAAGTCGTGGACGCCATCCCCGGCGACCACTTCCACCGCAACGGTGCGCTGCTCAACCTGGCCACCGCACTGGTGCTGCGGTTCAACCACGACGGCGACGTCGCCGGGCTGCGCGAAGCGGCCGACGCGACGCGCGAGGCCGTCGCCATCACCCCCGCCGGTCTGCCGGGTTACGCGGCCGTCCTCAACAGCCACGCCGGTGCCCTCCACACGCTCGCCACGCACACCGACGACACCGCGCTCCTGGCCGAGATCCTGTCCTGCTCCCGGTCGGCCGCCCAGGACGCCTCCGCTCCGGTCTGGACCCGTATCGCGTCCTACCGGTCGATCGCCGCCCTGACAGACCCGGCCGACAGCGGGGCCCAGGAAGCGCTCGCGGCGGCCGAGTCGGCCGTCGCCCTGCTCCCGCAGATCGGCCTCGGCACCCTGGACCTCACCGACCGGGGGCATCTGATCGGTGAAGCGGGCTCGCTCGCGGGGGCCGCTGCCGCCGCCGCGCTGAACGCCGGGCGACCGCGCCGGGCCGTCGAACTGCTGGAACAGTCACGGGGCGTACTGACGGCCGATTCCGTGGCGGACGGGGGCGGCGACCTCGACCGGCTGCGGTCCGCGGCTCCCGACCTCGCGGAGGCCGTCGAAGAGGTCCGCGACCGGCGTGCGGCCCTCGACCACCACGCCCCCACGGCCGTCGAAGCCCCCGCGCCACCCGGGGCCCGGGCCGCCGCCCGCCGGGAGGCACAGGCCGAATGGGACGCGCTGCTCATCCGTATCCGCTCCCTCGACGGCTTCTCCGGCTTTCTCGCACCCCCGGGAGCCGCCGACCTCTCCGCCCAGGCAGCCGGGGGCCCGGTGGTGTACGTCTCCGCCGCCCCGGCACGCTGCGACGCGCTGGTCCTCACCGGTGATCCGGAGGATCCCGTACGCGTCGTGCCGCTCGGCGGCCTCACCGAGGCGGAGGCCGTGCGCCGTATCGTGGCGCTGGGGACGGCCATCGACGCCACCGCCGACCCCGCCCTGGATCCCGTCGGCCGGCGGGCGGCGCAGCGCGACATCCTGGGCGTACTGACCTGGCTCTGGGACACGGTCACCGAACCCGTCCTGACCGCCCTCGGCCACACCGGGCCCCCGCCGCCGGGCGAGTCCTGGCCCCGCGTGTGGTGGTGCCCCGTCGGGATCCTGGCCTATCTGCCGATGCACGCCGCGGGCCATCACGAGGACCTGGCCGACGACTCGCCCCGGCGCCCCGCGCCGCGCACCGTGCTGGACCGGGTCGTCTCCTCCTACACCGCGACCGTGCGCGGACTGGCCCGCGCCCGGGAGCGCCCGGCCGGTCCGGGGACCCGCACCGCGATCGTCGCCGTCCCCGACGCCCCCGGCGCGGCCCCGCTGGCGGGCGCCGCCACCGAGGCCGAGCTTCTCACCGGGCTCGTCCCCGGTGCCTCGGTCGTCGCCCGGGCGACCCGCTCCTCCGTGCTCGCGGCGCTTCCGCACCACCAGGTCGCGCACTTCGCGTGTCACAGCGAGCCCCACCGGACCGACCCCTGGCGCGGCCGGCTGATCCTCCAGGACCACGTGACCGATCCACTGACCGTCGCCGACATCGTCGCGCTGCGCCTGGACGGCCGGCTCGCCTTCCTGTCCGCCTGCACCACCACGCTGACCGCCCCGCGCCTGGCCGACGAGGCGCTCCACATGACCGGCGCGTTCCAACTCGCGGGCTACCCGCATGTGGTGGGCACCCAGTGGCCCGTGGCCGACCGTGCCGCGCACCAGCTCGCGGCCGACTTCTACGCCCGCCTCACCGCCGGGGGGACCGCCCTGCCCGACCCGGCGCTCTCCCCCGAGGCCCTGCACCACGCCACGCGCCGTCTGCGCGCCGGCTATCCGGTCACACCCACCGTGTGGGCCGCGCACACGCATACGGGCGCCTGAACGCGCGTGCGGCGGGGGCGTGTCACACCGGTGATGAAGACTGGACGCATGGAGTTCCTCTGCTACCACCGCGATCGGCCCGGTTCACCGGCGCTGCGCCACGAGTTGCTGGAAGAGCACTGGTCCTACATGGACCGGTACGCGGCGGAGATGATCGCCCGCGGGCCGACCATGGCCGACGACGGTGAGACGCCCACCGGCAGTGTGCACATCGTCGACCTGCCGGACCCCGGCGCCGCCCGCGCGTTCGCCTTCGACGAGCCCGGCTACCAGGCGGGCGTGTACCGCGACGTACTGCTGCGGCGGTGGCGCAACACGCTGGGGCGCACCATGTGGGAGTTTCCCGGAGGGCCCGAGGACGGCGACCGGTATCTGGTGCTCGGGCTCGGCGCGGGACCGGCCGTCGACCTTGAACCGCCGTCCGCGTGGGCCGAGTCGGACGAGCTGATCGCGTACGGGCCGCTGCTGTCCGACGACGGCACTCTCTGGGTGGGTACGGCGGCGCTGCTGCGGGCGCCGGACCCGCAGACGGCGCGCGCCGTGCTGACAGCGGACGGGTACGCCGGCATCGAGGTCCACCACTGGCAGTTCGGCGGGCGGTCGTGACGGTGGTGCCGCGCTGAGGCGCAGTGAGGCGCGCTGAGGCGTCGTCACCTGCCGGAGGGGGCGTGCTGGGGATATCCCCACCTCATGTCGGTGGTCTTCTTCATGGTCCGGGACGCTCTCCCGGACCAAGCTTGACGACCATGAGCACTCAGCCGAAGACCTCACGCCGACCACGGCTGCCCGTGGTCACCGCGCTCGTCACCGCCGCCGTCTGTGCCGTGTCCCTCGGGGTGTCCGCCGGGCCCGCGCCCGCGCAGGGGAACGCGGGCGGCGGCCGGGAATCCGCCGGAGCCGCGCTGTCGCAGAAGCAGTTGCAGCGTGAGGTGGACCGGACGCTGAAGCAGGCGGGGTACGTCGGCATCTCCGTCCAGGTGCGCGACGGGCAGCGCCGTACGTACGCCGTGGGCGGGGAGGCGGAGCTGGGCACCGGGCGGCCGGTGTCCCACGCGGCGGACTTCCGTGCGGCCAGCGTCACCAAGACGTTCGTGTCGACGGTCGTCCTCCAACTCGTCGCCGAGGGGCGGCTGTCGCTGGACGACACCGTCGAGGAGTGGCTGCCCGGCCTGGTGGCGGGGAACGGGAACGACGGCAGCCGCATCACCGTGCGGCATCTGCTCCAGCACACGAGCGGGCTCTACAACTACGACTTCACCGAGGACACGGGGAACACGGCCGCGGACTTCGAGCGCACCCGGTTCGACCACCACGAGCCCGAGGAGGCCGTGGCCGGGGCGATGAGGCACCGGCCGGACTTCGACCCCGCCGACCCGAACGACCCGGAACCTGACTGGAATTACTCGAACACCGGCTACATCGTCGCCGGGATGATCATCGAGAAGGTGACGGGCAGGCCGTGGGACACGGAGGTCCGCGACCGTATCGTGCGCCCGCTGGGGCTCACACAGACGTACGCGCCCGGTGACGACCCGAGGCTCAAGGGGCCGTACACGCACTCCTACCAGCAGTTCGCGGGGTCCACCGGCTGGACGGACACCAGCATCCGTAACGTCTCGTGGGCGACGGCCGCCGGTGAGCTGATCACCGGTGAGCGCGATCTGGACCGTTTCCTGACGGCCCTTCAGCGCGGTCGGCTGCTGCCGCCGGCGCAGATGGCGGAGCTGCGCCGGACGGTGCCCGCGGGCGCGGACTTCCAGCAGATCTTCCCGGGGCTGCACTACGGGCTCGGGGTGATGCGGCAGCCGCTGAGCTGCGGCGGGTACCGCTGGGGTCACGGCGGGGATCTGGAGGGGCAGACCGTGCGGACTGCCGTCGGCGACGACGGGCAGCGGACGGTGGTCGTGAACGCGAGCGGCAAGAAGGCGGACGACGAGACGCTGTTCCGGGCGGAGAAAGCGGTCCAGGCGCTGCTCGACCGCGCGATCTGCGGTGGAGGTGAGCGGTGATGCGCCGGCGCCCGCTCCGCGTCGCGGTGAAGGCGCTGATCGCCGGGGCGC
>NZ_JAAPBF010000145.1 GCF_022695985.1 Streptomyces sp. NP-1717 | reverse complement strand
GTGGACTGGGACATCAGGTGGCACCGTTCCATTCGAGGTGAAGCACGGCTACGTCGTCGGCCAGGCCACCGCCGCTCGCCGCGAGGGTCTGCGCGGAGTGGATCAGCGTGTCGACGAACGTTTCGGCCGGTTCGTGTGCGTGGCGCCGGGCGAGTTCCAGCAGTCCGTGCTCGCCCAGCCGTTCGTGACCGGTTCCGGTACGGCCCTCGATGAGCCCGTCGGTGAACATCATCACCGCGCCCTGCCGGTGGACGGGGACGGGGGTCACCGGCCAGGACGCCTGGCCGGGCAGCAGGCCGAGCACGGGACCGCCGGGCACCTCCTCCAGCCTCACACCGGTCTCGGGCGACCGGATCAGTACCCCGGGGTGGCCGGCGCGCTGGAGGTTCATGTGCTCCTCGGCCTGCGACCGGGTCAGACACGTGAGGGTCGCGAAGATCTCCGGGCCGGACCGCTCGGCGACCAGGATCTGTTCGAGGAGGGTGAGCAGTTGCTGACCGCGCGCGCCCGCCAGGACGAAGGACCGCCACGCCACGCGCAGGCACACCCCGAGCGCGGCCTCGTCGGGCCCGTGCCCGGACACGTCGCCCACGACCGCGTGGGTCATGCCGTCGGGCGTCTGGACGACATCGTAGAAGTCGCCACCGAGCAGGGCCTGGGAGCGGCCGGGCTGGTAGCGGGCGCATATGGCGACCGACGTGTCGAGGAGCAGCGGGGTGGGCAGCAGACCGCGCTCCAGGCGGGCGTTCTCCTGGGCGCGCAGACGGCTCGTCTGGAGGGCGGACGCCGCCTGTTCGGCGTGCTTGCGCTGCATCGCGTAACGGATCGCGCGGACGAACAGGTCGGGCTCCACCCGGCCCTTGATCAGATAGTCCTGGGCCCCGGCGGCGACGGCCGCGAGACCGGCCTGCTCCTCGGCGAGACCGGTCAGCACGACCACGGCCGCACCGCCGGAGTGGACGAGAACCCGCTCCAGGGCCTCCAGGCCCTGGGCGTCCGGCAGGTGGAGGTCGAGCAGGATGCACTGCGGCACCTCCGCCTCCAGCGCGGTGACCGCCTCCGCGAGCGTCCTGGCCAGGCTCAGCCGCAGCGGGACCTCGCTGTCGGCGACGAGTTCCTCGACGAGGAGCGCGTCGCCGGGGTCGTCCTCGATCAGCAGCACCGTGGGCGGGCGGCCGTTCCACAGGGCCTCCGCCGCGTCCCCCCGCGTCGTGTCCCGGCTCACGGGAACATGGCCCCGGGCACCGGACGACGAGGAGGTTCCGGGTCTGCCTGAGGTGGATCTGACCGCTGTGTTCGGGCCGGTGCCCATGGCAGTTGTTCTCCTCTCGCCACAGGCGCCGCGCCCGTGGGACCTCCGGGTGCGTCCGCGTTGAGACTAAAGCGATCAGTTACCCCATGACAACATTTTCCGGGATCACCCCTCGGCCGGTCCCGGACGACGGGGCGCCCGCACCGGCCGACGCCGTGTCGACCTGGTGGCCGATGGTCCCGTTAGAGGCCCGGGGACATCGGGTACCTGTGCGCGGGCCCGGTCGGCGTCCGGCCTTCGGGTTACCCGGAAGAGAATCCTGGCAGAGACGAGGACCACTTATGCGGATCGGTTACAAACTGGCCTCCGAGGCGTTCGGTCCGGCGGAGCTGGTACGGCAGGCGGTCCTGGCCGAACGCGCGGGTTTCGACTTCGTCGAGATCAGTGACCACTTCCACCCGTGGCTCGACAGCCAGGGGCATTCGCCCTTCACGTGGACCGTGCTGGGCTCGATCGCGGCAAGGACCGAACGCATCGGGCTGGCGACCGGAGTGACCTGTCCGACCGTGCGCTACCACCCCGCGGTCATCGCCCAGGCGGCGGCGACGCTCGCCCTGCTCTCCGAAGGCCGTTTCGTGCTCGGCGTCGGCTCCGGCGAACGCCTCAACGAGCACGTCGTCGGCCCCGGCTTCCCCGCGGACGTCCGTACCCGCCACGAACTGCTGCGCGAGGCCCTGGACATCATCCGGCTGCTGTGGAGCGGCGGCTACCGCAGTTACGAGGGCAGGCACCTGCGCGTCGATGACGCGCGGATCTTCGACCTGCCGGCCGAACCGCCGCCGATCGCGGTGGCCGCGAGCGGGCCGCTCTCCGCGCGGATGGCCGCGGAGCTGGGGGACGGCCTGTTCGCCACCGAGGCGAAGCCGGAGATCGTCCGGCACTACCGCGAGGCGGGCGGCGCCGGGCCGCGTTACGGGGAGGTGCCGGTGGCCTGGGCGGCGGACGAGCGCACGGCGGCGCGGGCCGCGCTGGAGACCTCCCGCTGGGCGCTGACCGGCTGGAAGGTGATGAGCGAACTGCCCAATCCGGTGAACTTCGAAGCGGCCACCGCCACCGTCCGGGAGGAGGACATCCTGGCGCATTTCGCGTGCGGGCCCGACCCGGCGCGGTTCGTCGAGGCCGTCCGGCGCTACGCCGACGCGGGCTTCGACCAGCTCGTCCTGATGAACGCGGGGCCGGACCCGGACGGCTTCCTCGACTTCTACCAGAGCGAACTCGACGCCCCGGTGCGGCGGCTCACGCCGAAGGATTCACCGGCCCGATCGTACTGAAAGGGTTCAGCCAGGCCGTCCAATTCTCCTCCACGGCAGAGCAATTCGAGCGCGACACCTTGACGGGTAAAGGGAGCTCCCCTACTTTCCCGCAATGAATCGATTCACTGTCGAATTGTTCTGGGGTTGACGTGATCAGTAGACGCCGCATGCTCACCACCACCACCGCAGCCGCTCTTGGCACCACCCTGGCGACGGCCAACGCCCCGTCCGCGCAGGCCGCGGGACAGGCCCCGGCCGCCGCCGGTCCGGGCCGGGGCGGCGCGCTGCGTGTCAGCTCGCCCACCGTCGAGTACGTACGCGATCCGCTCGGCCTCGACACCCCGAAGCCCCGGCTGAGCTGGCCCCTGGTGTCCGACACGCCGGACCAGACGCAGAGCGCCTACCAGATCCGGGTCGCCTCCGGTCCCGGCCGACTGGCCGAGCCCGACGTGTGGGACAGCGGCAAGGTCGTCTCGGACCGGTCGGTGCTCGTGCCGTACGCGGGCCCCGCGCTCAATCCCATGACGCGCTACCACTGGTCGGTCCGCGTCTGGAACGCCGCCGGTGAGGTCTCGGGCTGGAGCGAGAGCGCCTCGTGGGAGACGGGGCTGATGAGCACGGAGGCCTGGTCCGCCGAGTGGATCGCGGCGCCGGCGGCGCTGAGCGGCGCCCCGAGCCTGCGGGGCGCGTCCTGGATCTGGTTCCCCGAGGGGGAACCGGCCGACAACCTGCCCGCCGGTACACGCTGGTTCCGCCGCGCCCTCGACGTCCCGGCCGGTGTCACCGGCGCCCGGCTCGTCATCAGCGCCGACGACGCGTACACGGTGTACGTGAACGGCACCGAGGTGGCGCGCACCGAGCCCGACGGGCCGGCCGAGAACTGGCGCCGCCCCGCCGTCGTGGACGTCACCGATCGACTCCGCGCCGGCGCGGGTGTCCTGGCCGCGTCCGCGGTCAACGCCACCGAGAGCCCGGCCGGTCTCATCGCCGTACTGGAACTGACCTCGGCGGACGGCACCATCACCGTCCCCACCGACGACGTCTGGAAGGCGACGGACACGGAGCCGTCCGGCGCCGACGGCGCCTGGCGGCAGGCCGGTTACGACGACAGCGCCTGGCCCGCCGCGAAGGAGGGCCCCGCGTGGGGCTCGGGGCCGTGGGGCTCGGTGGCGCCCGCGTTCTTCCCCGCCACCCAGTTGCGGCACGGCTTCCGGCTGGCCGACAAGCCCGTCGCGCGCGCCCGCCTGTACACAACGGCGC
This sequence comes from Streptomyces sp. NP-1717, assembly GCF_022695985.1. Taxonomy (GTDB): domain Bacteria; phylum Actinomycetota; class Actinomycetes; order Streptomycetales; family Streptomycetaceae; genus Streptomyces. Next base: position 14,297 of record NZ_JAAPBF010000145.1, on the reverse strand, counting down.
TCGGCCACTACGAGGCGCACATCAACGGACAGCGGGTCGGCAAGGACCACTTCGCACCCGGCTGGACCGACTACCGCAAGCGGGTGCAGTACCAGACGTACGACGTCACCGGGCTGCTGCGGCGTGGTGCCAACGCGCTGGGCGCGCATCTCGCGCTCGGCTGGTACGGCGGCAACCTCGGCATGTTCGGACCCCACCACTACGGTGACCGGCCCGCGCTGCTGGCCCAGTTGGAGGTCACGTACAAGGACGGGACGAGCGAGCGGGTCGTGTCGGGGGACGGCTGGCGGGCCGCCGCCGGGCCGATCGTGTCGGCCGACATGCAGGCGGGCGAGGAGTACGACGCGCGGCTGGAGACGAAGGGCTGGACGTCACCGGGGTTCGACGACACGGACTGGCTCGCGGCCGAACGGGTCGACGGCGTGGACACGGAGATCGTCGCGGAGCTGGACGGCCCGGTGCGGGTGGCGAAGGAGCTGCCCGCCAAGACGGTCACGCGCGTCGCTCCCGGTGTGTTCGTCTTCGACCTCGGTCAGAACATGGTCGGTTCGGTACGGCTGCGTGTGTCGGGCGAGGCGGGCACCACCGTACGGCTGCGGCACGCCGAGGTGCTGAACCCGGACGGTTCGCTCTACACCGCCAACCTCCGTACGGCGCGGGCCACCGACACCTACACCCTCAAGGGCGGCGGTGAGGAGACGTATCAGCCGCGCTTCACCTTCCACGGCTTCCGCTACGTCGAGGTCACCGGCTTCCCCGGAACGCCGCGCGCGAGCGCGGTCACCGGTCGGGTGATGCACACCTCCGCGCCGTTCACCTTCGAGTTCGAGTCCGACGTCCCCATGCTCAACCAGCTTCACAGCAATATCAGTTGGGGCCAGCGCGGCAACTTCCTGTCCATACCCACCGATACGCCCGCCCGCGACGAACGGCTGGGCTGGACCGGCGACATCAACGTCTTCGCGCCCACCGCCGCGTATGTCATGGAGTCGGCGCGCTTCCTCACCAAGTGGCTCCAGGACCTGCGGGACGCGCAGACCGGCGGCGGCTCGTTCACCCACGTCGCTCCGGACATCGCGGGGGTCGGTGACGGCTCGGCCGGCTGGGGCGACGCCGGGGTCACCGTGCCGTGGGCGCTGTACCAGGCGTACGGCGACGAGCGGATACTCGACACGTCGTGGGACTCGATGGTCAGGTGGCTCGACTACCTGCGCTCGCACAGCGAAGACCTGCTGCGCCCGGCGGACGGTTTCGGTGACTGGCTCAACATCGAGGACGAGACGCCGAAGGACGTCATCGCGACCGCCTACTTCGCGCACAGCGCCGATCTCACGGCGCGGACGGCGCGGGTCCTGGGCAGGGACCCCGCCCCGTACGACACGCTGTTCGGCCAGGTCCGCGACGCTTTCCGGGCGGCGTACGTGAGCGCCGACGGCCGGGTGAAGGGCGACACGCAGACGGCGTACGTACTCGCCCTGTCCATGGATCTGCTGCCCGAGGCGGCCCGCGAGCCCGCCGCCGACCGGCTGGTGGAGCTGATCGAGGCGAAGGACTGGCATCTGTCGACCGGTTTCCTCGGCACGCCCCGGCTGCTCCCGGTACTCACCGCCACCGGCCACAACGATGTCGCCTACCGGCTGCTGCACCGGCGCACGTTCCCCGGCTGGGGCTACCAGATCGGGAACGGCGCGACCACGATGTGGGAGCGCTGGGACTCGATCAGGCCGGACGGCGGTTTCCAGGACGCCGGAATGAACTCCTTCAACCACTACGCCTACGGGTCGGTCGGCGAATGGATGTACGCGAACATCTGCGGCATCGCGCCGGGCCGGGCCGGGTTCAAGGAGATCGTCGTGCGGCCGAGGCCCGGCGGTGAGGTCAGGCGGGCCGGCGGGCGGTACGCCTCGGTCTACGGGCCGATCACGACCCGCTGGGAGACGACGGCACGCGGCGGCTTCGAGCTGGAGTGCTCGATACCGCCCAACACCACGGCCGAGGTGTGGGTACCGGCCGCGAAGGAGCGCGACGTCAGGCATACGCGGGCGACGTTCCTGCGGATGGAGGACGGTTGCGCGGTGTACGCGGTGGGGTCGGGGAAGCACCGGTTCACCACCTGATCACGGGACTGATCACGACGGGCTCCACCGGGTACGGGCGTACCCGGTGGAGCCCGTCGGCCGCCGGTCAACCGCGTACGGTCAGCGACGCCGTGTGTTCCCGCACCTGTTCCGGCGTCAGATAGACGTCGGTGTACTCGAAGTCGTGCAGCGAGGCCGGCTTCTGTGCCTGGAATCCGGTCCTTACGAAATCGTCCCCGGCCACGGCGTTGAGCATCCAGTTGGTGAGCACCCGCGCCTTCGCGACGTTCGTCCGCAGCGCCGACCAGTGGTAGCCGCGGGCGACGGCCTGGGCCGGGAGTCCGCGCAGTTCGACACCCATCGGCTTGGAGACCGCGTCCCGGCCGCCGAGGTCGACCACAAGCCCCAAGTCCTTGTGTTCGTAACGCCGCAGAGGCTGGTCGCGTACGGTCGCGATGACGTTGTCGGCCGCCGTACGGCCCTGCCGCAGCGCGTGCTGAGCGGTCGGCGGGCAGATGGCGTCGCCGCCCTTCGCCAGGTCCGGCACCGCCCCGGCGTCGCCGAGGGCGAAGACACCGTCGAGCCCGGACACCCGCAGCTCGGGCGAGACCCTGAGCCTGCCGTGCACCGTCTCGGCGCCGAGAGTGCCGATCAGGGGGCTCGCGACGACACCCGCCGTCCAGATGAGCGTGCGGCAGGGCAGCACCCGGCCGTCGGTGAAGGTCACCTCGTCGGGGCCGGCCTTGGCGACCGACACCCCGAGGGAGACCTCGATCCCGCGCTTCCTGAGGATGCCCAGGGCGGTGGCTCCGAGCTTGTCGCCGAGTTCCGGCATGAGCTTGGGGGCGATGTCGACGAGGTGCCACTTGATCTGCTTCGGGTCCAGCCTCGGGTAGCGCCGTACGGCGTGGCTGGTGACGCGTTGCAGACAGGCGGCCGTCTCCGTGCCCGCGTAACCCCCGCCGACCACCACGAACTGGAGGCGCGCCTCGCGCTCCTTCTCGTCCGTGCTCGCGTCCGCGAGGTCGAGCTGCGCGATGACGTGGTCGCGTACGTAGGCTGCCTCGGCGAGCGTCTTCATCCCGCGCGCGTTGTCGACGAGTCCGGGGATGTCGAAGGTGCGGGTGATACTGCCGGGGGACAGCACGATGTAGTCGTACGGCTGATAGGTGATCTCACCGGTGATCTTGCGGATGACGCAGATCTTGGCCTGCGGATCCACTCCGATGGCCCCGCCGGGAATGATCCGCGTGCGGTGCTTCCTGCTGCGGCGCAGCGAGACCGCGACCGACTGCGGGGTCAGCACGCCCGCGGCCACCTGTGGCAGCAGCGGCAGATAGAGCTGGTACGAGAAGGGCGTGACCAGCGAGATCTCCGCCTCTCCCGGCCCCAGCTTCCGTTCCAGGCGCTGCACACACTCCACGCCGCCGAAGCCTGCGCCCACTACGAGAATCCTCGATCGTGCCACGGTGTCCGTCCCTTCCGGTCCTGCTGGGTCGCCCCTTCACCTTCCCCGGGACCGGTGTCTCTCACGGGCCGATTCACTCCGTCGCGGACTTCACCACCGCGGTGCTGTTCCTGACGACCAGCCGGGTGCCGAACTCGATCCGGGTGTCGGCCTGGTCGGGGCGGGCGTCGGGCCGCGCTTCGGAACGCGCGTCGGAGCGGTCGGTACGGGGGCCGCCGTCCTGGTTCCCCCTCCGCAGCCGCAGCAGCATCCGCGCGGCCTCCTCGGCCATCTCCACCAGCGGCTGGTGGACGGTGGTGAGCGCGGGGCTGGACCACTGGGCGAGCGGGATGTCGTCGTACCCGACCACGGAGAGGTCTTCCGGCACCTGGACTCCCAGCACCCGCGCGGCCTCCAGCACGCCGAGCGCCTGGAGGTCGCTCCCGGCGAAGATCGCGGTCGGCCGCTCGGGGAGCCGGAGCAGTTCCATCGCGTGGTCGTAACCGGCCTGGACGTGGAAGTCGCCGAATCTCACCAATCGGGGATCGACCTCCGCACCGGCCATCGCCATGGCCGAGCGGAAACCGTCGAGGCGCGCCAGGGAGCAGAGCATGTCCTCGGGGCCGGTGACGACCGCGATGGCGCGGTGGCCGAGGTCGAGCAGATGGCGGGTGGCCGCCAGTCCGCCGGCCCAGTTGGCCGACCCGACGGAGGGGACGTCGGGTTCCGGGTCTCCGGCCGGGTCGATGATCACGAACGGGATGGCCCGTGACCAGAGCTTCTGTTTGAGTTCGTCGGGGAGGGTGGAGAAGACCAGGACCACGCCGAGCGGGCGGCGGCGCAGTACCCCGTCCACCCACTCGGCTCCCGGTGAGTGCCGGGTGCCGGTCTCGGTGAGTACGACGCTCACACCGGCGCTCTTGGCGACGTTCTGCATGCCCCGGATCAGCTCCATCGACCAGGCGCTGTCCAGTTCGTGGAAGACGATCTCGATGAGGGGCGCCTCGGGGGCGGAGGGCGCGGAGCGCCGGTAGCCGTGTGTCTCCAGCAGTTCCTCGACCTTGACGCGTGTCGGAGCGGAGACATCGGGGCGCCCGTTGAGCACCTTCGAAACTGTCGAAAGGGAAACACCCGCCTGGGAAGCCACCTGAGCGAGGGTGACTCGCCCCGTACTCCTGTCATCTCGCATGGACTGAAGGATAAAGCACGGCCTTGTGTAACGGTTTCGCCGAGTGATGCCAGCGATGTTGACCGGTACTTGAGCGGACCCTACGGTCGCTCCCCACAGAGACTTTCGGGCAGATTCCCGATACTTTCGAGAGGTCGACCGATGAAGACACGCGCACGGTTCCACCGGGCCGTCGCAGGCGGCGCGGCGCTGGTTCTGAGTCTGGGCCTGGCGGCCTGTGGCGGTGGCGGCTCCTCCTCCGGCGGCTCCGACGAGTTCCACGTACTCGTCTACGGCGACGCCGCGAACCGGGTGGAGAAGAAGATCGTGGCGACGTTCAACAAGACGTCCGAGGTCAAGGCGGTGCTGGACACCGTCCCCGGCGCCGACTACCAGCAGAAGCTCCAGACGGTCATCAACACCCCGCAGGCGCCCGACGTGTTCTTCAACTGGGGCGGCGGCAGCATCCAGCCGTTCGTCGAGGCGGACCTGCTGCTGCCGCTGGACGACATGATGAAGAAGGAGCCGGGGCTGAGGTCGAACTTCCTGCCGTCGGTCTTCGAGACCGCGCAGGTGGACGGGAAGTCGTACGGGATACCCATGCGCGGCACCCAGCCGGTGTTGCTGTTCCACAACAAGAAGGTGCTCGCGGACGCCGGTGTCGAGGCCCCCCGCACCTGGGACGACCTGCTGGCCGCGGTGAAGACCCTGAAGGGGAAGGGCGTCACGCCCATCGCCCTCGGCGGCGGCGACAAGTGGACCACGATGATGTGGTTCGAGTATCTGTACGACCGCGTCGCGGGCCCCGAGCTGTTCAAGAAGGCGCTGGCCGGCGAGAAGGACGTGTGGGACAGCGCGGAGAGCCGCGAGGCGCTGGACATGCTGAAGGAACTGATCGACGCGGGCGCCTTCGGCAGCAACTACGACTCGGTCAAGTTCACCGACGGCAGCTCCCCCGCCCTGCTGGCGAGCGGCAAGGCCGGCTTCGAACTGATGGGCTCCTGGGCCTACTCCACCCAGCGGGAGGCGGACCCCGACTTCGCGAAGAACGATCTCGGATACAGCGGCTTCCCGGCCGTCGAGGGCGGCAAGGGCGACGCCGCCAACCTCGTCGGCAACACCAACAACTTCTACTCGGTCCGCAAGTCGACCGAGCACGCCGACGCGATAGCCGAGTTCCTGAAGCTCATGTACTCGGACGAGTTCGTGGAGGAACAGCTCGCCATCGGCAATCTGCCGACCACCACGAACACGGACGAGTTCCTGGACGCCGCCGACAACCCGGAGTACCTGAAGTACCAGTACGACCTGGTGGACAAGGCACCCGCGTTCCAGCTGTCGTGGGACCAGGCGTATCCGCCGAAGAACATGACGCCCATCTATGTGGCGGTCCAGCAGTTCTTCAACGGACAGCTCGACGCGGACGGCTTCATCAAGGCCATGCAGGCCCTCACCACCGTCTGAGGGTGACGTCCTCCATGGTTTCCCTCGCCTCCCCCGTCAAGGACGGGCGCCGGCCGGTCCGATCACCCGGTCCGGCCGGCGCCGGGGCCGGCCTCAGGACCGGCCGGCCCGGTATCGGCTGGGCGCTGCCCGCCGTCGTGTTCTTCGCGCTGTTCGCCGTCGTGCCCCTGGTACTGGTGGCCGTGCTGTCCTTCACCACCTGGTCGGGCCTGGGCTCGCCGGAGTTCGCCGGGTTCGACAACTGGGTCACGCTGTTCCACGACCCGGTGATGATCAAGAGTCTGTGGCTGAGCGTGCTGCTCACCGCGCTGGGGGTGGTGGTCCAGACGCCCCTGAGCATCCTGCTCGGCGTCTGGGCGGCGGGCCCGCAGCGCAACCGGGCCGTGCTGTCGGCGGTCTTCTTCGTCCCGCTGCTGCTGTCGGCCACCGCCGTATCGGTTCTCTGGCGGGCCCTGCTGGAGCCGAACTTCGGTATCCCCTCGCAGGCCACCTGGCTGTTCGGGGACGGCAACCTCCTGGGCGGCCGTACGGGAGCCATCGCCGTACTCGTCCTGGTGAGCACCTGGCAGTTCACCCCGCTCCACGCGCTGATCTACCAGGGCGCGGCGCGTGCGATCCCGGCCGTTCTGTACCAGGCGGCGGAGATCGACGGCGCGGGGCGGGTGCGCCAGTTCTTCCACATCACCCTGCCGCAGCTGCGCAACTCCGTCATCACGTCGGTGATCCTCATGGTGGTCGGCGGTCTCACCACCTTCGACACGGTGCTGATCCTCACCCAGGGCGGACCGGGCACGGACACCACCATCAGCGCCTACTACATGTACCAGAAGGCGTTCAAGGGCTTCGAGTTCGGCGCGGGCGCGGCCATCGCGCTCCTGCTGGTCGTGGTGGCCACGGCCGTCTCGCTGATCGTGGTGCGGGTCTCCGGCTACGACAAGATGGCCGGCACCAAGGAGGGCATGTGACCAGGCATCGCCCCAACTACCTGGCGGGCGTGGGCGTCACGCTCTGGCTGTTCGTCGTCGCTCTGCCGCTGTACGTCATGCTCGGCGCCGGTGTGCAGTCGCGCGCGGACTACGGCGCGAGCGGCCCGCTGGGCTTCCCGGACCACTTCACCCTGTCCAACTACGCCGACAGTTTCTCCAACGGCTTCGGCCGGTACTTCGTCAACACCCTGATCGTGACGGCCAGTGTGGTGGCGATCGTCGTCCTCCTCGTACCGCCACTCGCGTTCGCGATCGTCCGCAACCGCGGCCGGACCACGTCGGGTGTCTTCCGGCTGTTCCTGCTGGGCCTGGCGATCCCCGCCCAGGCGGTGATCGTGCCGATGTTCTACGTCATCAGCAAGGCCGGTCTCTACGACAACCTCATCGGTGTCATCCTGCCGACGGCCGCGTTCTGCATGCCGGTCTGCGTCCTCATCCTGACCGGCACCATGCGCGACATCACCGACGACCTCTTCGAGGCGATGGCCATCGACGGGGCCGACGCGCGCCGGGTGTTCTTCCGGTTGGTCGTTCCGCTGTCGAAGAGCGGGCTGTCCACCGTCGTGGTGTTCGCCGCGCTCCAGGCGTGGAACGGGTTCCTGTTCCCGCTCGTGCTCACCCAGTCCGAGGAGACCAAGGTGATCACTCTCGGCCTCTACAACTTCCAGACCCAGTACGGCGTCGACATCCCGGGCCTGCTGGCCGCCGTGGTGCTGTCCACCGTGCCCGTCCTGCTCGTCTACCTGTTCGCCCGCCGCGCCCTGGTCCAGGGGCTGATGGGCGTCGGAGGAAAGTGACCGACAACATGACCACCGACGCCCTTTCGGAAACGCACGCCGCCACCGACCGTGCGGACGACCGCTCCGACGACGGACCCGACGACCGTACGCGGGCGGCCCGCGCCGCCCGGGTCGAGGAGCTGATCGCCGCCATGACCCTCCAGGAGAAACTGGGCCAGCTGTACGGCCTGTGGGCGGGTGCCTCCTCGGACGGGGCCGAAGTCGCCCCGCACCAGCACGACATGGACGAGCCGCCCTCCCTGGAGGAGCTGATCCCGTACGGACTCGGCCAGCTGACCCGGCCGTTCGGCACCGTCCCCGTCGATCCCGCCCTGGGCGCGCTGTCCCTGATGCGCACTCAGGAGAGGATCGTCGCGGGCAACCGTTTCGGCATCCCCGCGCTCGCGCACGACGAGTGTCTGGCGGGCTTCGCCGCCTGGGGAGCCACCACCTATCCGGTCCCGCTGTCCTGGGGCGCCGCCTTCGACCCCGGTCTCGTCCGGACGATGGCGGCCGCGATCGGGCGCGACATGCGGTCCGTGGGCGTCCACCAGGGGCTGGCCCCGGTGCTCGACGTGGTCCGTGACGCGCGCTGGGGCCGGGTCGAGGAGACCATCGGCGAGGACCCGTACCTGGTCGGGACCATCGCCACCGCGTACGTCCAGGGGCTGGAGTCCACCGGTCTGGTCGCCACCCTGAAGCACTTCGCGGGTTACTCGGCCTCCCGCGCCGGCCGCAATCTGGCCCCGGTGAGCATGGGGCCCAGGGAGCGCGCCGACGTGATACTCCCGCCCTTCGAGATGGCGGTCAGGGAGAGCGGCGCCCGGTCGGTGATGAGTGCGTACACCGACACCGACGGCATGCCCGGCGCCGCCGACGAGGAGTCGCTGACCGGTCTGCTCCGGGACGTCTGGGGCTTCGAGGGCACCGTCGTGGCCGACTACTTCGGTATCGCGTTCCTCAGGACCCTGCACGGCGTGGCCGCCGACTGGGACGGGGCGGCGGCCGCGGCCCTGACCGCGGGTGTCGATGTCGAACTGCCCACCGTGAAGACGTTCGGGCAGCCACTGCGGGACGCGATCGCCGCCGGGGACGTACCGGAGGCGCTGGTCGACCGGGCCCTGCGCCGGGTACTGACGCAGAAGGCCCAACTCGGTCTGCTCGACCCCGGCTGGAGCCCGGTGCCGCCCGCGCTGTCGGGCGCCGATCTCGGCGCACCGCACCGGCTGCGGGACAGCGTGGACCTGGACACCGCCGCGCACCGGGACATCTCACGCCGCCTCGCGGAGCGGTCGGTGATCCTGCTGCGGAACGACGGTGTCCTGCCGCTGGAGCGGCCCGCCCGGATCGCGGTCGTCGGGCCCCAGGCCGACTCCCCCACGGCGGTCCTCGGCTGCTACTCCTTCCCCGTGCACGTCGGGTCCCAGCACCCCGGCACCTCGGCCGGAGTGCAACTGCCCACGCTGCTGGAGGGTTTGATGTCGGAGTTCCCCGGCTGCGAGATCGTCACCGCGGCCGGCTGCGGGGTCGACTCGACGGTCACCGACGGATTCGCCGCCGCGCTGCGTGCGGTGCGCGGCGCGGACGTGATCGTCGCGGCCCTCGGCGACCGGGCGGGGCTCTTCGGCCGGGGGACGAGCGGGGAGGGCTGCGACGCGGAGTCCCTGGCCCTGCCCGGGGTGCAGCAGCAGTTGCTCGACACACTGCTGAACACCGGTACGCCGGTGGTGGTCACGCTGCTCGCCGGGCGGCCGTACGCGCTGGGGAGCGAGGCCGTCGAGGCGTCGGCGGCGATCGTGCAGACGTTCTTCCCCGGCCAGGAGGGAGTGCGGGCGCTCTCGGGTGTACTGAGCGGCCGGGTCGACCCTTCGGGCCGGCTGCCGGTGAGCGTGCCCCGGCGTCCCGGCGGACAGCCGTCCACCTATCTGGCGGCGCGGCTGGCCCAGGCGGGCGACTCCTCGAACATCGACCCGACCCCCGCATTCGGGTTCGGGCACGGGCTGACGTACACCACGTTCGTCTGGTCCGGTCTGACGGCCGACAGCACCGCGCCGACCGACGGCGAGCTGCGGCTGTCCTGCACCGTGCGCAACACCGGCGGCCGGGCGGGCACGGAGGTCGTGCAGTTGTATCTGCACGATCCGGTCGCCTCGGTCGTGCAGCCGGTCCAGCGCCTGATCGGTTATCTGCGCGTTCCACTGGAGCCGGGCGAGGCCGCGCGGATCAGTGCCACCGTCCCCGCCGATCTCGCCTCCTTCACCGGGCGCGGCGGGCGGCGCCTGGTGGAGCCGGGCGAGCTGGAGCTGCGGCTCGCCGCGTCCAGCACCGACACCCGGCTCACCGCCCGGGCCGTCCTGACCGGTCCCGTACGGGAGGTGGACCATACGCGCGCGCTGCACGCCCGGATATGCCGGGAGACGCCATAGATCACTCTGATGCGCCGTCAGCAAACCTGAACAACAGGGCATATGACTGACCATATGGGAAATCACCTGCCGGAATTCCGCGCTGCCGCGCGCCGTATCGACCGCCGTCAGTTCGTCACCCGCGCCGGGGCCGCGGCCGTGCTCGCCTTCGCGGCGAACACGCCGGCCGCCGGCGCGGCGACCGCCCGCCGGCTCAACCCCGGACATCTCACCAAGAACCCCTTCACCCTGGGTGTCGCCTCGGGCGACCCGCAGCCCGACACGGCCCTGCTCTGGACCCGGCTGGCGCCCGAGCCGTACACGGCGGACAGCGGCCTGCCGGCCGAGCGGGTCGAGGTGGAGTGGGAGGTCGCCCACGACGAGTTCTTCGCCGTGCCCGTCAAGAGCGGCACCGCGACCGCCCACCCCGAGTTCCACCACAGCGTGCGCGTCGAGGTCCCGGGGCTGTCCGCCGACCGCGTCTACTACTACCGCTTCCGCGCCGGCACCTGGATCAGCCCGGTCGGCCGCACCCGCACCGCGCCCGCCGCCGGGGCCCTGATCACCGGGCTGAAGTTCGCCACGCTCTCCTGCCAGGCCTATTACCACGGCTATTTCACCGCGTACAAGCACCTGGCGGCCGAGGACCTCGACGTCGTCATCCACCTCGGCGACTACCTGTACGAGTACGCCGTGACCGCCGTCGGCGGCGCCCGCAACTACACCGACCGCAGACTCCCCGCGCACTACAACTCCGAGACGGTCACGCTGGAGGACTACCGGCTGCGCTACGGCCTCTACAAGTCCGACCCGGACCTGATGGCCGCGCACGCCGCGCACCCGTTCGTCGTGACGTGGGACGACCACGAGACCGAGAACAACTACGCCGACGAGACACCGGAGAACGACGTGCCGCCGGAGGAGTTCCTGCTCCGCAGGGCCGCCGCCTACCGCGCCTACTGGGAGAACCAGCCGCTGCGCACCCCCCAGCAGCCCGACGGACCCGACATGCGGCTCTACCGGCGCCTGCACTTCGGGCGCCTCGCGCAGTTCGACATCCTCGACACCCGCCAGTACCGCTCCAACCAGGTGCAGGGCGCCAACTGGCAGGTCCCCGGTCCGGAGTCGAAGGATCCGGGGCGCACCATGACCGGCGAGACGCAGGAGCGCTGGCTTCTCGACGGCTGGCAGAGCTCGGACGCCACCTGGAACCTGCTGGCCCAGCAGGTGACGTTCGCCCAGCGCCGTGACGTGCCCCGAGCGGACTTCAAGCTGTCGATGGACGCGTGGGACGGCTACACGGCCTCCCGCACACGCGTCCTCAACGGCGCGAAGGCGGCGGGTCTCGACAATCTGATGGTGCTGACCGGCGACGTGCACGTCGGCTACGGCTTCGACCTCAAGGAGGACTTCGACGACCCGAAGTCCCGCGTCGTGGGCACCGAGATCGCCACGACCTCGGTCAGCAGCGGCATGGACGGCGCCGAGAAACCGGCCAACTGGTCCAACCTCACCACCGCCAACCCGCACTTGGAGTACTACGACGGGCGCCGGGGTTACACCACGTTCGCACTCGCCTCGGACCGGGCGACGGTCACCTTCAACACCCTCACCGCCGTGACGAAACCGGGCTCCGCCCTCACCCGGGCGGCGTCATTCGTCACGGAAGCGGGTAATCCGGGACTGAAGCCCGCATGACCGGGCGGAATCGGCACACGCCAGGATCGAGCTGAGAACGTGAGAAGACGGAGCAAGGCGGCCCGACCGGGCGCCCGGACATCGAGAACGATCAACAGACCTGCCCCACCGACGAGTTGCTGTGGCAGACTGTCCGCCATGGCTGCGGCGGTGCTCGGGGGTGCGAGATGAGCGAGCCACGGTCGGCTCCGACGATCGGTCAGATCGTCCTCAGCAGACAGCTGTTGGCGCTGCGTGAGAAGGCGGGGCTCACCCGCGACCAGGCAGGTCAGCTGCTGCGGGTCACGTCCGCCACCGTACGCCGGATGGAGATGGCGGAGGTCGCCCTCAAGGTCCCGTACCTGCAGATCCTCCTCCCCGCGTACGACGTCCCCGACAACGAGATCGACGTCTTCCTCCGGCTGGCCGACGAGGCCAACAAGCCCGGCTGGTGGCAGCGGTTCCACGATGTGCTCCCCGACTGGTTCAGCGGCTACGTCAGCCTCGAAGAGGCCGCGGCGACCATCCGGTGCTACGAACCGCACTTCGTGCCGGGGCTGCTCCAGACCGAGGACTACGCGCGGCACATCCTGACCCGGGGCGCCCTCGGACAGCAGATGTCCGACCCGACGCGGATCGACCGCCAGGTCGCGCTGCGCCTGGAGCGCCAGGCACTGCTCACCGGCACCGACGCACCCGTCTTCTGGGCCGTGCTGGACGAGACCGTACTGCGCCGCCGCGTCGGCTCGCCGGACGTGATGCGCGCGCAGGTCGACCGGCTGCTCGAAGCGAGCCGACTGCCCAACGTGACACTGCAGATCGCCGAGTTCGCCGCCGGCCACCACCCCGGCACGTACAGCCCGTTCGTGCTGTTCCGCTTCGGCATCCCCGAGGTGCGGGACATGGTCTACATCGAGTATCTGACCGGCGCGCTCTATCTCGACGAGGACAGCGAGGTCTCCGAACACATGGAGGCCATGGACCGGATGGTGGCCCACGCGGAGTCCGCGAGCCGTACGAGGCAGCTGCTGTCCGACTTCCGCGCCACGCTGTGACCGCCCGGGCCCGGCACCGAAGAACCCTCGCCGGGCCCGTACTCCCCGTTCCCGCCACCCCCCTTCTTCGATCAGAAAGCCGACGGAGCACCCCCGTGAACGCAGGTACACCCAAGACCCAGGTCGACACGAGCAAGCCCCACCCGGCACGGGTGTACGACTGGCTCCTCGGCGGCAAGGACAACTACCCCGTCGACCGGGCCGTCGGGGAGCAGCTGCCCGATCTGGGCAAGCGCAGCGCCAGGCAGAACCGCGCCTTCATGCACCGCGCCTCGGCGTGGCTGGCCGGCCAGGGCGTCGACCAGTTCCTCGACATCGGCACCGGCATCCCCACCGCGCCGAACCTCCACCAGATAGTCCAGGAGATCAACCCGAGGGCCCGGGTCGTCTACACGGACAACGACCCGATCGTCCTTCGGCACGCCGAAGCGCTCCTGTACAGCAGCCCGGAGGGCGCGACCGACTACATCGAGGCGGATGTACGGGAGCCCAAGGCGATCCTCGACCACGCGCGGGGACACCTGGACTTCGACCGGCCCGTGGCCGTGTCCCTCATCGCGCTGATGCACTTCATCCCGGACAGCGACGGTCCGTACGACATCACCCGCACCCTCCTCGACGCACTGGCGCCCGGCAGCCATCTGGTGCTCTCGCATGGCACCTTCGACTTCCACAGGGAGCTGGAGGCCCAGATCACCGGGACCTACGGCAAGGGCGGCATCGAGCTGCGGTTCCGTACCCGGGACGAGGTGGCGCGGTTCTTCGACGGTCTCGATCTCGTGGAGCCCGGTCTCGTCACCGGACCCGAGTGGTACAAGGACACGGCCGCGCCCGAGCCCGAGGAGAACGCCGTCTACGCGGGAGTCGCCCGCGTCTCCTGAGGCCCCGGCCACGTGTTCGCGGCCTGCCCGGCCACGCCGGAGGCGAGGATCGCCCGGCTGGGTGACGATGGGTGGTGGTGCCTATCGCGGGAGGAGGCCCCCATGGCTTACCCGGAACGCTACGAGCTGGTGTTCGAGGAGCCCGCACCGGCGGACCCGGCGGGTCCGCCGGTGCCACGCAAGGACGTCGAACGGGACGTGGTGACGGTACGGCGTACGGCCAAGGCCGGAGCGGGCGGATTTCCGGTCTACGAGGACGACACGGGCATCGTGCGCGCGGAGATCAGCGACCGGGGCGAGGTACGGATGCTGGCCAGCGGTGGCCAGCAGGCACTCAGCACGCCGGTGACGGCGCGG
>NZ_JAAPBF010000144.1 GCF_022695985.1 Streptomyces sp. NP-1717 | reverse complement strand
CCACCACCAGAGCCCGCCGAGAGCGAGAGCCAGCAGAAGGATCCGTCGCCGTGCCATGGCCGCCTCCTCAGACCGACCGACGCTAGATCGGCCCGCGTATCCGCCGAAAGGGCGCACGGGAGGCGTGCACGGCGCATATCGGACCGCCGCCGGGGCACACCCCGACGCACACCGACCGGAGCACCCGCCGTGCCCGCACCTGAACCCGCGCCCGGACCCGGTTCACGCCCCGCTCTCCGCCTGGAACATCCAGTGGTGCTTCTCGAGATCGGCCGTGAGCCCGATCAGGATGTCCTGGGTGACCGGGTCGGGCTTGTCGGTCGCACCGATCCGCTCCCGCATCCGGACGATCACCGCGCTGAGACCGTCCACCAGCGTCCGTACGGCGTCCGTGTCCTTGATCCAGCCGTCGGGGACGGTGTCGATCGCGCTCTGGGCCGCCACCGTCGCCGCGCGGCCGTCCGGGGTCACACCGATCGCCGCGGCCCGTTCCGCCACGGTGTCCGAGTGGTTCCGGGCCGTGGTGACGACCTCGTCGAGCTGGAGGTGTACGGACCGGAAGCGCGGTCCGACGATGTTCCAGTGCACCTGCTTGGCCACCAGTGAGAGATCGAGCAGATCGACGAGCGCGCCTTGGAGGGCCTCGCCGACCACTTTCAGATCCGCCTCGGGCAGTGAGCTCTTGACGACAGACATGGGGCGTCCTTCCAGTTCCGTTCGCACGTATGCCCACCTTCGCACAAGACCCCAAAAGGCTCATTTCGGGAAAATGGTGGCGTCCTGGGGACAGCAGCGCGGGAACGACCGAGGAGGAGGAACCGGACCGGGCACAGCAGAAGCCCCGGCCGGCCACTGGGACCGTCCGGGGCTCAGGCCTCGGTCACGCCGTACACATCAGGCGGCGACGACGTCCACCGCTTCTGTTGGCGCCTTGATGGTCACCCGCTTCGTCGGCACACCTGCCACCGACGTCACGGAGACGGAATTGAGCATCGGACGTACTGCCGCGGGCACCGGCTCGCTCGCCGCTGCGGACGCGGCCAGCTCGGCCAACGACAGTTCGTCGCTCACTTCGCGCATGAGCTCGGACATCCGTACGTCAAGCGCGTCGCAGATAGCGGAGAGCAGTTCGGAAGACGCCTCCTTCTGCCCCCGCTCCACCTCGGAGAGATAGCCGAGCGAGACTCGGGCGGACGAGGAGACTTCGCGCAGAGTACGGCCCTGGCGCTGGCGCTGCCGACGCAGCACGTCACCAAGCAGGCGACGGAGCAGAATCATCGGTGGCTCCCTCCTCGGACCGCGTAGCCGCATCCTTCTCGCCCCACCGTACCGCCTCCCGCTGCGGCCGTGCGGGGAGCGATGTCGTGTTCACTCAGGGCTGCAAACATCAAGTCCCCCCGTTCCGTTCCGTATCCTGTGTCCGCCCGTTCCCGGTCAGTTCGCCGGAAAGCAGTTCCAGCACGCTCCGTACACTCTCTCTACGGATTTCCGCCCGGTCACCGTTCAACCGCAGTGCGCTCACTTTCTCGGCACCGTGCGGACCGATAACGGCCACGTAGACGGTGCCGACCGGCTGTCCGTCCTGCGGGTCCGGTCCCGCGACGCCCGTGGTCGAGACGCCCCAGTCGGCGGCGAGCACCCCCCGTACGCCGACGGCCATCTGCCGTGCGACCTCGGGATCCACCGCGCCCCGCTCGGCCAGAAGTGTTCCGTCGACGCCGAGGACATCGCGTTTGACGTCCGTCGCGTAGGCCGTGACGGCCCCGCGGAGCGCTCGCGAGGCGCCGGGAACGGATGTCAGTTCCGCCGCCACCAGACCGCCGGTCAGCGACTCCGCGACGGCGAGTGTGCTCCCCCGGCGGGCGAGCACGTCGAGCACCGAGGCCGCCAGACCCCTCAGTAGAACGTCTCCGGCCGCCGCATCCTTCCCGGCGGACGTCACCGGCGTCGCCGGCGTCATCGACGTCACGAAGTCCTCTCCGCACCGTCACGCTCGGCCGCCAGCCGCCGCCGACGCAGCACGATCGCCTGGCGCACGTAGTCCAGGCCGGTCAGCACGGTCAGCAGCACCGCGACCCCCATCACCCAGAACCGCAGCGTCGCGAGCGGCCCCGTCAGCGCCAGCACGTACATGCCGACCGCCGTTCCCTGGGCCAGCGTCTTCATCTTGCCGCCGCGGCTGGCCGGAATGACTCCGTGCCGGATCACCCAGAACCGCATCAGCGTGATCCCGAGCTCACGGAAGAGAATGACCCCGGTCACCCACCAGGGAAGGTCTCCGAGGGCGGAGAGACTGATCAGCCCCGCCGCCATGATCGCCTTGTCGGCGATGGGGTCGGCGATCTTCCCGAAGTCCGTGACCAGGTTGTACGTACGGGCCAGATGCCCGTCGAAGACATCGGTGATCATGGCCACGGCGAACGCGGCCCACGCCCAGGCGCGCCAGGCCGGGTCGTACCCGCCGTCCTGGAGCAGCAGCATCACGAAGGCCGGTACGAGCACCAGCCGCATCATGGTGAGGATGTTGGCGATGTTCCAGTTACTGGCCTGATTGACGGCCGCAGCCCCCAGCTTGCCGCCGGGCGCCGGCCTACCCTGGCCGCCCTCGGCCGATGCCGGGACTCCGGTCATCTGGCTGCCTCCTCACCGGGGCTCCGGGGCTCGTCCCCGGTGAAGCCGCAGTACTCCGCCACCAGGTCCACGCCGTCGGTGCCGACCACCTTCGCCTCGACCATACGACCGGGGACGAGACCCTCGCGCGACGTGAAGATCACCTGGCCGTCCGTCTCGGGCGCCTGGTGGGCGGCCCGGCCCACGGCGCCCTCGTCGAGGTCGTCCGGGGACCCGAGGGACTCCACGAGCACCGTCAGGGTCTCCCCCAGGCGCTCCTCGGCGCGCTGCGACGTCAGCTCGTCGGCCAGCCGCGACAGGTGCGCCAGCCGCTCGGCCACGACGTCCTCGTCCAGCTTGTTCTCGTACGTCGCCGCCTCGGTACCGTCCTCGTCCGAGTAGCCGAACACACCTACGGCGTCGAGCCGCGCACCGGTGAGGAAGCGTTCCAGCTCGGCGAAGTCGGCCTCGGTCTCGCCGGGGAAGCCCACGATGAAGTTGGAGCGCACACCGGCGTGCGGGGCCTTGCCGCGGATGGTCTCCAGCAGTTCCAGGAAGCGGTCGGTGTCCCCGAAGCGCCGCATCGCGCGCAGCACGGCGGGCGCGGAGTGCTGGAAGGACAGGTCGAAGTACGGGGCGACGCCCGGTGTCGACGTCAGGACGTCGATGAGTCCGGGGCGCATCTCGGCGGGCTGGAGGTAGCTGACCCGTACCCGCTCGATCCCGTCGACCGCCGCGAGTTCGGGCAGCAGCGTCTCCAGGAGGCGGATGTCGCCGAGGTCCTTGCCGTAGGAGGTGTTGTTCTCCGAGACGAGCATGACCTCCTTCACGCCCTGCTCGGCGAGCCAGCGCGTCTCGCCCAGCACGTCGGAGGGGCGGCGCGAGATGAAGGAGCCTCTGAAGGAGGGGATGGCGCAGAAGGAGCAGCGGCGGTCGCAGCCGGAGGCCAGCTTCACGGAGGCGACGGGGCTGTTGTCGAGGCGGCGGCGCAGGGGGGCGCGCGGTCCGGAGGCCGGGGCGATCCCCTGCGGCAGGTCGGCGGGCGCCGGGATGACCGCTTCTGTGGGAGGAGCGGTTTCGGTGCCGTGGCCGGGGAGGGCCACACCGGTGGCGCCCTGCCGGTCGGCCGGGCTGAGCGGGAGGAGCTTGCGCCGGTCGCGGGGGGTGTGCGAGGCGTGGATACCGCCGTTGAGGATCGTCTGGAGGCGGTCGGAGATGTCGGCGTAGTCGTCGAATCCGAGCACGCCGTCCGCTTCGGGGAGCGATTCCGCGAGCTCCTTGCCGTACCGCTCCGCCATGCAGCCGACGGCGACGACGGCCTGGGTTCTGCCGTGATCCTTCAGATCGTTGGCTTCCAGCAGGGCGTCGACGGAGTCCTTCTTGGCGGCTTCGACGAAGCCGCAGGTGTTGACGACGGCGACGTCCGCGTCGGCGGCTTCCTCGACGAGCTCCCAGCCGTCCGCTGCCAAGCGGCCTGCAAGCTCCTCCGAGTCCACCTCGTTACGGGCGCAGCCAAGCGTGACAAGGGCGACGGTACGGCGTTCGGGCATGGGCTCAAGACTACTTTGTCCGGGCCCTCCTCCTGCCGCTCAGGGTTGGCCGCCCGGCCCGGGGGCGGTCGGGCGCATCCGGGAGGCCTCCCCACGCACCTCGCCGGTGTGCCGCTCCGCACCGCCCCGGGCTCGCTCCGTGCCCGCCGGCGCCTCCCGGCGCCGGCCGCGGCGTCAGCCCGCTTCGGGGTCGCCCTTCGTGTACGAGGGGCGTTCGACCTGGCCCGGCTTGAAGTCCTCGTCGACCTGCTTGCCGTTGACGAAGATGTCGATCACTCCGGCGTTGCCGAGGATGAAGTCGATCTGCTCGTCGTGCTGGAAGGTCTTGGACTCGCCCTTGAGGAGCAGTCCGTCGAAGATCGGTTCACCGCTGGGTGACTTGGCGGAGATCCAGCTCTTGTCCTCGACGGCCGACAGCTTGACCGTCACCTTGTCGGCCGGCGCCGCGGCGATGGCACTGTCCGACGGGTCGGGCTTGGGGTCGGCGGGCTTCTTCGTGCTCGGCTCGGAGGTCGTCTTCTCCGGCGCCGGGCCTTCGGCGAGGCGCTTGGACTCGCCGTCGTCGGCACCGTTGAACATGGTGAAGCCGACGAAGCCGATCACCGCGACGATCGCGGCGACCATGGCGGCCGTCCAGTTGGGCCGGCGCCGCTCCGGGCGGATGCGCTCGGCCTCGAACAGCGGGGCGGCGGGTGTCGGCGACGGGCGCCCGCCGTGCTCGGCGTCGTACTGTCCGACAAGGGGTTCGGGGTCGATCCCGACCGAGCGCGCCAGCGTGCGGATGTGACCGCGCGCGTAGACGTCGCCGCCGCAGCGCGAGAAGTCGTCCTCCTCGATCGCCTGCACGATGGGAACGCGCACCCGGGTGGAGGCACTGACCTGTTCGACGGTGAGACCTGCGGCGGAGCGTGCTTGCTGGAGGACGTGGCCGACCGAAGGCTTGTGCTCGTCGGTCGCGGGCCGCTCGTCCTCAGCGGGGTCGACGGCGGAAGGCTGGTCGTCTTCGGGGGAGTTGCCGATGGACACGGGGGTGCCTTTCGAGCGTGTAGCCACCTGCTGGATGTTCAGTCTAGGGGTGGTACGAAAGGGTGGGGCAACCGGGCGGATGCACTTTGTACGCCATCTGAACGGCCGGACGGCGTGTCGACGGGACACCGGGGTGTCTCCCTCTCCACGTTGACGTCCGACCCGGGAAAAGGGTTGCTTCGGATATCTCTCGGATCGCCTCAGGTTCCGTCAATTCCCGTCAGCTCCTTCGGGAGCGGGCTCGCCGCGGATCACCGCGAGCACTCCGTCCAGCTCGTCTGCCTTCACCAGCACATCACGCGCCTTGGAACCCTCACTGGGACCGACGATGTTCCGCGATTCCATCAGGTCCATGAGTCTGCCCGCTTTGGCGAAACCCACTCGCAGCTTCCGCTGAAGCATCGATGTCGAGCCGAACTGTGTCGAGACGACCAACTCGGCCGCCTGGCACAGCAGATCGAGGTCGTCCCCGATGTCCTCGTCGATGTCCTTCTTCTTGGCCGTGCCGACGACGACGTCTTCCCGGAAGACGGGGGCCATCTGATCCTTGCAGTGCTGGACGACGGCCGCGACTTCTTCCTCCGTGACGAAGGCGCCCTGCATACGCGTCGGCTTGCTGGCGCCCATCGGGAGGAACAGCCCGTCGCCCTTGCCGATCAGCTTCTCGGCGCCGGGCTGGTCGAGGATGACCCGGCTGTCGGCGAGCGAGGAGGTCGCGAAGGCGAGCCGGGACGGCACGTTCGCCTTGATCAGACCGGTGACGACGTCGACCGACGGGCGCTGGGTGGCAAGCACCAGGTGGATACCGGCGGCGCGGGCCAACTGGGTGATACGGACGATGGCGTCCTCGACGTCGCGCGGCGCGACCATCATCAGGTCGGCGAGCTCGTCGACGATCACCAGCAGGTACGGATAGGGCGTCAGCTCGCGCTCGCTGCCCTCCGGGGCCTTGACCTTGCCCTTCCGTACGGCCTGGTTGAAGTCGTCGATGTGGCGGTAGCCGTACGCCGCGAGGTCGTCGTAGCGCAGGTCCATCTCCCGTACGACCCACTGGAGCGCCTCGGCGGCCCGTTTGGGGTTGGTGATGATGGGCGTGATCAGGTGCGGGATGCCCTCGTACGCCGTGAGCTCGACCCGCTTGGGGTCGACCAGGACCATACGGACGTCCTCCGGGGTCGCCCGGACCATCACCGAGGTGATCAGACAGTTGATGCAGGAGGACTTGCCGGAGCCGGTGGCGCCCGCGACCAGCAGGTGCGGCATCTTGGCGAGGTTGGCCATCTCGTAGCCGCCCTCGACGTTCTTGCCGAGCGCGACCAGCATCGGGTGGTCGTCCTCGGCGGCGTCGGCGAGCCGCAGGACGTCGCCGAGGTTGACCATCTCCCGGTCGGAGTTCGGGATCTCGATGCCGACGGCGGACTTGCCGGGGATGGGGCTGATGATCCTGACGTCGGGGCTGGCGACGGCGTAAGCGATGTTCTTGGTGAGCGCGGTGATGCGTTCGACCTTCACGGCGGGGCCGAGCTGGACCTCGTAGCGGGTGACGGTGGGTCCCCGGGTGAAGCCGGTGACGGTCGCGTCGACCTTGAACTCCATGAAGACGTTGGTCAGCGAGTCGACGACCGCGTCGTTGGCGGCGCTGCGGGTCTTGCCGGGTCCGCCCCGCTCCAGGAGGTCCAGGGAGGGCAGGGAGTAGGTGATGTCGCCCGCGAGCTGAAGCTGCTCGGCGCGCGGCGGCAGGGGCCGGTCCTGTGCGGGCGGGGGTTTGGTCAGGTCGGCCACGGCGCCGGACGTCGAGTGCGCCGCGGCGCTGTCGCGCGGCTCCGGCCCGCGCGCCGTTGGTACGGAGTGCTCCCGCGAGCCGGGACGCGAGAGCGAACCGGAGCCGGCTCCCGCGCCGGACCGGCCGCCGGACGTCCCGCGCGTACGCTCCCCCGGCCGCGCCTTCTCGGCGTCCCGGGTGCGGTCGGCCGAGACGCCCTGGGTGAGGTCGGCGACGATCGGCGAGGGCGGCATCCCGTTGAGTACGGCGCCGTCCAGCGCGGCGGCTGCCGCGGCGGCGATGTCGACGGCGTCCAGGGGCCGGTCGGGGGCGGGCTGCACCGGCTGCCTGCGGGGCCGCCGGCGGCGGGCCAGCGCCTCGACCTCGGCGTGGTCCGGGTCGTAGTCGGCGGGCGCCTCGCTCCGCCGTGCCGTCGAGCGGCGGCCGCGCGCGGGCAGGGCCTCGCGCCACTGGTCGTCGTAGCGCTCGTCGTCGTTGTCGTACTCCCCCTCCCGCTCCTCGTCGTCGAGGTCGGACGGGGCCGGGCCGATGATGCCGAGGCGGACGCCGAGCTGCCGCAACCGCTGCGGGATGGCGTTGACGGGCGTCGCCGTGACGACGAGCAGTCCGAAGACGGTGAGCAGGACCAGTATCGGTACGGCGAGGACCTCGCCCATGGCGAAGATGAGCGGCGTGGACACGGACCAGCCGATGAGTCCGCCGGCGTCCTGGAGCGCCTTGGTGCCCGCGTCCCGGCCCGGGGAGCCGCAGGCGATGTGCACGAGCCCGAGGACGCCGATCACCAGGGCTGAGAGGCCGATGACGATGCGTCCGTTGGCCTCGGGCTTCTGCGGATAGAGGATGAGGCGGACGGCGACGGCGCCCAGCAGTATCGGGACGAGCAGGTCGAGCCGGCCGAAGGCGCCGGTGATCAGCATCTTGACGAGATCGCCGACCGGGCCGCGCAGGTTCGACCACGTACCGGCCGCGACGATCAGCCCGAGGGCGAGCAGCAGCAGGGCGATGCCGTCCTTGCGGTGCGCGGGGTCGAGTCCCTTCGCGCCCCTCCCTATGCCGCGGAACATCGCGCCGACCCCGTGGGCGAGTCCGAGCCACAGGGCGCGTACGAGGCGGTAGACGCCGTTCGTCGGGGACGGTGCGGGTTTGGGCGCGGGTTTGGCCGCGGACTTCTTCGCCGGAACCTTCTTGACCGGTGGCTTCTTCGTAGGTGCTGTCTTCTTCGCCGCGGCCTTGGCGGCGGGCGCCGCCTTCTTCGCGGCACCGCTCGGACGGCCGGCACGCGGTTTCGCGGTGCCCGCCGTGCCCTGGGAACCCTTGCCGGACGTACGTGAGGCCATGGGGGTGAGGTTACCGGTGTGAACGGCGGCGGACACGTGTGCCCACTGCTTCACCCGTTCGTGTCGTGCGTCGTGGGCCGGAAACTGACGAGCCCTCAAACAGTTACACCGGAACGTGGGCAGACCACGGGGCAGGACGCGGGCCCGTATCGCCCGGAGGTGGAAAACGGGCCGCCCACAGGCCGTTGAGGCCCGGGGCGCACCCGGTCAGTTCGGTGCGGGGAGCGGCGACCCGCCTCCGCTGCCCGGCTCCAGCGCGTCCAGCGCCCGGCGCAGTCCGGTCAGTTTGCGCTCCAGATGGGCGGCCGTGGCGACGGCCGCCGCGTCCGCGGAGTCGTCGTCCAGCTGCTTGGAGAGCGCTTCGGCCTGCTCCTCGACAGCGGCGAGCCGGGCGGACAGCTCGGCCAGGAGACCGGCCGGTTCCTTCACCTCGCCGGCGCCGGCCAGTTGCAGTCGCAGCAGCTCGGCCTGCTCCTTCAACTGACAGTTCTTCATGTACAGCTCGACGAACACCGAGACCTTCGCGCGCAGCACCCACGGGTCGAACGGCTTGGAGATGTAGTCCACCGCGCCGGCGGCGTAGCCCCGGAAGGTGTGGTGGGGGCCGTGGTTGATGGCCGTGAGGAAGATGATCGGGATGTCCCGCGTCCGCTCGCGCCTCTTGATGTGCGCGGCGGTCTCGAACCCGTCCATCCCGGGCATCTGGACGTCGAGCAGAATGACCGCGAAGTCGTCCGTCAGCAGCGCCTTGAGCGCTTCCTCCCCTGACGATGCCCGCACCAGCGTCTGATCGAGCGCGGAGAGGATGGCCTCCAGCGCCAGCAGATTCTCCGGCCGGTCATCGACCAGGAGGATCTTGGCCTTCTGCACCATGGCCCGCCCTCCTCGTCCCGGCTGTGCACCGGGCGCCGCCCCAGAGGACGACTCCCTTACGCCGTCCGTCCTTGTGCCGGTCATGGTAGCCGCACCCCGCCTGTCGCCACACCCTGTCACCGCGATGTCACTGTGCACGTAGCAAAAACGTCACAGGAGCTCGAAAGGTTCCCCGAATACCTGCGGTCCACACGTGATCGACCACAGGAACTCACCTTCTTCCACAGGTTCGCACAACCGCCGGACGCTTCCGAAACCGTCGTCCGGCGGCGCTGTCGTGTCACTTCTCGTGCATCCACTGCTCCATCACCGACAGAAGATGATCGGGATCGACCGGCTTTGTCACATAGTCAGAAGCACCGGAATCGATCGCCTTCTCCCGGTCGCCCTTCATCGCCTTCGCGGTGAGCGCGATGATCGGCAACCCGGCGAACTGCGGCATCCTGCGGATCGCCGTGGTCGTCGCGTACCCGTCCATCTCCGGCATCATGATGTCCATCAGCACCAGGGTCACATCGTCGTGCTGCTCCAACACCTCGATGCCCTCACGGCCGTTCTCGGCGTACAGCACCGACAGACCGTACTGTTCGAGGACGCTGGTCAGCGCGAAGACGTTGCGGATGTCGTCGTCCACGATCAGCACCTTCTCGCCGCCGAACGAGAACGTACGCCGCTCCTCCTGGGCGTCCTGCCCGTCGGCCCCCCACGCCTCGCCGGCACCCGAACCGGCCGACGCCCGCGCGCCGTTGGCAGAGGCCGCCGAACCGTTCCCGCCGTCCTGCGTCCCGCCGGACGGGCCTCCCGGGCCCCCGGGCCGCCCCGAGAGCGAGTTCAGCTGCTCCGGACCGCCGAGAGCCTTGCGGCGGCGCCGGAACAGCGCGGCGGGCCCCGTACGGGCCTCCGACGGCGCCGCGGGCCGGTCAAGCCGCGCCTGCTCCGACGACAGGCCCGCGAAGCCACCGCCGCCGCGCTGCGGCTCGATGCCCGGCGTCAGCTGCGGGTAGCCCTGCGGGGGCAGTTCACTGGCGTGCAGCGGCAGATACAGCGTGAACGTCGAGCCGCGGCCCGGCTCGCTCGCCGCGTGGATCTCGCCGCCGAGCAGCCGGGCGATCTCCCGGCTGATGGACAGGCCCAGACCCGTACCTCCGTACTTACGGCTCGTCGTACCGTCCGCCTGCTTGAACGCCTCGAAGATCACCCGCATCTTGCTCGCCGCGATCCCGATACCGGTGTCGGTGACCGAGAAGGCGATCAGATCGGCGTCCGCGTCACGCAGCGAACCGGCCTCCAGCAGCTGCTCCCTGATCGCGTTGGGCACATCCGCCCCGGCGGGCCGGATCACCAGCTCCACGGCGCCCGTGTCGGTGAACTTCACCGCGTTGGACAGCAGGTTGCGCAGCACCTGGAGCAGCCGCTGCTCGTCCGTGTGCAGCGTCGCCGGCAGCTCCGGGGAGACCCGTACGGAGAAGTCGAGGCCCTTCTCCGCCGTCAGGGGCCGGAACGTCGCCTCGACGTAGTCCACGAGCTGCACGAGCGCGATCCGCGTCGGGCTGACGTCCATCTTGCCCGCCTCGACCTTCGACAGATCGAGGATGTCGTTGATCAGCTGGAGCAGGTCCGAGCCCGCGCCGTGGATCGTCTCGGCGAACTCCACCTGCTTCGGTGAGAGGTTCATCTCCGCGTTGTCCGCGAGCAGCTTCGCCAGGATGAGCAGCGAGTTCAGCGGCGTACGCAGCTCGTGCGACATGTTCGCCAGGAACTCGGACTTGTAGCGCATCGAGACGGCGAGCTGTTCGGCCCGCTCCTCCAGCACCTGCCGCGCCTCTTCGATCTCGGTGTTCTTCACCTCGATGTCGCGGTTCTGACGGGCCAGCAGCTCCGCCTTCTCCTCCAGCTCGGCGTTGGACGACTGGAGCGCCTTCTGCCGGTTCTCCAGCTCCGCCGAGCGCTCCCGCAGCTGCTCCGTCAACTCCTGCGACTGCTTGAGGAGCACCTCGGTCTTGGTGTTGACGCTGATGGTGTTGACGCTCGTCGCGATCATCTCCGCGATCTGGTTGAGGAAGTCCCGCTGGATCTGGGTGAAGGGCTGGAACGACGCCAGCTCGATCACACCGAGGACCTTGCCCTCGAACAGCACCGGCAGCACGATCACGTACGCCGGTGACGCCTCGCCGAGCCCCGAGGAGATCTTGAGATAGCCCGGCGGAACGTTGACCTGGATCGTGCGCTTCTCCTCGGCCGCCGTACCGATGAGCGTCTCACCGGGCCGGAAGGCGGTCGGCATCGAGCCGGCCGAGTACCCGTAACTGCCGCGCATGCACAGCTCGTACGAGCCGTCGCGCCCGCCCGTCCCCAGCTCGGAGGCGGTGCCGGTCGGCATGGCGAGGAAGAACGCGCCGTGCTGCGCCGAGACCACCGGGGTCAGCTCGCTCATGATCAGCGAGGCCACGTCGTCGAGATCGCGGCGGCCCTGCATCAGACCGGAGATCCGGGCCAGGTTGCCCTTGAGCCAGTCCTGCTCCTCGTTGGCGAGGGTGGTGTCGCGCAGGTTGGCGATCATGGTGTTGATGTTGTCCTGGAGGACCTGGATCTCGCCCGCGGCGTCGACGTCGATCTTCAGGTTCAGATCACCGCGGGTCACCGCGGTGGCGACGGCGGCGATCGCCCGCACCTGACGGGTCAGGTTGCCTGCCATCTCGTTCACCGACTCGGTGAGGTCGCGCCAGGTGCCGTCGACGTCCCTGACCCGGGCCTGGCCGCCCAGTTGCCCGTCCGTACCCACCTCGCGGGCCACCCGGGTGACCTGCTCGGCGAACGACGAGAGCTGATCGACCATGGTGTTGATGGTGTTCTTCAGTTCCTGGATCTCACCCCGGGCATCGATGTCGATCTTCTTGGTGAGGTCGCCCTTGGCGATGGCCGTGGTGACCGTGGCGATCTGGCGCACCTGCCCCGTGAGGTTGGACGCCATCGAGTTCACCGACTCGGTGAGGTCCTTCCACGTACCGGAGACGCCCGGGACACGCGCCTGACCGCCGAGTTCGCCCTCGGTGCCCACCTCGCGGGCGACTCGCGTCACCTCGTCGGCGAACGAGGAGAGCGTCGTCACCATGATGTTGACGGTGTCGGCCAGTTCGGCGACCTCGCCGCGCGCCTCGACCGTCACCTTCTTGGTGAGGTCGCCGTTGGCCACGGCCGAGGAGACGCGCGAGATGTTCCGCACCTGACTCGTCAGGTTGTTGGCCATCGTGTTGACGTTGTCGCTGAGGTCCTTCCAGATGCCGGTGACGCCGCGCACCCGGGCCTGGCCGCCGAGGATGCCCTCCGTGCCCACCTCGCGGGCGACTCGCGTCACCTCGTCGGCGAAGTTCGACAACTGGTCCACCATCGTGTTGACCGTGGTGACGAGGTCGAGGATCTCGCCCTTGGCGTCGACCGTGATCTTCTTCGACAGGTCACCCTTGGCGACGGCGGTGGTGACCTCGGCGATGTTGCGCACCTGCGAAGTCAGGTTGTTCGCCATGAAGTTGACGGACTGGGTGAGGTCCTTCCAGGTGCCCGAGACCCCCTGCACCTCGGCCTGGCCGCCGAGCATGCCCTCCGTACCGACCTCGCGGGCGACCCGGGTCACCTGCTCGGCGAAGTTCGACAGCTGGTCCACCATCGTGTTGAGGGTGTTCTTCAGCTCCAGGATCTCGCCGCGCGCGTCCACGTCGATCTTCTGCGACAGGTCACCGCGCGCCACCGCCGTGGCGACCTGGGCGATGTTACGGACCTGGGAGGTCAGGTTCCCCGCCATGCCGTTCACGGAGTCGGTCAGATCGCGCCAGACACCCGCGACGCCCGGAACCTGCGCCTGGCCGCCCAGCCTGCCGTCGGTGCCCACCTCGCGGGCCACGCGCGTGACCTGTTCGGCGAAGGCCGAGAGCTGGTCGACCATCGTGTTGATGGTGTTCTTCAGCTCCAGGATCTCGCCCCGGGCGTCCACGTCGATCTTCTGCGACAGGTCGCCCCGCGCCACGGCCGTGGTCACCTGGGCGATCTGCCGCACCTGGTCGGTCAGGTTGCCGGCCATGAAGTTGACGGAGTCGGTCAGTTCCTTCCAGGTACCGGAGACGCCGTCCACCCGCGCCTGACCGCCCAGCCTGCCCTCCGTACCCACGTCACGCGCCATCCGCGTCACCTGGTCCGCGAACGACGACAGCTGCGCCACCATCGTGTTGACGGTGTTCTTCAGTTCGAGCATCTCGCCCGCGACGTCGACGGTGACCTTCTGGGAAAGGTCACCGTTCGCGACGGCCGTCGTCACCTGGGCGATGTCCCGCACCTGGCCGGTGAGGTTGCGGAACGCGGTGTTGACGGAGTCGGTGAGGTCCTTCCACGTACCCGCCGCGCCCGGCACCTCGGCCTGGCCGCCCAACTGGCCCTCCACGCCGACCTCACGCGCGACCCGTGTCACCTCGGAGCCGAACGAATTGAGCTGGCGCACCATGGTGTTGACGGTGTTCTTGAGTTCGAGCATCTCGCCGGCCACGTCGACGGTGACCTTCTGGGAAAGATCGCCGTTCGCCACGGCTGTCGTCACCTGGGCGATGTCGCGCACCTGGGTGGTCAGATTCCGGAAGACGGTGTTGACGGAGTCCGTCAGGTCCTTCCAGGTGCCCGCCGCGCCCGGCACCTGCGCCTGGCCGCCCAGCACACCCGATCCGCCGACCTCGCTGGCCACACGGGTCACCTCGTCGGCGAACGTGCGCAGCGTCTCGGTCATCTGGTTGATCGTCTCGGCGAGCTGCGCGACCTCGCCGCGGGCGCTCACCGTGACCTTCTGGGAAAGGTCGCCGTTCGCGACGGCGGTGGTGACCTCGGCGATGCCGCGCACCTGACTCGTCAGGTTGCCGGCCATCGTGTTCACCGAATCGGTGAGGTCCTTCCACACACCGGCGACACCGGGCACGGTCGCCTGGCCGCCCAGTTCACCCTCGGTGCCCACCTCCCGGGCCACGCGGGTCACCTCGGAGGAGAACGAGGACAGCTGGTCCACCATCGTGTTGACGGTGTTCTTCAGCTGAAGCATCTCGCCGGCCACGTGCACGGTGACCTTGCGCGACAGATCACCCTTGGCGACGGCCGTCGTGACGAGAGCAATGTCACGTACCTGAGCGGTGAGCCGGTACGCCATCGTGTTGACGGAGTCCGTGAGATCCTTCCACGAACCCGACATTCCACGCACTTTGGCCTGACCGCCGAGCTTGCCCTCGGTACCGACCTCAAGCGCCACGCGGGTCACCTCGTCGGTGAACGCGGACAGCTGGTCGACCAGGCTGTTGACGGTACGGGCCACCTTCAGGAACTCGCCGCGCAGCGGGCGCTCCGTCCCCGCCGTCCCCTCGGTGAAGTGCGAACGCAGCTCCATCCGCTGCTCTAGGTCGCCCTCGGCGACCGCGGACAGCACCCGCCCGACCTCGGAGACGGGGCGCGCCAGATCGTCCACCAGCGCGTTCGACGCGTCGATGGCGGTGGCCCAGGACCCCTCGCAGGCGCCCGTCTCCAGCCGCTCGGTGAGCTTTCCCTCCCGTCCGACCATGCGCCGTACGCGGGCCAGCTCGCCCGTGAGGTGCAGGTTCCGGTCCGCCACCTCGTTGAAGACGGCGGCGATCTCCGCCATCACATCGTCACCGGAGACGGTCAGGCGTTTACGGAAGTTACCGTCCCGCATCGCCACCAGGGCCGTCAGCAGTCTGTTCAGAGCCGCCGCATCGACCTCGGTGGCCCCGTTGTTCCGGGACCGTCCGCCCTTCGCGCGCGTGCTGTTGCCACGCGCCGCCACGCCAGACTCCACCGTGTCCCTCCCGCGGGGGTTGACCGTACTGCTCAGAGTGTTGTTCAGGCTGTCTCTGGAATCTTGCCCAGTGTTTCACCACGGCCGAACCTGGCGATAACAGTTCGGCAGCTTCGCATAGCGTCCCCACCCCCGGTAGGCGGAAACAGTGGCAACCGGCATCCGCCCTCGCAGCGAAGGTAAGTAACCTGGCATCCGGCTGTCCAACCGTCCCCGTCCGCCCGGCGGGGGCGGCCTGGCGAACGTACTACCACCGGGCACCGGGAGGGCGGGGCCGAATCATGGCGGAGCCGGGCGTCGAGACGCGTACGAGGAGTTCTGTGATCACCGCGCGGGCGGCTGCCAGCTTCGACCCTGTCGGGCGGTCCGTCGCGACCGCCCGCGCCTTTGTCCGGGACACGCTCCAGGGGTGGGGATATTCGGACGTCGTCGACGACGCCGTCGTTCTCACCAGCGAACTCGTCACCAACGCCGTCATCCACGCCGGCACGTCGGCGGACGTGCTCTGTCTCCGTACGGGGGACGGCGTACGCGTCGAGGTCTCCGACCGCTACCCCGAACGCGAGATCCCGATGCAGGGCACGGGACTGTCGCTGGGCAGCCCCGACCGGGAGAACGGCCGGGGACTGCTCCTCTGCGCGGCGCTGGCGTCCCGCTGGGGCGTCGACTACACACCGACGCACAAACAGGTCTGGTTCCAGCTCGACCTGCCAGACCGTCCCGTGGGCGCCCGGTCCGCAGGCCCCGTCATCCCGAACGCGCTCCTCCCCGTCACCGACGAACGGGTCAGGGTCGCCGTCGTCCAGATCGACAGAACCGGCGCCGTGTCAACCTGGAACGAGGACGCGGAACACCTATTCGGCTATCCGGCCGACCAGGTCGTCGGCAAACCCCTCACGGACTTCGCCGCCTGGCCGCACACGCCGGGCATCGGCACCGGCATCGTCGAGGCGCTGCTTCTCTCGCGCTGGGAGGGCAGTTACGGCATCCGGGGCAGCGACGGCCGGGTCATCCCCGTCTACGCCTCGCACCTACGCGTGCGCGACACCCACGGCGAGCCGTCCACCGTCTGCCTCCTCGTACGCGACGACGAGCGCGCCGTCATCCAGACCCCGCAGCGCGCCCCCGCGACCGAGGCGGGCGCCGAGAGCCGCACCGTGGACCCCTTCGAGGTCTTCATCGGCTCCCCCGCCCCGGAGGACCTCGACGGCCTGCTCCAGCGCACCGTCGAGCGCGCCCGCGACATGCTCGAAAGCGACTCCGCCTTCCTCCTGCTCGCCACCGACGACGAGACTGAGCTGGAGGTACGGGCCACCACCGGCCTCCCCTCGGCCCGACAGCGCTTCGCGCGCGTCCCGGTGGAGGCCGGCACGGGGCGGTACGGCTCCGCCCGGATGCCCGCCGTCCACGAGGACCTGGCCATCGTGCCCGGCGCCGTGCCGCTCCTCAACGGCACCGGCATGCGCTCGGTCGTCACCGTCCCCCTCAAGGTCGAGGGCCGGCTCACGGGTTCGCTCGGTGTCGCCGCCGAATCGGCCGGCCGGTACTCCAACGAGGAGGCCCTGCGGCTCCAGTTCGCCGCCGACCGCATCGCGCTGGCCGTCGAGTCGGCCCGTCTCGGTGAACTCGAACGTCTCCGGCGCGGCTCGCTCTCCTTCCTCGTCGAGGCCTCGGACCTGCTGGCGGGCACCCTCGACCGCGACCAGACGCTGGCGCTGATGGCCCAGATGACGGTGCCCACCCTCGCGACCTGGTGCGCCGTCTACACCATCGCCGACCAGGCTTCGGACCCTTACCTCTCCTACGTGTTGCACGAGGACGAGGAGCGCATCGACGGCCTGAAGGCGCTTCTCTCGAAGATCGATCCGCCGGATCCGGTCCCGACCCCGGGCGCCCGCGTCTGGACCGGCCCGGCCGACGCCGCGCACCAGGCCGCGCTCCGTACCTCCATGAGGGAGCTGGGAGGGGCCTCCACGCCCGTCTCCTCCGGAATCGGCACAACACTCGCGACAGCAGCGGCAGTTGGCGGAGAGACCGTCGTACTGCCCCTCGTCGCGCGCAACCGAGTGATCGGCATGCTCACCCTCGGCAAGCCGTCGGACGACCACTTCCGCCAGGAAATCCTGGAACTGGCCGAGGACTTGTCCCGCCGGGCGGCACTCGCCCTCGACAACGCCCGCCTCTACTCGGAGCGCATGGCCATCAGCCAGTCGCTCCAGCGCAGCCTGCTGCCGCCGGAACTGCCCCAGGTGCCCAACGTCGAGGTCGAGGTCATCTACCGCGCGGCAGGCGAAGGCAACGAGGTCGGCGGCGACTTCTACGACCTCTTCCCGATCCGTGACGGCGCGTACGGCTTCGCCATCGGCGACGTCTGCGGCACGGGCCCGGAAGCCGCCGCGGTGACCGGTCTCGCCCGGCACGCGCTCCGGCTCCTCGCCCGCGAGGGGTTCAGCGGCCCGGCCGTCCTGGAGCGCCTGAACGCGGCGATCCTCGACGAGGGCGCCCGCAGCCGCTTCCTGACGCTGCTCTACGGGGAGTTGTGGCCTCAGGAGGACGGCAGCGCCGTCCTCAAAGTGGTGTGCGCGGGCCATCCGCTGCCGCTGCGTCTGCGCCAGGACGGCAGCGTGGAGGCGGCCGCGGACCCGCAGCCGCTGCTCGGGGTCATGGACGACCTGGAGCTGTACGAGCAGATGGTCACCCTCGACCCGGGCGACGTCCTCCTCTGTGTCACCGACGGCGTCACCGAACGCCGCGAGGGCACGCGGATGCTGGGCGACGACGGTCTCGTCGACGTACTGACGGGCTGTACGGGCCTCACGGCCGGAGCGGTCGCCTCGCGCGTGCTGCGCGCGGTGGAGAGGTTCGCGGCGGAGCCTGCGTCGGACGACATGGCGATCCTGGCGATGCGCGTACCGGAGCCGCAGAAGAACTGACGGGTGGAAACGAAGAAGGGCCCCGCCATCAGGCGGGGCCCTTCTTCTTCGTGCTGGAGCCCCAATACGGAATCGAACCGTAGACCTTCTCCTTACCATGGAGACGCTCTACCGACTGAGCTATTGGGGCGCGGCAACGACAGAGAGATCATACCCGAAGCGGGGGCGTACGGGAAACCGCCGGCGCGAGACGAGTACCGACCCGACCCTGAACGCAGG
>NZ_JAAPBF010000143.1 GCF_022695985.1 Streptomyces sp. NP-1717 | reverse complement strand
CAGGAACAGCCGGGAGATCTCGCCCCCGAAGTTCACCCCGATGGCGATCGCCATGGCCAGCGCCGCGGCCTTGGACAGCGAGGCCAGCCCGTCGTCCACATGGTTCTGCGCGAGACCGAGCAGACCGAAGTACGTCGCCGAGCCGGGCAGCAGCGGCCCGATCGCCGCCGTGACGTACGGCAGCGCCGACGCGAACTGGTACCGCGAGAACAACTGCCCGAAGAGCCCCACCACACCCGCGGCGACCGCGGTCGCCGCCACCGGCGAGATCCCGCCGGTCACATGCATCGCCCCGTAGACGGTCCAGGCCACGCCCCCGTTCAGGGCCACCATCAGCACGGTGGATCGTTCCTGCTGGAGCAGGATCGCGAAGGCGAAACTGAGCGCGACGGCGGCGCCGATCTGGAGCACCGGCCGCCCCTCCCCGGCCAGCAGCGCCGCGTCCGGGTCGAGCTGGGCGTCGAGCTGGACACCCAGGTACAGGGCGATCAGCACGCCCGTCACGATCGCGATGAAGAAGTACATGACTTCGAGCAGCCGCGCGGCGGCGGTGATGTAGTAGCCGGTCAGACCGTCCTGCACGCCCGCGACCAAGGCCCGCCCCGGCAGCAGCGCGAAGAGCCCACCGGTGATCACGGCGGACGGCCGGCCCTCCCAGTTCACCGCCGAGGCGGCCAGCGTCAGCGCGACCCCCATCGCGGCCGGCGGCATCGCCGCGGCGACGAACTGGTAGAACTCCGGGATCCCACGTCCCGCGCAGAGCCACGCGAGCCGGTCGCCGAGCATCGCGCCGACCATCGCCGCGATGAACACGATCAGATCACCACCGACCAGCACCGACGCGGAGCCGGCCAGCAGCCCGCTCGCGGCGGTCAGCGCCCACCCCGGATACGGGTGCCGGTTACGCCTGATCTCGGCCAGCCGCCGGTACGCCTCCTCCAGGGTGATGTCGGTGTCCTCGGTGGTGATGTCGTCGACGAGCGTGTAGACGGCGGACAGCCGGGTGTAGTCGGTACCCCGCCTGCGTACGGTCCGGCTGGCCGTCACCGGGTCGTCCACCAGCGACGGCTGGTAGGAGATCGACAGCAGCGTGAAGGTGACGTTCGGCTCGCAGCGGTCGAGACCGTACGCGCGGCTGACCGCGAACATCGCGGCCTCGACGTCCTCGGCCCCCTCGCCGCCCGCCAGGAGCAACTCGCCGATACGCAGGGTCAGGTCGAGCACGCGCGGTACGGCGGGCCCGGCCTCGTCGTGCCGCTGCACGATCTCCGCCACCGGCCGGTCCCCGACCGGCATCCGCAGCAGCGTGCGCATCCGGTCCTGCCAGGGCGCTTCCTTCGTCAGCCGGACGATCGGCACGCCCTGCGCCGGTGTGAACGCCTGGGGCGACCGGCGTGCGCGGTAGGTACTCGGCGGATCGAAGGCCGACCGGTCGGTCTCCTGCGTACTCTCCGGGCTCAACCCCTCCGGAACAGCGAACTCCGAGGTGGGGCTGTCCTCCTCGGGGGCCGGTACCTGGTCCGTCCCGGACGGCGGAGTGAAGGCGCTGTGCGCCTCGTCGGACGGGGGTTTACGATCCTCCGCCTCGTCCCGCTCGGCCACCACAGTCCTCGCCCTCACTTACTCACATCGGTGCCGCTCGGGCACAGGTCGCTCAGCCATCCGTTCAGTATGGACACGGGCGCGGACGTGGGCGCACACGAGCGGCGGACGGCGCACCCGTGAGGTGCGCCGTCCGCCGCTCGTACGTGCCGTTCTCCGCCGCTCAGGGCCTGACGGCCCCTGAGTCCCGGTCCGTGGGGCGCGTGTTCAGTGCGCGCCGCCCTGCGCCTCCAGGCGCTTGTACGAGGCCTCGATCTCGGCCTCCGCCTCCGCGCGGCCCACCCAGTCCGCGCCCTCGACCGACTTGCCGGGCTCCAGGTCCTTGTAGACCTCGAAGAAGTGCTGGATCTCCAGACGGTCGAACTCCGACACGTGGTGGATGTCCCTCAGGTGCTCCACACGCGGGTCCGACGCGGGGACGCACAGCAGCTTGTCGTCGCCGCCGGCCTCGTCCGTCATCCGGAACATGCCGATCGCGCGGCACTTGATGAGACAGCCGGGGAACGTCGGCTCGTCCAGGATGACCAGTGCGTCCAGCGGGTCGCCGTCCTCGCCGAGGGTGTTCTCCACGAAGCCGTAGTCGGCCGGGTAGCTGGTCGAGGTGAAGAGACGACGGTCAAGGCGGATCCGGCCGGTCTCGTGGTCCACCTCGTACTTGTTTCGCGAACCCTTAGGGATCTCGATGGTGACGTCGAACTCCACGGGTGGCTCCTCCATGATCAACACAGATGTCGGTGATGCTGCTGTCGGTGGTACCGCACGCCGCCGGGTCCGACCCCGGGGCCGAGCAGGATCGGCCATCGCTGGCCGGGGCACCGTGCTCGTGGCAACGCGCAGTGATTAAGTGTCCCCCACGCAGCTGTGTGATCGCGAAAGGGGCTGGTCAACCGTGCTTGAGCCGAAAGTGTGGCAGCTCACGGCAGGTTCCGCCGTGCTCGGCCTCGTACTGGCGGCCGGGGCGGTGGCCTTGGCCGGCCCCTGGGACTCCGGTCAGCGTAAGGCCGAGCGTGACTGGGCGGCCGCCCAGGACCGTACAGGTGGCGCACATCACGACGGTGAGCGCGTGCGTATGCCCGCGCCCGCGCCCAGCGCCGCCGGCGTACTCGCCGAACTCGGCGTGTCGGCCACGTCCTTGTCCGCGCCGGCGGATCTCCCGGCCGACCTGACGTCGGCCCTCGGGCCGCTGCTCGAATCCCCGGACCTCGGACCGGCGCCCTCGGCGTCCGTCGTCGACGTCGCGACGGGCGAGCAGTTGTTCGGTCGGCGCGCCGACCGGCCGATGGCACCGGCCTCCACCATCAAGATCGCCACGGCGGTCGCCGCGCTCTCCGCGCTCGGCCCCGACCACCGCATCCCCACCACCGTGGTCACCGCGGACAGCGGCAAGGGCGGCGACGACAAGCCCGACGCGTCCGGCGCCGACGACAAGGCCGGCGACAAGGGCGAGAACCCGACCGAGATCACCCTCGTCGGCGGCGGCGACGCCACCCTCGACCGCGGCGACCTGCGCCACCTGGCCACCGACACCGCCAGAGCGCTGCGCGACCGCGGTGTGCACCGGGTGACCGTCCGCTTCGACGTCTCCCTCTACTCAGGGCCCCGAGAACACCCGATCGGCCCCAACGACAACATCGCGCCCGTCACCGCCCTGATGGCGGGCCAGGGCCGCCTCGACGACTCCGCCGCCGACACCTTCGGCGGCCCGGCACCGCGCAGCGGCGACCCGGCGGGCGACGCCGCCGACGTCTTCGCGGACCTCCTGCGCGAACGCGGCCTCAAGACCTCCGGCGCCCCCGCCGCGGCCAGAGCGCCCGAAGACGCCGACCGCCTCGCCGTGACGTACTCGCGCCCCGTCTCCGCCCTGGTCGAACGCATGCTGACGAACAGTGACAACGACATCGCCGAGTCGCTGGTCCGGCAGACCGCGATCGAGGCGGGCAGACCGGCGAGCTTCGCGGGAGCCCAACAGGCCGTCCAGGCCGAGCTGAAGAAGCTGAAGCTGCCCGTCGACGGCGCGCTCCTGCGCGACGGCAGCGGCCTCAACCGTCACGACAGGCTCACCAGCGGCCTGCTCACCGCGCTGCTCGCCCGCGCGGCCGACCCCGAGCGTCCCGAACTGCGACCGGTGCTCACCGGTCTCCCGGTGGCCGGATTCAGCGGCACGCTCCAGGGCCGGTACACCGACGCGGACGCCACGACCGGCAGCGGCCTGATCCGCGCCAAGACCGGCACGCTGACCGGGGTGAACTCCCTGGCGGGCACTGTCGTGGGCCCCGGCGGACGGCTCCTCGCCTTCGCCTTCCTGGCGGAGGAGGCACCGGCCCCCGATACGGCCCAACGCGCCCTGGACCACCTCTCGGCGGAACTGGTGTCGTGACCACCCTTGGCCCCGCGTGTCCCCACGTGGGGCAAGGGTGGTCACCGCACCGACCAGGACCGGCCGGGACGTGAACGGCCCGGCCGACACCTGACCGCCTTCCGGCCCGAGCACGTACGGTTGACACATGACGAGCATCGGTGGGGCCGAGATGGTGGACTGGAATCTCGCGGTCGCGACCGCGACCCGCCTCGCGCGGCCGGGACCGGAAGTGAGCCGGGACGAGGCCCGCGAGATCGTCGCCGAGCTGCGACGGCACGCCAAGGCGGCCGAGGAGCACGTGCGCGGCTTCACCCGGATGATCCCGGAAGGCCATGAGCCGCCGGACACCCCGGTCCTGGTCGTGGACCGGGCGGGCTGGATCAAGGCGAACGTCGCGGGCTTCCGCGAGCTGCTCAAACCACTCCTCGACAAGATGCAGGACCGCCGGTCGAACTCGGCGGGCGGCGCCGTCCTCGGCGCCGTGGGCGGCAAGGTGACCGGCGTCGAGCTGGGCATGCTGCTGTCGTTCCTTTCCTCGCGCGTCCTCGGCCAGTACGAGACCTTCGCCCCGCCGAGCCGCGACCTCCCTTCGAGTGACGGCGGCGGCGGCCGGCTGCTGCTCGTCGCGCCGAACATCGTTCACGTCGAACGCGAACTGGACGTCGACCCGCACGACTTCAGACTCTGGGTCTGCCTGCACGAGGAGACCCACCGCACGCAGTTCACCGGCGTCCCGTGGCTGCGCGACCACCTCGAGGGCGAGATCCAGTCATTCCTCGAAGAGACGGACGTCGACCCCTCGACCGTCGTGGAACGCCTGCGTGAAGCGGCCCAGTCCCTCACCGGCAGCCGCCCTGAGGGCGAGGAGGAGGACGAGGGCCGCAGCCTGGTGGAACTGGTGCAGACCCCCGGCCAGAAGGAGATCCTCGGCCGCCTCACCGCCGTGATGTCCCTGCTCGAAGGCCATGCCGACTACGTGATGGACGGCGTCGGCCCGCAGGTCGTGCCCTCGGTCGCCGAGATCCGCGAGAAGTTCCAGCAGCGCAGGGCCAAGGGCGCCAGCCGGCTCGACCAGGCCCTGCGCAAACTGCTGGGCCTGGACGCGAAACTGCGGCAGTACCGGGACGGGGAGCGTTTCGTACGCGCCGTGGTCGACGAGGTCGGCATGGACGGCTTCAACCGCGTCTGGACCTCCCCCAACACCCTTCCCACGAAGGCGGAGATCGCCAAGCCGGCGGACTGGATCGCACGGGTGCACCGCAAGACCGAGTCCTGAGGCAGCGCCCCGCGGCGTCCTCCTCAGGAGGGCGCCGTGAGGGCGCGTACCGGATGTGGACGTCCACAGGTGTCCACCGGAATGGGCCAGCATCACCCATCCGAGGGACCGTGGGCGCTGGGTAGGCGTGCGATGCTCGGGGAACGGCCCGGTTCTGTCACCATCGACGCACTCTGTGTGACTGAACCCCGTCCCTACTCCGACCGAGGCACCCCCCAAACATCACGAAGGGCACCGGACATGGGTCCCCATCCTGCGGTCGCGGCGATACGCCTGGCGGTCCGCCGCGTACTCCACGACGTCCTCACCGAATGCTCCGAATCCGGGAGCTCCGGCACCGAGCGCTCCCGTCCCACCGCGACGGGCGCCGACCGGGCCATCGCACCGCCCCCGGCCGACCGCCGCCCTCTGGTGCTCGTCGCCTGCTCCGGAGGCGCCGACTCCATGGCGCTCGCGTCCGCCCTCGCCTTCGAGGCCCGCAAGCTCTCCGTCCGCGCGGGCGCCGTCACCGTCGACCACGGTCTGCAGCCCGGCTCGGACCTCCGTGCCGCCGAAGTCGTCTCCCGGCTCGCCGCCATGCGGCTCGACCCCGTCGAGTCCGTCGCCGTGACCGTCGGTCGCGACGGGGGGCCCGAGGCAGCCGCCCGCGACGCGCGCTACGCCGCCCTGGACGCCGCCGCCGAGCGTCACGGCGCCGCCGCCGTCCTGCTGGGCCACACCCGCGACGACCAGGCCGAGACCGTCCTGCTCGGCCTCGCCCGCGGTTCCGGCACCCGCTCCCTCTCCGGAATGGCCCCCGTCTCCGGCGCCACCGGCCGCTACCGCCGGCCCTTCCTCCAACTCGACCGGCAGACGGCCCGCAAGGCCTGTCTCGTCCAGGCGATCCCGGTCTGGGACGACCCGCACAACGCCGACCCCGCCTACACCCGCTCGCGCCTGCGCCACGAGGGTCTGCCCGCCCTGGAGAAGGCGCTCGGCAAGGGCGTCGTCGAGGCCCTGGCCCGTACGGCGCAGCTCTCCCGCGACGACGCCGACGCCCTCGACGCCTGGGCGGCCGACGTGGAGTCCGCCGTACGGGACGACACCGGGCAGCTCGAATGCGCCAAGCTGTACGCGCTGCCGCCCGCCGTCCGGCGCCGTGTCCTGCGCCGGGCCGCCGTCGTCGCCGGCGCCCCCGCCGGGTCGCTGTTCGCCCGTCACATCGAGGAGGTCGACCGCCTGATCACGGGCTGGAGAGGCCAGGGAGCCATCAACCTGCCGGGCCGCGTCGAGGCCCAACGGCAGGGTGGCAGACTGGTCATCCGGCAGGGCTGAAGCGCTGAAGCACGACGGCTGTGTCTCCCGGGGTGGCGAGTTCCGGCCTCCTGGCCGACAACGAAAGTGATGCGGGTGGACCACAAGGACATGGGCGCCGACCTCCAGTCGGTGCTCTTCACCAAGGAAGAAATCGACGCCAAGCTGGTCGAACTGGCCGCCAAGATCGACGCGGAGTACGCGGGCAAGGACGTCCTTCTCGTCGGCGTCCTCAAGGGCGCCGTGATGGTGATGGCGGACCTGGCGCGTGCGCTGTCCACCCCCGTGACGATGGACTGGATGGCCGTGTCCTCGTACGGCGCCGGGACGCAGTCCTCCGGTGTGGTCAGGATCCTCAAGGACCTGGACACCGACATCAAGGGCAAGCACGTCGTGATCGTCGAGGACATCATCGACTCCGGCCTGACGCTCTCCTGGCTGCTGTCGAACCTCGGTTCGCGCGAGCCGGCCTCGCTGGAAGTGTGCACGCTGCTCCGTAAGCCGGATGCCGCAAAGGTCGCGATCGATGTGAAATGGATCGGATTCGACATTCCCAATGAGTTCGTTGTCGGCTATGGACTGGATTACGCGGAGAAGTACCGCAATCTGCCATTCGTCGGCACACTCGCCCCCCATGTCTACGGCGGCTGAGCCGGGCCCGGCCCCCGCCGGGCCGGGACGGGAACCCCGGCACCCCTCCCGCCGTTGGAGCATGGGAAGACCGGTTTACCGGCAGTCCCGTGCGGTCGCGGGTGACAATGCTGGGGTACGGTCCGAAGAACAGTCTTTTCTCACAGCGACATTTACCTACGGGCAGGAGGGACGGGGCGTTCTCGCTCCGTATGGATGGACGTGAAGCGATACTTCCGTGGGCCGGTCATGTGGATCGTGCTGGCCGTCCTCGCCGTGGTCGTGTTGATGCAGGTCGTCGGCTCGTCCGGCGGCTACAAGACGGTGGACACCGGCGAGGTCGTCCAGGCGATCGACAAGAACCAGGTCGACCAGGTCAAGCTGACCACCGGCGACGAACAGATCATCAAGATCGACCTCAAGGACGGTCAGAAGGTCCAGGGCGGCGACAAGGTACAGGCCAGTTACATCGGCTCCCAGGGCTCGGCCCTGGCCGAGAAGCTGCAGAGCAAGTTCGAGAGCGGCGACATCAAGCAGGGCTACACGGTTTCGCCCTCGAAGCAGAGCCCGTTCGTCTCCGTGCTGCTCTCCCTGCTGCCGTTCGTCCTCATCGTCGTGGTCTTCCTGTTCCTGATGAATCAGATGCAGGGCGGCGGCTCCCGAGTCATGCAGTTCGGGAAGTCCAAGGCCAAACTCATTACGAAGGACACTCCCAAGACGACGTTCGCCGACGTCGCGGGGTCCGACGAAGCGGTCGAGGAACTCCACGAGATCAAGGAGTTCCTCCAGGAGCCCGCGAAGTTCCAGGCCGTGGGCGCCAAGATCCCGAAGGGTGTGCTGCTCTACGGCCCGCCCGGTACGGGTAAGACGCTGCTCGCCCGCGCGGTCGCCGGTGAGGCCGGTGTCCCGTTCTACTCGATCTCCGGTTCCGACTTCGTCGAGATGTTCGTCGGTGTCGGTGCCTCCCGGGTGCGTGACCTCTTCGAGCAGGCCAAGGCGAACGCCCCGGCGATCGTCTTCGTCGACGAGATCGACGCCGTCGGCCGGCACCGCGGCGCGGGCCTCGGCGGTGGCCACGACGAGCGCGAGCAGACGCTCAACCAGCTGCTCGTGGAGATGGACGGCTTCGACGTGAAGGGCGGGGTCATCCTGATCGCCGCCACGAACCGGCCCGACATCCTCGACCCGGCGCTGCTGCGCCCGGGCCGTTTCGACCGGCAGATCGCGGTCGACCG
Source organism: Streptomyces sp. NP-1717 (assembly GCF_022695985.1). Lineage (GTDB taxonomy): Bacteria > Actinomycetota > Actinomycetes > Streptomycetales > Streptomycetaceae > Streptomyces. Next base: position 9,910 of record NZ_JAAPBF010000143.1, on the reverse strand, counting down.
CCCCGACATGCAGGGCCGTCTGGAGATCCTCAAGGTCCACCAGAAGGGCAAGCCGGTCGCCCCGGACGTCGACCTCGGCGCCGTCGCCCGCCGTACGCCCGGTTTCACCGGCGCGGACCTGGCGAACGTGCTGAACGAAGCGGCGCTCCTCACGGCGCGCAGCGACAAGAAGCTCGTCGACAACCACTCCCTGGACGAGGCGATCGACAGAGTCGTGGCGGGCCCGCAGAAGCGGACCCGGATCATGTCCGAGAAGGAAAAGAAGATCACCGCGTACCACGAGGGCGGCCACGCCCTGGTCGCGGCGGCGTCTCCGAACTCCGACCCGGTGCACAAGATCACGATCCTGTCCCGCGGCCGTGCCCTGGGTTACACCATGGTCCTGCCCGACGAGGACAAGTACTCGACCACGCGCAACGAGATGCTCGACCAGCTCGCCTACATGATGGGTGGGCGCGCGGCGGAGGAACTGGTCTTCCACGACCCGACCACCGGCGCGGCCAACGACATCGAGAAGGCGTCGGCGACGGCACGGGCCATGGTCACGCAGTACGGCATGACCGAGCGGCTCGGCGCGATCAAGTTCGGCGGTGACAATTCGGAGCCCTTCGTCGGACGTGAGATGGGCCACCAGCGCGACTACTCGGAAGAGGTCGCCGCGCTGGTCGACGAAGAAGTCAAGAAGCTGATCGAGACGGCGCACAACGAGGCCTGGGAGATCCTCGTCGAGAACCGCGACGTTCTCGACAACCTGGTCCTCGCGCTGCTGGAGAAGGAGACGCTCAACAAGGAGCAGATCGCCGAGATCTTCTCGACGATCGTGCGGCGCCCGGCCCGTCCGGCGTGGACCGGCTCCTCGCGGCGTACGCCTTCGACGCGTCCGCCGGTGCTGTCGCCCAAGGAGCTGGCCCTCACCAACGGAGCGACCGGTTCCAACGGCACGATTCCCGGGATCACGACCGGCGAGTCCGCTGCCGAGGCCGTTCCGGAGGACCGTCCCGAAAGCTGATCCCGCGCCTCTCACCAGGCCCGGAATAGATGCCGCGCCCCACAGGTCTTAGCCTGATGGGGCGCGGCATTCCCGTTGGCGCGCACGGAACGGCAGAGGAACGAGGCTCAGATGACCAACCCGGTGAGGCTGGACGGCGAGGGTGTGATCGGCGAGTTCGACGAGAAGCGGGCCGAGAACGCCGTACGGGAGCTTCTGATCGCGGTCGGGGAGGACCCGGACCGGGAGGGCCTGCGCGAGACGCCGGGACGGGTGGCCCGTTCGTACCGGGAGATATTCGCGGGGCTGTGGCAGCGGCCCGAGGACGTACTGACGACGACGTTCGACATCGGGCACGACGAGATGGTCCTGGTGAAGGACATCGAGGTGCAGAGTTCCTGTGAGCACCATCTGGTGCCGTTCCACGGCGCCGCGCACGTCGGGTACATCCCGTCGGCCGACGGGAAGATCACCGGGCTGTCGAAGCTGGCGCGGCTCGTGGACGTGTTCGCGCGCAGGCCGCAGGTCCAGGAGCGGATGACCACGCAGATCGCGGACTCGCTGATGAAGATCCTCGAGCCGCGCGGAGTGATCGTGGTCGTCGAGTGCGAGCACATGTGCATGTCCATGCGCGGGGTGCGCAAGCCCGGCGCCAAGACGATCACCTCGGCGGTACGGGGGCAGCTGCGCGACCCGGTGACCCGCAACGAGGCGATGAGTCTGATCATGGCCCGCTGAACCACTTACGGACGAGGGCCCCGCCGGACCCGGTCGGGGTGTTCAGGCGCGGGCGGTGCCCTGGTGTTCGTCGTCGGGTCCGTCCGGCAGTTTGCAGACCCGCTCCAGGAATATCGCGGCGGCGATCACCGCGATCCCGGCCAGCACCGAGAATCCCGCGTAGTAGGCCTGGTCACGCCGGGCGGGGATGTCGAGGGAGCCGAGCAGGAAGACGCCCGTCCCGCCGTACATCCCGGCGACCAGCGCCGCGACCAGGGCGCTCGCGTGGCCGAAAACGACGGCGCGGGCCGCCATCATCGGATCCACCCCCTTGGCGCCCGGCCGGCGCTCACGCTGGGCGCGCAGCCGGGACCGCAGGGAGAGCGCCGTCGCCAGGAGCACGACGGCGATCGCCGCGAGCACGATGGGCGCGGCGAGGGGGACGCTGGGCAGGGTGCCGAGGGAGTCCCAGAGGCGCGTACCGCCCCAGGAGAGCACCCCGGCCACGGCGAAGATGCCGAACAGAACCCGGATCCGCAATTGCCCCACCGCGAAAGCCCGCCCTTCACCCGTACTCGTCACTTCTGACACACACCTCGCCCGCACACACCACCGGCGCACGCGGCCCGCACCGGACCCCCTGGATCGGCACCCGTGACCGGCCGGCCGGTCCGCAGAGCCTAACGATTAGTCGGGCAGGCGGAGTTCCAGGTCCGCCCGGGGCTCCACGCCCCGCTGCTCGATGACGGCCAGCAGATCGGAGACCGTACCGCGTCCGGCGAGCAGTGCCTCGGGCTCCACGTCGTGCCAGGGCACGAGCACGAAGGCGCGCTGGTGGGCGCGCGGGTGCGGCAGGGTGAGCGCCGGATCGTCCGACACGACGTCCGCGTACGCCACGATGTCGACGTCGATCGTGCGGGGTCCCCAGCGCTCCACCCGGACGCGGTCGAAGGCTTCCTCGACGGCCTGGGCGCGCTCCAGCAGGGACGAGGGCGGCAGTGTGGTCTTCACCACGACGATCGCGTTGAAGTACGAGGGCTGGGAGCCCGGTTCGACTCCCCACGGCTCCGTCTCGTACACCGGGGACACTGCCTTGACCCGCAGGCCCGGGGTGTCCTCCAGCGCGTCGATGGCGCCCTGGAGGGTCTCCAGCCGGTTGCCGAGATTGGACCCGAGGCTGATCACGGCGCGCTTCGGGTTGGACAGGGTGACGTCCGCCGCGTCGACCTGGGCCACCACCGAGGCAGGCACCGGCTGGACGGTCGGGTCGCTCTGGGGTTTCATACTCGGCTCCGGGTGATGGTGATGGTCACATCGTCGAAGGGCACCGTGATCGGGGCGTCCGGCTTGTGCAGCGTCACCTCGACCTCGTCGACGCCGTCGTGCTTCAGACACTGCTCCGCGATGCGCTCCGCGAGCGTCTCGATCAGGTCGACCGGCTCGCCCCGCACGACGGCCACGACCTCCTCGGCCACGACTCCGTAGTGGACGGTTCTCGCCAGGTCGTCTCCGGCCGCGGCGGGGCGGGTGTCGAGGCTCAGCACCAGATCCACGATGAAGGTCTGCCCCTCCTCGCGCTCCCGGGGGAAGACGCCATGGTGCCCACGGGCCTTGAGGCCGCGCAGCGCGAGACGGTCCACGCGAATCACTCCTGCTGTCGTTGGTCAAGTGGGGCACTATGCCGTATGCGGACGGCGGATGTCCCCGGTCGAATCTACTCGCGGGCACCGACACGCCCTGCCCGTGGGGCCCCGGGCGTCGCGAACGGGGCTCGCGGCGGGCTCCGCGCCACTGGGCACCGCAGGTAGTTCCAGCGGAGCGGGGCCGGCCCTCGTAAGGTCGGTCTACCCACTCACGCGGGGGTTTCGTCGTCCTGGTCGTCGTCGGTTTCGGCCAGAACGGGCGAGCCGTGATGGGACCAGACCCGCCAGCCGTCCGGCGTGCGGCGGAACACGTTCGTGGCGACCACCAGTTGGCCCACGAGCGGGCCGAGCGCACCGCTCTCCTCCGCCGGTCCGCCGCTGAGGATGTTCTCGGTGCAGGTCACCAGGGCGGTGTCGCCCGCGACGGACACCACGACATCCGTGAGGAAGAACTGGATGTACTCGGTGTTGGCCATGATCAGCGCGTACGAGCGCAGCACCTCGCCGCGGCCCGAGAGCACCGGCCAGCCGGGGTGGACGCAGCTGACACCGGGGCTGTCGCCGTCCAGCCACAGCTCCGACAGCGCGTCCATGTCGCCGCGCTCCATGGCTTCGTAGAAGGCGGTGTTGAGGGCGTCGACCTGTTCCTTGTCGGTCCCGCTCGGCAGGCTCCTCACCGGGCACCCTCGACGGCGCGCGCCACGCGGACGGCGTCGGCCGTCGCGCGTACCTCGTGGACCCGTACCGCCCAGGCGCCCTCGTACGCGGCGATCGCGGAGACGGCCGCGGTGGCGGCGTCCCGCTCGCGCGCGGGCGGCGGGGCGCCCTCTCCGGCCAGTACCCGGCCGAGGAACCGCTTGCGGGAAGCCGCGACCAGCAGGGGCCGGCCCAGTGCCCGCAGGTCCGCCAGCCGGGCCAGCAGCGCGAGATCGTGCTCGGCGCCCTTGGCGAAGCCGAGGCCGGGATCGACGACCAGGCGCTCGGGGGCGATGCCGCCGGCGACGACCGCCTCCATGCGCTCACGGAGTTCGGCGACCACCTCGGCGACGACATCCGTGTAGACGGCGCGGTTGTTCATGTCCTGGCTGAAGCCGCGCCAGTGCATGACGACGAAGGGCACCCGCGCGGCGGCGACGGCGGGCACCATCGCCGGGTCCGCGAGGCCGCCGCTGACGTCGTTGACCAGGACGGCGCCGGCGGCCACCGCCTGTTCGGCGACGGAGGCCCGCATGGTGTCCACGGACACGGTGACGCCTTCGGAGGCCAGGCCCCGGACGACGGGCACGACGCGCCGCAGCTCCTCGTCCTCGTCGACCCGGGAGGCGCCGGGGCGGGTCGACTCGCCGCCCACGTCGACCAGATCGGCGCCCTCGGTGACCAGATCGAGGCCGCGCTTGACCGCGGCGGTGGTGTCGAACCAGCGACCGCCGTCGGAGAAGGAGTCGGGCGTCACGTTGACGACCCCCATGACCGCGCAGCGGTCCCATTCCGGCAGGCCGTCGACCGTGCCCCTTCCGCCCCGCGGGCGCAACGTACTCATACGTCCCACCCTAGGCCGTGTCTGACAAATAGCGCCGTCCGCCTGCAAGGCGGGGCGCGCGGCGTCCGGTGCGTGTGATCGCAAGGCGGAGGATCATTCTCGTACTGGACGTACTTGGACGACTCCGACAACGCGGCGAGCGCGCGTGCCGGGCGCCGCGCGCCAGGCGGGATTTGTCAGACAGGGCCCAGGCCCGTACGGGGGCGGTGACGCGTCGCCCGGCGGCGCGGCCCCCTGCCGGACGGCGGTCAGGACGCGGCGATCTGGGCGACCGTCTCCAGTTCCACCTCGGTGCGGGGGATGGCGTGCGCGTCCGCGTCGATCGAGCGGCGAAGCGCCTCGTGCAGCCGCGCCGGAGTCAGGACACCGAGGAAGCGGCCCGTCTCCTCCTTGTCGATGACGGCGATCCAGCCGGCGTCGTGCTGGAGCATCGTGGAGAACGCCTGCTTGAGGGAGGCGCCGACGGGCAGCCACGCCTCCATACGGCGGGCGTGCTCCCGCACGGTGCCCGGGGAGCCGGTCTGCTCGGTGGAGATCCAGCCGTGCAGATTGTCCTCGGCGTCCAGGACGACCGCCCAGCGCGCCCCCTCCTTGGAAAGCTTCGCCGCCGCAGTGCGCAGCGGATCGTCCAGATGCACGACGGGCGGCTGCTCCAGGTCGCCCTCCTCGATCGGTGTGACCGAGAGGCGCTTGAGGCCGCGGTCCGCGCCGACGAAGTCGGCGACGTACGGGGTGGCGGGCGCGCCCAGCACGGCGGCGGGGGCGTCGAACTGCTCGATGGTGCCCTGCCCGTAGACGGCGATCCGGTCACCGAGCCGGACCGCCTCCTCGATGTCGTGGGTGACGAAGAGCACGGTCTTGTTGACGGCGGCCTGGAGCTTCAGGAACTCGTTCTGGAGGTGTTCGCGTACGACGGGGTCGACCGCGCCGAAGGGCTCGTCCATCAGCAGGACGGGCGGGTCGGCGGCGAGCGCCCGTGCCACGCCCACCCGCTGGCGCTGCCCGCCGGAGAGCTGCTCGGGGTAGCGGTCGCCGTAGACGGACGGGTCGAGGCCGACCAGGTCGAGGAGTTCGGCCGCGCGCTCACGGCCCTTGCCGCGCTGCCAGCCCAGGAGATGGGGGACGGTCGCGGTGTTCTCCAGGATCGTCTTGTGGGGGAACAGTCCGACCTGCTGGATCACATAGCCGATCCGGCGCCGGAGCTGGACGGGGTCGATGGTCGATATGTCGTCCCCGTCCATGAATATCCGTCCCTCGGTCGGTTCGATCAACCGGTTGACCATCTTCATGGTGGTGGTCTTGCCGCAGCCGGACGGTCCGACGAGCGTGACCAGCTCGCCCGCTCCGACCTCCAGGCTGAGGTCGTCGACGGCCGTGGTGCCGTCCGGGTACCGCTTGGTGACGTGCTCGAATCGGATCATGATTTCCCCATTGTGACGGGTCTTGTGTGAAGGCAATGTTGCTGGAATGTGGCGGCCTTCCGCGAATGTCAGTGGTCGGGGATAGGGTCGCCCAGACAAAGACACCAGACATACGTTCGGAGAGATAGGGGAGGCGGGGGTGGATGAGCGCTCAAAGCTGTCTGGCGGCGAACGAATGGATCTGCGGCGAGTATCTACGCTCCCGTAGCCAGGAGTTGATCGATGCGACGGTCCAGCACATCGGGATCACCCTCGTCTCGGTCCTCATCGGGCTGCTCGTGGCCTTTCCCCTCGCGCTGCTCGCGCGCGGCAAACCGGCTTTCGCGGGCCCTGTACTCGGACTGACGACCCTGCTCTACACGATCCCGTCGCTCGCGATGTTCTCGCTGCTGCTGCCGTTCTTCGGGCTGTCGACCGCGCTGGTGGTCACCGGCCTGGTGCTGTACTCGCTGACGATCCTCGTGAGGAACATCATGGCGGGCCTCGACTCCGTCCCCGCCGAAGCCAAGGAGGCCGCCCGCGGGATGGGGTACGGCCCCGGTCGGCTGCTCTGGGAGGTCGAGCTGCCGCTCGCCCTGCCCGCGCTGATGGCGGGAGTCAGGATCGCGACGGTCTCGACGATCGCGCTGACGACCGTCGGCTCGATCGTGGGGCGCGGCGGTCTCGGCAATCTCATCGAGGACGCGCTGCCGAGCCTGTTCAAGGCGCAGGTGCTCACCGCCTCCGTGCTGTGCGTGCTGCTGGCGGTCACCGCCGACCTGCTGCTCCTGGGACTCCAGCGGCTGCTCACGCCCTGGACGCGCATACGGACGGGCAGGGGCCGTGCGGCACGTCCGGCGCGCGCGGGCCGTGCCGGCGACCCGGTGAAGGTGGGGGGCTGACCCATGGGTGTCCTGGGTGACGCGTGGACCTGGTTGATCACCGGCTCCAACTGGTCCGGCGATGGCGGGGCCCTGTCCAGACTCGGTGAGCACGTGTACGTCAGCGGGGTCGCCCTCGCGCTCGCCTGTGCGATAGCCCTGCCGACGGCCTTCTACCTCGGGCACATCGGCAAGGGCGGCGCGCTCGCCATCAACATCTCGAACGTGGGGCGGGCGATCCCGGTCTTCGCCGTGCTCGCCCTGTTCATGCTCTCCCCGCTGCGCAACGCGGGCTACGTGCCGACGATCGTCGCGCTCGTGCTCTTCGCCGTGCCGCCGCTGCTGACCAACGCCTACGTGGGTATGCGGGAGGTGGACCGCGCGGTGCTGGAAGCCGCACGGGGCATGGGGATGTCCGGGCGCCAGCTCTTCCTCCGGGTCGAGCTGCCCCTGGCGTACCCGATGGTGATGACCGGCCTGCGGTCGGCGTCCGTGCAGGTGGTCGCCACGGCAACGATCGCGGCGATGGTGGGGCAGGGCGGACTCGGGCGGATCATCACCGCCGGTTTCAACACCTACGACACCCCGCAGGTGGTCGCGGGCGCGCTCCTGGTGGCGCTGCTCGCGCTGCTGGTCGAGGGCGTGCTCGTGGCGGTGGACCGGGTGCTCGACCCGTCTCCCCCCGCCGCCGTCACCCGGGCACCGTCGCCCGGCTCGCGCGACGGCGCTCCGAAGGGCGCCCTGAACGGCGCCCTCAGTACCGGCGACTCGCCCCCGACGGGTGACTCGCCTGCGCGGGACCGGGTGACGAAGACCGTGTGACGACGGCCCGAGTGACACGACGACCGTGTGACGACCGACTTTCTCGGCCTCCCTATGGCCTCTACGGATGGTGAACTCTCATGAGCAAGACCTCGCGCATGGCGGGTGCGGTACTTGGCGCTGTCGTCCTCACCGGGTCGCTCGCCGCGTGCGGCGGCGACAGCCTGGAATCGGACGGCGGCTCCGACAAGGGCTCGGGCTCCGACAAGAAGGGCTCCCTCGTCGTCGGCGCCGCGGCCTTCACCGAGTCCAAGGTGCTCGCCGAGCTCTACGCGCAGATCCTCGGTGACGGCGGGTACGACACCTCCGTCACCACGGTGAAGAACCGCGAGCTGTACGAGCCCTCTCTGGAGAAGGGTGAGATCGACGTCGTCCCGGAGTACGCGGCGACGCTCACCGAATTCCTCAACGCCAAGGTGAACGGCGCGGACAAGGCGCTGAAGACCCCGCTCGCCTCCAGCGACACGGCCGCCACGGTCGCCGCTCTGGAGAAGCTGGCCGAGCCGCTCGGGCTGAAGGTGCTGCCCGCGGGCAAGGCGGTCGACCAGAACGCCTTCGCCGTGACCAAGGAGTACGCGGAGAAGAACAATCTCAAGACCCTTTCGGACCTGGGCGCCTCGAAGCTCAAGGTGAGGATCGCCGCGGGCGACGAGTGCGAGGTGCGGCCGTTCTGCGCGCCCGGTCTCAAGGAGACGTACGGGATCGACGTCACCGGCATCGACCCGCAGGGTGTCGGCACTCCGCAGGCCAAGCAGGCGGTGAAGGACGGCAAGGACCAGCTGGTGCTCAGCACCACCACCGACGGCACGCTCGACAGCTTCGGTCTGGTGGTCCTGGAGGACGACAAGAAGCTCCAGAACGCGGACAACGTACTTCCGGTGGTCAATGCCAAGGACGCCGGTTCCCAGGAGATAGCGGACCTTCTCGGCAAACTCAGCGACGCCCTCACTACAGAGGATCTCGCGAAGCTCAACCTGAAGGTCGACGCGGAACGCGCGAAGCCCGCGGATGTCGCCAAGGAGTATCTGGAGTCGAAAGGTCTGATCGGCAAGTAGCCGCCGGGCGCCGGGAAGTAGGGGTACGGGAGTGGAGTCGGCAACGGACGGGGAAAGATTGTCCGGCCGACCCCCATTCCGCGTCCACGCGCGGTAAATTTCGGGCCATGCCACGTGGACGCCATCGCCATTCCCCGCCCCTCCACAGGATTCTGCCGCCGTCGGCCGTAGCAGGGGCCGCAGCTCTGTGCGCCGCGGGTGCCTGGCTCCTGACGGAACCCGTGGCGCTCCGTGGACTGGTGGCCGTCACCGCGGCCGCCGCCGCCACCGGCGCTTATCTGATGCGCAGTTGGGACTCGGCGGCGGGTCGGCGTGTCGCGGAGCTGTTGCGCGCGCGATCGAGCGAGGAGTGGAAGACCGAGGAGCGAATAGCCGAACTCGAAGCCGATATCGACGAATCGCGCGAGATTCGCACCCGGCTGGAGACCAAACTGCGCGTCAAGCGGGTCGAACTCGCGAAGCTGCGCGGTGAGCACGCCGCGCTGCTGCGGCGTTACGCGACGGCGGAGACCGCGCGGGCGAGCGCGCTGGAGGGCCGGCGGCAGCTCGCGATCGAGGCGGCCCAGGAGCCCAAGGCACTGCCGCCCGCGGGCAGTACGCCCAGCGCGTCGGTGTACTTCCGGGCCGCGAAGGCCCTGGACGACCTGACGCGCAACGGCATCACGCAGCACACCAGGCGGATCCTCGAAGACGCCCGACGGCGGCAGCTCGCCGAGCGCGCGGCGCGCGAGGCGGAGGCCGAGGCCGAGCGGGCGAAGCAGGCCGCGGAGGCGGAGAAGAAGGCACGCGCCGAGCGGGCCGAGCGGGAGAAGGCCGCCGAGAAGCGGCGCGCGGCGGAGGCGGCGACGGCCGCCGGGCAGCACA
>NZ_JAAPBF010000142.1 GCF_022695985.1 Streptomyces sp. NP-1717 | reverse complement strand
CGGCAGCATCTGGCGCCGCTTGGGGCCCGCGTGGCCCGGCGCCGCCTCGCCCGGCTCCTTCGCGCCCGGCCAGGCCTTCGCGACCCGGGCCGCGAGGACGAAGTCCTTGCGCAGCGGGTGTCCTTCGAAGGTCTCGGGCAGCAGCAGGTGCACCAGGTTGGGGTGGCCGGTGAAGGAGATGCCGAACATTTCGTACGTCTCGCGCTCGTGCCAGCCCGCGCCCGCGTAGACCCCGAGCGCGGTCGGCAGCACCGCCGCGTCGTGCGGGACGGTCGTACGGACCAACAGGCGCCGTACGGAACGGGGTTCGACCGACGCGACGTGCGCGCCGACGCGGAAGCCCGTGCCCGGTTCGTCGACGGCGCTCAGCCAGTCGAAGTACGTGCAGCCCAGCGAGTCACGGGCCGTTTCGAGCGCGGCGAGCCAGTTGGCGGCGGGGACGTCGACCGTCAGGAGATCGTACGCGCGCTCCGCCGTGGCGTCCGGGCCGAAGATCTCGGCGACGGAGTCCGGCAGGCTGTCGTACGCGTCCGAAGTCATCGGGTGCTCTCCCCCGGCGTGGGCGGGGCCGCCACCAGCCCGCTGCGCAGCGCGGCCGTGCTGGGCCGGTGCCCCCCGGAGCCGTAACGCCCGCCCAGCGACTCGCGGGAGATCTTCTCCTGGAGCTTGAGGATTCCCTGGAGCAGCGCCTCGGGCCGCGGCGGGCAGCCCGGTACGTAGACGTCGACGGGGATGATCTGGTCGACGCCCTTCGTGACGGAGTACGAGTCCCAGTACGGGCCGCCGCAGTTGGAGCAGGCGCCGAAGGAGATCACGTACTTCGGCTCGGGCATCTGCTCGAAGAGCCGCTTCACCGCCGGCGCCATCTTGTCCGTCACCGTGCCGGACACGACCATCAGGTCGGCCTGGCGCGGGCCCGGCGCGAGTGGGATGACACCGAGCCGGATGAAGTCGTGCCGGGCCATCGACGCGGCGATGAACTCGATGGCGCAGCAGGCGAGTCCGAAGTTGAAGACCCAGAGGCTGTAGCGGCGGCCCCAGTTGAGGACCACCTTCATCGGCTGCGGCGCCAGCCGGGAGAGCACGCCCAGGCGTTGCGGGTCGGGCAGCGCGACCGGGGCGGCCGGCGAGGCAGCGGTTTCCGGAGCGGCGGGGGTCACGTCCATTCCAGGACGCCCTTCTTCCATGCGTAGAGCAGTCCGACGGCCAGGAAGCCGAGGAAGATGAACATCTCGACGAGCGTCGTCGCGCCGTACCCGGGGGCCGCGAAGACCGTCGCCCACGGGAAGAGGAAGATCGAGTCGACGGCGAAGATGACGTAGAGGAAGGCGTAGACGTAGTAGCGGACCTGGGTGTGCGCCCAGCCCTCGCCCACCGGGTCGACGCCGCATTCGTACGTAAGCAGTTTCTCGGGCGTCGGTACCACCGGCCGCAGCAGTCGGCCCGCCCCGAAGGCCACGGCGACGAAGAGCACGCCGACGACCGCGAGCAGTCCGACCACCGAATAGCTCTGGAAGTACTCCGACGCGAGAACGGTCGGTTCCGGCACGTCCGTCACCCGCCCCTCGCTCCGCCGATCGGTGTTCCTGGATCTGGTCCGTGATCCGTACGCACGGGAGTCTAGGCCCTGCTAAAGGGACCGTAAGCAGTCGGTCGCGCATCAGTCATGGCGGGGTCATGCGTGGGTCCCACACCGGTCCCCGTACGGGTCGGTGCGCGGCCGGCACCCGGACGCGGCCCCGAGGGGAACACCCGCTGGTCGCACCGGTTCCGGGCGGGTGGTGGGGTTATCCCTACCGACGCTCCCCCAGCCACCCCATGGCGTGGGCACCCGCGGCCGTGCAGGCTTGGACCTTATGACCGCCCGCAACAGCTTCACCGACGACGACCGGCCGCCGCCGGCCCGTCTGGCCCTCGACCGGTACACCTGGAAGGAGATCGCGCATCTCCTCGCCAATCTCCCGGTGTCGATCGCCGGTTTCGTCTATGTCGTGTTCGTCGTGCCCACCGGCGTCGCCCTGTCCGTCACCGTGATCGGTCTGCCCTGGCTGGCCGGCGGTCTGGCCGGTGCCCGGCTGCTCGGCAAGGCCGAACGGGCCAGGGCGCGCGCCCTGCTGGGGGTCAGGATCGACGAGCCGAGCCCGCTCCGCGGCCGGAGCCGTGACGAGCGGCGCGCACGCGGCACGGAGGGTTTCTTCTCCTGGCTGTGGACGGGGCTGAAGGATCCGGTGGGCTGGCGCACCGCGCTGTACGAGTTCATCAGGCTGCCCTGGGGGATCCTGACCTTCACCATCACCACGGTGAGCTTCTTCCTGCTCTGGCCGGTGCTGCCGCACATCGCGCGCGGGCTCACGAACGCCGACCGGGCCATGGTGCGCGGGCTGCTCTCACCCTCCGACGAGCTGGAGAGCCGGATCGCGGAGCTGGAGTCGGACCGGGGCGTCGTGGTGGACACGGCCGCCGCCGACCTGCGCCGTATCGAGCGCGATCTGCACGACGGGGCGCAGGCCCGGCTCGTCGCCCTCGCCATGGGTCTGGGCCTCGCCAAGGAGAAGCTGCTGGCGGACCCGGAGGCCGCGGCGAGCATGGTCGACGAGGCGCACGGCGAGGTGAAGCTGGCCCTCCAGGAGCTGCGGGACCTGGCGCGGGGCATCCACCCGGCGGTCCTCACCGACCGGGGCCTGGACGCGGCGCTGTCCTCCGTAGCCTCCCGCTGCACCGTCCCGGTGAAGGTCGACGTCGAGCTGGACGAGCGGCCGGCGGCGGCCATCGAGGGCATCGCCTACTTCACCGTCTCGGAGCTCCTGCAGAACGTCAGCAAGCACAGCGGTGCGCGGATGGCCGGTGTCGAGGTGTGGCGGACGAAGGACAGGCTGCTGATCCAGGTCCAGGACGACGGGCGCGGAGGCGCGCGGCTGGACGGCGGGAGCGGCATGTCGGGGCTGGCCGAGCGCCTGGGCGCGGTCGACGGGCTCTTCGTGCTCGACTCGCCGGTCGGCGGTCCGACGGTCGTCACGGCCGAACTCCCGTGGCGCGAGCGGGAGCGCGGGCGCGAGGGGTCCTGACGGGAACGCGGGGCCCGGCGTGGGTACGCCGGGGACGGCCTCCGTCGCGGTCCAACCCCCGTGCGCGGGACGTGAAACCGCACCACGGGGGTGGGGAAAACCCCAGGGCGAAGACGGATACACCCCTCATGGTGCGGGCGCGATCGGCGGATGAGCATGGAGGTACGACATGAAGCACGACCGCCCCGCTCGCAGAACGGACGACTCGATGGCCACGGATTACGGCACGCGGACACAGCCACAGCGCCACACCCTTCCTCCGGCACTGCGCGCTCCGTTCACGGGCCGCACCTGGAAGGAGTTCGTCTATCTCCTTCTCAACCTCCCGATGGGCATCCTCTTCTTCGTCTACACGATCACGACCATCTCCGTCAGCGCGGGACTCCTCGTGACCTTCCTCGGCATTCCGCTGCTGGCCGCCGCGCTCATCGGCTGCCGGGCCCTGGGGGCCGTCGAGCGGACGAGGGCGCGGGCCCTGCTCGGTCTGGAGGTCGCGAGCCCGCTGCCCGTGCGCGGGGAGAAGTCCGGTCTGATGTCGTGGGTCGGCGCGGTCCTCAAGAGCGGGGTGTCCTGGCGGCACCTGCTCTACGGTCTCCTGCACTTCCCGTGGGCGCTGTTCTCCTTCGTCGTGTCCGTCACCTTCACGGTCACCGGCTGGAGCCTCTTCCTCTACCCGCTGTGGCAGTGGGTCTTCCCCGAGCACACGAATCAGGACGGCATCGCGCTGTTCAGCGACGGCACGAACGACTTCTATCTGGACACCCCGTTCGAGATAGCCGCGACCAGCGTGGTCGGTCTCGTCCTCGTCCTCGCCTCGCCGTGGCTGATCCGTGGGATGACCGCCGTGGACCGGCTGATGGTCGTCGGGCTGCTCGGCCCGTCCAGGCTGGCGACCCGCGTCTCCGAGCTGGAGTCGGACCGGGGCGTCGTGGTGGACACGGCCGCCGCCGATCTGCGCCGTATCGAGCGCGATCTGCACGACGGGGCGCAGGCCCGGCTGGTGGCCCTCGCCATGGACCTGGGGCTGGCGAAGGAGAAGCTGCTGGCGGACCCGGAGGCGGCGGCGCGGATGGTCGACGAGGCGCACGGCGAGGTCAAGGTCGCGCTCCAGGAGCTGCGGGACCTGGCGCGGGGCATCCACCCGGCGGTCCTCACCGACCGGGGCCTGGACGCGGCGCTGTCCTCCGTAGCCTCCCGCTGCACCGTCCCGGTCCAGGTCGAGGTCGACCTGGAGTCCCGCCCGGCGGCGGCGATCGAGGGCATCGCCTACTTCACCGTCTCGGAGCTCCTGCAGAACGTGAGCAAGCACAGCGGCGCGAGCCGGGCCTCGGTGGACGTGTGGCGGATGGAGGACCGGCTGATGCTGCAGGTCGCGGACGACGGCCGGGGCGGTGCGAACACCTCGTCGGGCAGTGGTCTGGCGGGTCTCGCGGAGCGGCTCGACGCGGTGGACGGGATCCTGGTGGTCGATTCGCCGGCCGGCGGCCCCACGACCGTGACCGCGGAGCTGCCCTGGCGGAAGTGACTCCCCGGTTTCCCGCTCCTCGAACCGGAGGAGTGAGACGAGCGACACAGTCGGGACAAGGCAACGGACAACAGACGCATACGCGGCTTCGGCGCACCGGACATCGTCCGGTGCGCCGAAGTCGTGTCTTCCAGTTCGATCAGTTCCGGGTCAGTGCTCCCCGCGCCGATACGAATACTGGGATGCTGGGGCCGCAGCGAGGGCGCGAAACGCGTACGCACATTCGACATGGGGGCGACACGGTCGTGGAGGACAGAGTACGAGTGGTCATCGCCGAGGATTCGGTGCTCCTGCGGGAGGGCCTGACCCGGCTGCTGACCGATCTCGGGCATGACGTGGTCGCCGGTGTCGGGGACGGCGAGGCGCTGATCAAGACCGTCGGCGACCTGGCCCGCGAGGGCGCGGCGCCGGACGTGGTGGTGGCGGACGTACGGATGCCGCCGACCCACACCGACGAAGGTGTCCGGGCGGCGGTCCAGCTGCGGAAGGACCATCCGGGGATCGGCGTGCTCGTGCTGTCCCAGTACGTGGAGGAGCAGTACGCGACCGAACTGCTCGCGGGCAGCAGCCGCGGTGTCGGCTATCTGCTCAAGGACCGGGTGGCCGAGGTCCGGGAGTTCGTGGACGCGGTCGTACGGGTGGCCAGGGGCGGCACGGCGCTGGACCCCGAGGTGGTGGCGCAGCTGCTCGGCCGGAGCCGTAAGCAGGACGTGCTGGTCGGTCTGACCCCCCGGGAGCGCGAGGTCCTCGGCCTGATGGCGGAGGGCCGGACGAACTCGGCGATCGCCAGACAGCTCGTCGTGAGCGACGGCGCGGTGGAGAAGCACGTCAGCAACATCTTCCAGAAGCTGGGCCTCTCGCCGAGTGACGGAGATCACCGCAGAGTGCTGGCCGTGCTGACGTACCTGAACTCCTGACGGAGCCCGGACCGGTGCCCGGCACGGTCGGCCACCGCGCCAGGCGCCGCGCTCATGGAGTGGGCAGGCACAAGGCCCTGGGCCGTGTTTCGAAAGTCCCGCCTGGCTCGCGGCGCCTTACGGGCGGACGGCGCTACTTTCGAAACACGGCCTAGGCCAAAAGACTGACTTCGAATCGGCACAGATCAGGATGAACACAGAGCGCCCGGGGGCGGATAAAACATGGCAAATTGCCACAGCGAAGCGTCTCAGAACGACGTCCAGTATGCGAGCGGTCCAAGGAAGGTGACCCTTACCGACGTAGGGTGGCCTTCGGGTGTTCCGGTCGCGCCGGTCAGCCACAGCAGCCGCCTCGAAGGAGGTCCAGTTCAGTGACCAGCCAGGTCAGTAGCCCGGCCGAGCAGGCCGACGGGGCTGACGACGCGAGCGAATCCGTCGTCGGCGAACAGCGCATCATGTCCGACGCGTCAGGTGTGCCGGGCGCACCCGGTGTGCCCGGCGAGAAGGAAGTCCGCCGTCTGGACCGGGTGATCATCCGCTTCGCGGGCGACTCCGGTGACGGCATGCAGCTGACAGGTGACCGGTTCACCTCGGAGACCGCGTCGTTCGGCAACGACCTGTCGACCCTGCCGAACTTCCCCGCCGAGATCCGCGCACCCGCGGGCACGCTGCCCGGCGTGTCCTCGTTCCAGCTGCACTTCGCCGACCACGACATCCTCACGCCCGGCGACGCGCCGAACGTGCTGGTCGCGATGAACCCGGCCGCGCTCAAGGCGAACATCGGCGACGTGCCGCGCGGCGCCGACATCATCGTCAACACGGACGAGTTCACCAAGCGCCCCATGGCGAAGGTCGGCTATCTGACCTCGCCGCTGGAGGACGGGTCGCTGGACGCGTACCAGCTCCACCCCGTCCCGCTGACGACGCTGACGATCGAGGCGCTGAAGGAGTTCGGGCTCTCCCGCAAGGAGGCCGAGCGTTCGAAGAACATGTTCGCGCTGGGTCTGCTGTCGTGGATGTACCACCGTCCCACGGAGGGCACGGAGAACTTCCTGCGGACGAAGTTCGCGAAGAAGCCGAACATCGCCGAGGCCAACGTGGCCGCGTTCCGCGCGGGCTGGAACTTCGGCGAGACGACCGAGGACTTCGCGGTCAGCTACGAGGTCGCCCCGGCCACCACGGCGTTCCCGACCGGCACGTACCGCAACATCTCCGGGAACCTGGCCCTGTCGTACGGGCTGATCGCCGCCGCCCACCAGGCGGATCTGCCGCTCTACCTCGGTTCGTACCCGATCACCCCGGCGTCCGACATCCTCCACGAGCTGTCGCGCCACAAGAACTTCGGCGTCCGCACCTTCCAGGCGGAGGACGAGATCGCCGCCATCGGCGCGGCGCTCGGGGCGTCCTTCGGCGGCTCCCTCGCCGTGACGACGACCTCCGGTCCCGGTGTGGCCCTGAAGTCGGAGACGATCGGTCTGGCGGTCTCGCTGGAGCTGCCCCTGCTGGTGGTGGCGATCCAGCGCGGCGGCCCCTCGACCGGTCTGCCGACCAAGACCGAACAGGCCGACCTGCTCCAGGCGATGTACGGCCGCAACGGCGAGGCGCCGGTGCCGATCGTCGCGCCGCGCACCCCGGCGGACTGCTTCGACGCGGCCATCGAGGCCGCCCGGATCGCGATCACGTACCGCACGCCGGTCTTCCTGCTGTCCGACGGCTACCTCGCCAACGGCTCCGAGCCCTGGCGCATCCCCGAGCCGCACGAACTGCCGGACCTGGGCGTGCAGTTCGCGTCGGGACCCAACCACCAGCTGGCCGACGGCACGGACGTCTTCTGGCCGTACAAGCGTGACCCGCACACCCTGGCCCGCCCGTGGGCCGTGCCCGGCACGCCCGGTCTCGAACACCGCATCGGCGGCATCGAGAAGCAGGACGGCACGGGCAACATCTCCTACGACCCGGCGAACCACGACTTCATGGTCCGCACCCGCCAGGCCAAGATCGACGGCATCGAGGTGCCGGACCTCGTCGTGGACGACCCGGACGGCGCGCGCACGCTGGTGCTGGGCTGGGGCTCGACGTACGGCCCGATCACCGCCGCCGTCCGCCGGCTGCGCACAGGCGGCCACCCGATCGCGCAGGCGCACCTGGGCAACATCAACCCCTTCCCGAGGAATCTGGGCGAGGTGCTGAAGCGTTACGACAAGGTCGTGGTGCCGGAGATGAACCTGGGTCAGCTCGCCACGCTCCTGCGGGCGAAGTACCTGATCGACGCGCACTCCTACAACCAGGTCAACGGCATGCCGTTCAAGGCCGAACAGCTCGCCACGGCTCTCAAGGAGGCCATCGATGCCTGAGGTCAACGAGCTGCTTTCCCTCGTTCCCAAGACCGAGGCCAAGCAGTCCATGAAGGACTTCAAGTCCGACCAGGAGGTCCGCTGGTGCCCCGGCTGCGGTGACTACGCCGTGCTGGCCGCCGTCCAGGGCTTCATGCCGGACCTCGGGCTGGCCAAGGAGAACATCGTGTTCGTGTCCGGGATCGGCTGCTCCAGCCGCTTCCCGTACTACATGAACACCTACGGCATGCACTCCATCCACGGACGCGCGCCGGCCATCGCCACCGGGCTCGCCTCCTCGCGACGGGATCTCTCCGTCTGGGTCGTCACCGGTGACGGCGACGCGCTGTCCATCGGCGGCAACCACCTCATCCACGCGCTGCGGCGCAACGTCAACCTCAAGATCCTGCTGTTCAACAACCGGATCTACGGGCTGACGAAGGGCCAGTACTCGCCCACCTCCGAGGTCGGCAAGATCACCAAGTCGACGCCGATGGGCTCGCTGGACGCGCCCTTCAACCCGGTGTCGCTCGCGATCGGCGCGGAGGCGTCCTTCGTGGCCCGGACCGTCGACTCCGACCGCAAGCACCTCACGAGCGTGCTGCGCCAGGCGGCCGACCACCCGGGCACGGCGCTCGTGGAGATCTACCAGAACTGCAACATCTTCAACGACGGTGCCTTCGAGGCGCTGAAGGATAAGGAGCGGGCCCAGGAGGCGGTCATCCGCCTGGAGCACGGCGAGCCGATCCGGTTCGGTGTCGACAACTCCAAGGGCGTCGTACGGGACCCGGCGACCGGCGACCTCGTCGTCGTACCGGTGACGGCGGACAACGAGCACCAGATCCTGGTGCACGACGCGCACGCCACCAGCCCCACCACGGCGTTCGCCCTCTCGCGCCTCGCCGACCCGGACACCCTCCACCAGACGCCGATCGGTGTCCTGCGCAGCGTCCGGCGGCCGGTCTACGACACGCTCATGAACGAGCAGCTCGACGCGGCCGTCGAGCGGTACGGCAAGGGCGACCTGTCGCAGCTGCTCGCCGGCAACGACACCTGGACGGTCGTCGGCTGACCCGACCGCCCGTCGCACGTCCCGGGGCCCGGATCTCGTCCTCCACGAGATCCGGGCCCCGTCTTTCGCGGCCCGCCGTCCGCACGCGCACCGGTGTCATGACCGTATGGCGATACGGACATGACAGTGCGGCCCGCGCGGCGCTACCTTCGTCGAACTGATGTGTGCGGTTCGGGAGGGCCAGTGAAGTCGGAAGGCGAGCAGCGGGCGGGGTTGCTGTACGGGATCGGCGCCTACGGCATGTGGGGTCTGGTCCCGCTCTTCTGGCCCCTGCTGAAGCCCTCCGGCGCGGTCGAGATCCTGGCCCACCGGATGGTCTGGTCGCTGGCCGTCGTCGCGATCGCGCTGCTCGTGGTACGCCGCTGGGCGTGGGTACGGGAGTTGCTGGCCGAACCGCGCAAGCTCGGTCTGCTCGTGGTCGCCGCCACCGTGATCAGCGTCAACTGGGGCCTGTACATCTGGTCGGTCAACACCGGCCATGTCGTCGAGGCGTCTCTCGGCTACTTCATCAACCCCCTCGTCACCATCGCCATGGGCGTGCTGCTCCTCAAGGAGCGGCTGCGGCCCGCGCAGTGGACGGCGGTCGCGGTCGGCCTCGCCGCCGTACTGGTGCTGGCGATCGGGTACGGGCAGCCGCCCTGGATCTCGCTCACGCTGGCGTTCTCGTTCGCGACGTACGGCCTGGTGAAGAAGAAGGTCAACATCGGCGGTCTGGAGTCGCTGGCCGCCGAGACCGTGATCCTCTTCGTGCCCGCGCTCGGCTATCTGGTCTGGCTCGGTGTCTCCGGGGACGCCACGTTCGGACCGGAGGGGGCGGGGCACGCCGCGCTGCTGGCGGCCACCGGTGTGGTGACCGCCGTGCCGCTGGTGTGCTTCGGGGCGGCGGCGATACGCGTGCCGCTGTCGACGCTGGGGCTGCTCCAGTATCTGGCGCCCGTCTTCCAGTTCCTGCTGGGCGTCCTGTACTTCCACGAGGCGATGCCGGCCGAGCGGTGGGCCGGCTTCGCGCTGGTGTGGGCGGCGCTGACGATCCTGACGTGGGACGCGCTGCGGACGGCCCGGCGTACGCGGGCGACGGCGGACGCGCTGCGACGGGCGGAGGCGGACGCGGTGTCGAAGGCGGAGGCCGAGGCCGCGATCCGCGCTCAGTCGCCGGACGTGGCCACGTCACCGGCCGGAGCCGGGGCGGAGGCCGCCGGGCGGCGCGTCGAGTCGAGCACGTCCGGCGAGTGAGGAGCGCGCGGCCGGCCGCGCCGCAGCCCCGTCGCCGTGACGGCCAGTCCCAGCACCACCATCACCACCGGCACCACCAGCGCCGCCCGGAAGGCGCTCAACTCCCCCGTCGCATCTGTCGTCGACGCCAGCCCGTAGACGGCCGTCACCGCCGAGATACCGAGCGCCGAGCCGAACTGCGTCGCCGTGTACAGCAGTCCGCTCGCCAGCCCCTGCTCCTCCGGCGCGACACCGTCCGTTGCGGCGATGGCCAGCGGCCCGTACGCCAGGGTGAACGCGACACTGGTCAGGAGCAGCGTCGGGGTCATCATCGCGAACGACCAGTCCGGGCCGACGGGCAGGAACAGCCCGTACGCCGCGATCGCCGCGACGAACCCGCCGAGCACCACCCGCATATTGCCGAACCGGCTGACCAGGACCGGCGTGAGCGTCGGCGCCAGGATCGCGTCGAGCGCCATCAGCATCAGGGCGAACGAGGTCTCCAGCGGCGACCAGCCGCGCAGCTCCTGGAGGTAGAGCGTGACCATGAGCTGGAAGCCGAAGAACGAGCCGACGAACAGCATCGCGCCGAGGTCCGCGCGGACCATCGCCGCCCTGCGGAAGATCGCGAGCCGCACCAGCGGGGCGGCCGACCGGCGTTCGACGGCGACGAAGAGGTAGACGAGCAGCAGTCCGGCGGCGAAGGCGCCCGCTGTCAGAGGCCAGCCGGAGAGGCCGTGCTCCAGCCGTACGACTCCGGCGGCCAGCAGGATCATCGCTCCCGCCGCGGCGGCGGCCCCCGGCAGGTCGAAGCCGCGCTCCGGCTTGTCGGGCACCTCGGCGGCGGCCCCGGTGCGGGGCAGCAGCCGGAGCGCGGCGATCAGGAGGGCGCCCGCCAGCAGGACGGGGGCGAAGAACACCCAGCGCCAGCCGAGTTGGGTCAGCAGGCCGCCGATGACGACGCCGAGCGAGAAGCCTCCGGCGGCCGTACCGGCGAAGACGAGCAGCGCGCGGTTGCGCTGCGGTCCCTCCTCGTAGGAGGTGGTGATGATCGACATCGCCGCGGGGGTCATGAAGGCCGCCGAGACGCCGGTGACGAAGCGGGCGACGAGCAGCATCCAGCCCTCGGTCGCGAAGCCGCCGAGGCCGGAGAAGACCAGGAAGACCGTGAGCCAGATCAGGAACATCCGGCGGCGGCCGAGCAGGTCGGCGGCGCGCCCGCCGAGCAGGGTGAATCCCGCGTAGCCGAGGATGTAGGCGCTCATCACCCAGGCCGCGGTGCCGGTCGACAGGTCCAGGTCGGCCCGGATCGAGGGGATGGCGACAGCGAGCATCGCGATGTCGATGCCCTCCAGGAAGATCGTCCCGCAGAGGACCAGCAGCAGGGCCCAGGCGCGTGCGGACAGGGCGGGGACCGGTGCTGGGGCCGCACTGACGGATGGCATGGCTGTCTCCTCGGAGCGCACGAAGGAAGGGGATCGGTTACTCGGACGAGGGTCGGTTACCTCTTGTAACCGTCTTGATCCTGCGGCACGATCGGATGCCATGGAAGAAGGCACTTCGAAGTCACCGAGGCACCCCGCAGGTACCGTCACCACCGCCTCGCGCTGCGACTACGGGGACGCGGACCCCTTCCAGTGGGACACCCGCGAGGACTGCGAGGTACGGCAGATCCTCGACCGGATCGGCGACAAGTGGTCGCTGCTGGTCATCGCCCTGCTCGACGTGAGCACGATGCGCTTCACCGAACTGCGCCGGGAGATCGACGGCATCAGCCAGCGGATGCTGACGGTGACCCTGCGACAGCTGGAGCGCGACGGCCTCGTGAAGCGCACGGTGCATCCGGTCGTGCCGCCGCGCGTGGAGTACCGGCTGACCCCGATGGGCCGGACGCTGCACACGACGATCAACGCGCTGGTGATCTGGACGGAGGAGCACCAGAACCAGATCGCGGCGGCCCGCGAGGAGTACGACCGGCGCGCGGCGGCAGAGGCGGCGGAAGTGCTCTGACGCCCGCGGCCCCGGCGTGTTCAGGGCGCACGGGGCGGTACGACCGTTACGACTGGCTCCATGACCTCGCGCACCCTCCACTGGAAACTCGTCATCGACACGACCGACCCGCACAGCCAGGCCGACTTCTGGGCCGAGGCCCTGGGTTACGAGGTCGAGGACAACAGCCCCTTGATCGAGCGGCTGCTGGGGATCGGCGCCGTACCGATCCAGCAGACGGTCGATTCGCACGGCCGCCGGGCCTGGCTCGATCTCACCGCCGTCCGCCATCCGGACGACCCCTACGACCCGGACTCGGGCGAGGGCCTGGGCAGGCGCATCCTCTTCCAGCGCGTACCGGAGACGAAGGCCGGCAAGAACCGCGTCCACCTCGACGTACACGCCGAGGACGGCCGGCGGGCGGAGGAGGTGGCCAGGCTGGAGGCACTGGGCGCGACGGCTCTGTACGAGGCGAACGAACCGGGCGGCGTGTGGGTGACGATGACGGACCCGGAGGGCAACGAGTTCTGCGTGCAGTAGGCGGGGGCGCCTCACACCGCACAGGTATCCGGAGTGCGAACACCCGTGTCCGATTCCCGCTCTTGACGCTGGGTCGAGCGCGCGTCGACCATCAGCACGCATCGTGCGCACCACCTTCCGTCAGTGTCCCCGTACGGAATTCGGAGCCCCCACACATGAAGCACTTCACGCTCTCCGTTCCCGCACGTTCCGTCCTCGTCAGCGCGCTCGCGATCGGCGGGCTGCTCGCGTCCGTCGCTCCCGCCGCGACGGCGTCACCGGCCACCACGAAGAGCGCGGCCACCACGCAGACCGCGCCCGCCGGAGTCCTCGCGGCCCCCGACATATCCCTCGCCAACGTCAAGGCGCACCTCACCCAGTTCTCCTCGATAGCCGCCGCCAACGGCGGCAACCGCGCGCACGGCCGCCCCGGCTATCTGGCGTCCGTCAACTACGTGAAGGGGAAGCTGGACGCGGCCGGGTTCACCACCTCCGTCCAGCAGTTCACCTCGGGCGGGCGCGTCGGCTACAACCTGATAGCCGACTGGCCCGGCGGCGACCCCAACCAGGTCGTGATGGCCGGCGCGCACCTCGACTCGGTGACATCGGGCGCCGGGATCAACGACAACGCGTCCGGCTCCGCCGCCGTACTGGAGACCGCGCTCGCGGTCTCCAGAACCGGGCTGCAACCGACGAAGCATCTGCGCTTCGGCTGGTGGGGCGCGGAGGAGCTGGGGCTGGTCGGCTCCCGCTACTACGCGAACAACCTGCCGTCCGCCGAGCGCGCGAAGCTCGACGGCTACCTCAACTTCGACATGATCGGCTCGTCGAACGCCGGCTACTTCGTCTACGACGACGACCCGGCCATCGAGCAGACCTTCAAGACCTACTTCGCCGGGCTCGGCGTCCCGACGGAGATCGAGACCGAGGGCGACGGCCGCTCGGACCACGCCTCCTTCATGAGCATCGGCGTACCGGTCGGCGGGCTGTTCACCGGCGCCGGGCGTACGAAGACCAGCGCCCAGGCCCAGAAGTGGGGCGGTACGGCGGGCCAGGCCTTCGACCGCTGCTACCACTCGTCCTGCGACACGACGGCGAGCATCAACGACACGGCGCTGAACCGCAACAGCGACGCGATCGCCTACGCGATCTGGGAGCTGGGGACCTGACGGCCGCTCCCCCGGCAGCCGACCTCACGCACTGATGTCCTTCGCCGTGAAACGCGCCCAGGCCGCCGAGCCGAACACGGCCGCGTACACGCCCTGCAGACCGAGATTCCGCAGCACGTCGTCCCAGTAGAACGGCTCGCGGAGCAGATCGGCGAAGGACAGCCAGTAGTGCGGGAAGAGATACGGATGGATACCGTCCAGCTGCGGGATCGTGTTCAGGATCTGCACCGTGATCACCAGCCCGACCGTCGTGGCCATGGCCGCGATCCCGCTGTTGGTGAGGGTGGAGACGAAGAGGCCGAGCGCCGCGAGCCCGATCAGTGAGGCGGCGACCACCAGCGCTATCAGCAGCGCCCTGAGCAGCCCTTCGCCGAACGAGATGCGCGTCCCCGAGATCGTGGTGACCTCGCCGAGCGGGAACAGCAGCGCCCCCACGATCAGCGCGGAGACCGCCACCGCCACGGTCGCCGCCAGGCAGAACACCAGCGTCGCGGCGTACTTGGCCAGCAGCAGCCGGGTCCGGCCCGCCGGCGCGACCAGCAGATAGCGCAGGGTGCCCGCGTTGGCCTCGCCCGCGACCGAGTCACCCGCGACGACGCCGACCGCCATCGGAAGGAAGACCGGCAGCGTCGCGGCGAGCGCGGCGAAGACGAGGAACAGCCCGTTGTTGGTGATCTGTGCGAGGAAGGCCGGGCCGCCCTCTGCCCCTCCACCTCCACCGCCGCCGCCGGCCGAACCGCCGTCGCTCGTCTCGATCTTGATGGCGATGCCGATCAGGACCGGTACGGCGGCCAGCACGCCGAGCAGCGCGAGGGTGCGCCAGCGGCGGAAGGTGGTGGTCAGCTCGGAGCGCAGGAGCCCGAACGTCCACAGCGGCGACACGGCGCGCGCGGCGACGGCGCCCGTGCCCGTACCCGCGTCCGTACCCGTTGCGGCGCCCGCGCCCGTACCCGCGTCCTCAACCCGCGACATCGAATCCCTCCCCGGTCAGCGCCACGAACGCGTCCTCCAGCGACGCCCGCTCGACCCCGAAGGCCCGGACGCGCACCCCCGCCCGTACCAGCCCCGCGTTCAGCTCGGCGGGCTCGGCCGGATCACCCTCGCCGGACACCGGCAGCTCCCCGCTCACCCTGTCCCCGGCCACGGTCACATCGGTGACCCCCAGCTCCTTCAGCACCCGCGCCGCGTCCCCCGGATCGGGCGTCGTGACCGCCAGCCGGCCGCGGGTGCCCGCCGCCAGCTCGGCGACCGTCCCCTGGGTCAGCAGCCGCCCCCGCGCCATCACGGCCGCGTGCGTGCACACCTGCTCGATCTCGTCCAGCAGGTGCGAGGAGAGGAAGACCGTCGTCCCGTCCCCCGCCAGCTCCCGCACGAGGGATCTGATCTCCCGCATGCCCTGCGGGTCGAGCCCGTTCGTCGGCTCGTCGAGCACCAGGAGCCTGCGCGGCTGGAGCAGCGCGGCGGCGAGCGCGAGCCGCTGTTTCATGCCGAGCGAGTACGCCTTCGCCTTCTTGGCGCCCGCCGCCGTGAGCCCGACCCGCTCCAGGGCCCCGGCCACCCGCGCCCGCCGGGTGCGCGGATCGGCGGTGGGGTCGGCGGAGTCGTACCGCAGGAGATTGTCGCGGCCGTTCAGGTACCCGTACAGCGCGGGTCCTTCGATCAGCGCGCCGACCTGCGGCAGTACGGCTGCGGCGGCGCGCGGCATGGCGCGGCCGAGGACCGAGGCGGTGCCCGCGGTCGGTTCGATCAGGCCCATCAGCATGCGGATGGTGGTGGTCTTGCCGGAGCCGTTGGGTCCGAGGAATCCGAAGACGCTGCCGGCGGGCACGGCGAGGTCGAGACGGTCGACCGCGAGCTGCCCGCCCCGGTAGCGCTTGCTCAGCCCGTGTGTCTCTATGACGACGGTCATCCCACGCCCATCCCTTCTCCCGGCCCCGTGCCCCGGTGCCGACGGCGGACAGCGGTCCGCCCCGCCGTACGGAGCGTACGACGGGGCGGGCCACTCGTGTGCGCCGCCGCGGTACGGGCTGTACCGCGGCGCCTCGCGCTACTTCGCCTCGTTGGCGACCTTCACCAGCGCGTCCTTGGTGACCGCGCCGACGTAGACCTTGCCGTCGTCCGTCATCAGGGCGTTCACCAGGCGCGTCTTGAAGACCGTGCCCGAACCGAACTTCCCTTCCACCTTGTCGCCCAGCGCGTCCATGAACTGCTGAGCCTGGGCCGGCATGTCCCCCGACACGGCACCGGCCGGGCTCTTGCCGCCCGTGTCGAGCCGGACCACCGAGGTCCAGCCCTCACCGATGACGTTCGGCTCGGTCCCGAGCTCCCCGGCGCCCTTGGGCACCTTGTGGGCCTCGTCCTTGCCGGTGGCCTTCGACTCGTCCGCCTCCGTCACCTTCGCGCCCTTGGGGGGCGTGAAGTCGAAGGTGGACGCGGCCGGCTTCGAGAAGTCGACCTTGGTGAAGCCGACGTCGATCGCCGCCTTGCCACCGCTGCTCGGCAGCAGGGTGAACTTCAGCGGCGTACCGGTGCCGGCGTCGACCGCGACCTTCACGGAACCGACCGTCGAGCCCTCCTGCTTGGGCTTGATCACCAGCTGGTAGGCGTCCCGGCCCGCGATCCGGGCCGTGCCGTCGACGGTGACCGAGGTGGTGCCGGCCGCGGCCTTCAGCGCCTCCCGTGCGAAGTCCTGGGGCGTGGCGGGCAGGTCCTTCGGAGCGGCCTGGTCCTTGCCCGAACCGTGCGCACCGGCCGGTGCCTTGGCGTGGTACGCCTCGTTGGAGGCGCTGTCGTACGCCCACACCTCGCCGCTGTTGTGGATCAGGCTGTACTCGGCGGCGCTGTCGAGGATCGACACACGCTGCTTGGCGGGTCCGTCGGCGGCCACCCGCAGGGTGTGCTCGCCGGAGGCCAGCTCCATCATCCGGCCGGTCGGCTCGGCGGCCGAACCGCCCTTCTCGCCGTCCTCGGTGCCGCCCTTCGGCGCGAACGCACCGGCGGTGGCACCGCCGAGGCCGCCGATGGCCGGGATGCCGAGGTCCGTCTTGACCTTGACCGTGCCGGACAGCTGCTCGGTGTCGGACGCCGCGATCTTCTCGATCAGCTCCTGCGCGCTGATCGCCGGCAGGTCCGGGTCGCCGGCCGCGGCGAGCGCGGGGACGAGGCCGATGGTCGCCGCGGCCACCGCGGCCACCCCGACGGGAACCACATAGCGCGCCGCTCTGCGACGGCCCGCCGGAAGCTCCCCGGTCCCGCCGTTCTCACCGGTGATCTGTGCGCTGTCGTTCGGTGCCATGTGTGCCCTACCTCCGTGGTCGGCGGCTCTCATCCTCTTCACTCGTCCACCCCTTGCCGCCATTCTCACTCGAATTGGTCCGGGGTGGTGCTCTCCATAAGACCAAATCAGCTCATGGGAAGCGTCAACCCGCGGACGCAACCTCGCGTACTGCTATGGGATGACAGGGGACATGGCCACCTCCCCCATCCAGTAGGGGACGGGGGAAGAACGAGCCAGGGGTACGGGCCCGGACGGGTGACGGGCGCCGGACGGGGCGTCAGGAGACGTACTCAGCCCGCCCGGTGGACGACCGCGTCGCAGAGCTCCAGCAGCGCCGACTTCGCGTAGCACTCGGGCAGCGGGGAGAGCGCCGAACGCGCCTCCTCGGCGTATCGGACGGTGTCCCGCCGCGCCTGCTCCAGCGCCGGGTGGGCGCGCAGCCCGACCAGCGCGTCCGCGTGCCGGGCGTCGTCCGTCAGGTCGCCGTCCAGCAGTTCGACCAGCGCCACGTCCTCCGGACGGCCGTGCGCCTGTGCCTGCTCGCGCAGCAGCAGCACCGGGAGCGTGGGGATGCCCTCGCGCAGATCGGTGCCGGGGGTCTTGCCCGACTCGTGGGAGTCGCTGGCGATGTCCAGGACGTCGTCGGCGAGCTGGAAGGCGACGCCGAGCCGCTCTCCGTACTGGGTGAGGATGTCGGTGACCGACTCGTCGGCGCCGGACGTCAGCGCCCCGAAGCGGCCGGACACGGCGAACAGGGCGCCGGTCTTGCCGGCGAGCACGTCGAGGTAGTGGCCGACGGGGTCGCGCCCGTCGCGCGGTCCGGCCGTCTCCAGGATCTGGCCCGTCACGAGCCGCTCGAACGCCTCGGCCTGGATCCGTACGGCCTCCGGCCCGAGATCCGCCAGGATGTGCGAGGCGCGCGCGAAGAGGAAGTCGCCGGTGAGGACCGCGACGGAGTTGCCCCAGCGGCTGTTGGCGCTGTCCACACCCCGGCGTACGTCCGCCTCGTCCATCACGTCGTCGTGGTAGAGCGTCGCCAGGTGGGTCAGCTCGACGACGACGGCCGCCGGCACGATCCCGGGGGCGTACGGGTCGCCGAACTGGGCCGCCAGCATCACGACCAGCGGCCTGAACCGCTTGCCGCCGGCGCGCACCAGATGCTGCGCGGCTTCCGTGATGAAGGGGACCTCGCTCTTGGTGGCTTCGAGGAGACCCGCCTCCACGGCCGACAATCCGTTCAGGACATCGGCTTCAAGAGCCGGGTCCCGCACACTCAACCCGAACGGCCCGACGACGGTCACGAGGGGTACTCCTGTCTGCTGACGATCACATGGATTGTCGATGTGTCGCTGCTGTCATTCAAGTCAGCGTATCCGGTCGGGTTTCGATCACCGTGGGCGCCTTCCCGG
>NZ_JAAPBF010000141.1 GCF_022695985.1 Streptomyces sp. NP-1717 | reverse complement strand
CCCCGAGATCGCCAGAATCGGCGTCTCGGTCCGCGCGCGAGGCACCGACCGGCGCACCGCGCTCGAAGACCTCACCCGCCGCAACAACGAGGCCCTGACACTCGTCAAGTCCTACGGAGACGCCGTCGAGAAGCTGGAGACCGGCTCCTTCTCCATCAACCCCGAGCTGACCCGGCACGGCCGGAACGAACGGATCCGCGCCTACCACGGCCGGGTGACCATCACCGCCGAACTCGCCGACTTCACCGCACTCGGCGAACTCACCACCCGCCTCGCCGACCTCGAACTCACCACCGTCGACGGCCCCTGGTGGGCCCTGCGCCCCGACTCACCCGCACACGGCGAGGCCCGCAGGCAGGCGGTGCGCGAAGCCGTCCAGCGGGCCCGCGAGTACGCCGGGGCACTCGGCGCCAACCTCGCCGCACTCGTCGAACTCGCCGACATCGGGGCCGAGAACGCCGTGCCGTACGCGCCACGTGCGGCCCCGTACGCGATGAGTTACGGCGGAGCCCCCGAAGCCGCCGGCGCGGCGCCCGCCCTCGATCTCGAACCGCAGCGGCAGACGGTCTACGCGCAGGTGAACGCGCGCTTCACGATGACACCGCCGGCCCTCTGAGGACGGGCTCCGGGACGGGCCCGGCCCAGACCGGGCCCGCTGCCGACAACCTCCGAATAACGCTCATCAGAGCGGCCGTGCGCGCACTTCAACACTTGTCAACAACCCTTCATGCAAAGGTTGTTGAGTAGTCATGTGAGACCAATTACCTACCCGACGGTAAGGTTTAGTCTCGAACCATGCGCCGAGCAAAAATCGTCTGTACCCTGGGGCCCGCCACCGACTCTTACGACCAGATCAAAGCACTGGTCGAGGCCGGAATGGACGTCGCCCGCTTCAACCTCAGCCACGGCAGCTACGCCGAGCACGAGGAGCGCTACCAGCGCGTACGCAAAGCCGCCGAGGAAACCGGCCGCAGCGTGGGAATCCTCGCCGACCTTCAAGGCCCGAAGATCCGCCTCGGACGCTTCCGCGAAGGCCCCGTACTCCTTGAACGCGGCGACGAATTCACCATCACCGTCGAACCCCTCGAAGGCGACCGCCACACGTGCGGCACCACCTACGAAGGACTCGCCGACGACGTGACCACCGGCGAACGCATCCTGGTCGACGACGGCAAGGTGACCCTGGAGGTCACCGGGGTCGACGGACCCCGCGTCCGCACCACCGTCGTCGAAGGCGGCATGGTCTCCGACAACAAGGGCCTCAACCTGCCCGGCGTCGCGGTGTCCGTCCCCGCGCTCTCCGAGAAGGACATCGACGACCTCCGCTGGGCCCTGCGCATCGGCGCCGACGTCGTCGCCCTCTCCTTCGTGCGCAGCGGACGCGACATCGACGACGTCCACCGGGTGATGGACGAGGAAGGCCGGCGCGTCCCCGTCATCGCCAAGGTCGAGAAGCCGCAGGCCGTGGAGAACATAGACGACATCGTCGCCGCGTTCGACGGCATCATGGTCGCCCGGGGCGACCTCGGCGTGGAAATGCCGCTGGAACAGGTGCCGATCGTGCAGAAGCGCGCGATCAAGCTCGCGAAGCGCAACGCGAAGCCGGTCATCGTCGCCACGCAGATGCTCGACTCGATGATCGACAACTCCCGCCCGACCCGCGCGGAGGCGTCCGACGTCGCCAACGCCGTCATCGACGGCACCGACGCGGTGATGCTCTCCGGCGAGACGAGCGTCGGCAAGTACCCGGTCGAGACCGTCCGGACGATGAGCCGCATCGTCGAGGCAGCGGAGGAGGACGTCCTGGCCAAGGGCCTGCCCCCGCTCACCGAACGCAGCAAGCCCCGCACCCAGGGCGGCGCGGTCGCCCGCGCGGCGGCCGAGATGGGCGACTTCCTCGGCGCGAAGTTCCTGGTCGCGTTCACCCAGTCCGGCGACACGGTCAAACGCCTCTCCCGCTACCGCTCCCCGATCCCGCTCCTGGCCTTCACCCCGGACCCGGCGACACAGGCGCAGCTGAACCTCACCTGGGGTGTGGAGGCGTTCCTCGGCCCGCATGTGGACTCGACGGACGCGATGGTCGACCAGGTGGACGAACACCTGCTGCGGATCGGCCGCTGCAACAAGGGCGACATCGTCGTCATCACGGCGGGCTCCCCGCCGGGCGTCGCCGGCTCGACCAACCTGGTCCGGGTCCACCACGTGGGCGAGGACGACAGCCCGAAGTAGCCGCCGCCGGGCCGGGGTTCAGTACTTCGGCCCGACGTGCGCGTCCATGAGCGCGACGGACGCCTTGCGGGCGACGGAGATGTTGTACGGCTTCCCGTGCCGGGTGCAGTCCTTCCACTCGACGCCGAGCCGGTCGAGCGTGTCGGTGTAGAGCCGCCGGATGTCGTCGGAGACGTTGGTGAACCAGTAGCGGGGATACTCGTACCGCTTGCGCTCGCCCTTGACGACGCGCGTGGTCCAGTTCATGTTGCGACACCCGTCGGAGTGGATCAGCCCGCGGATGAATTCCCAGGGATGGGCTGCCACGATCTGTTGCTGCCAGGGGAGCAGTGCAATGGGCCGCTCATGTTTTCTCCCCGGTCCGTGCTGGGGGAACAAGCAGTTGAGGTGCTTGAAGTAGACCTTGATGTTGTGGCAGCCCTTGCTGCGGACTCGGCACGTGGCGTTGTGCGGAAAGACCGCACGGAGGGCTGCTTCGGCCGCGTCCTGCAGTCCGGGCCATGAGTCGTCCATGGTGATCATCAGGCTGGGAACCCGGTGTTTCGCGTAGTGGCTGATGTGCCCGTCGCCGAGGTACAGCCCCAGCACGTAGGCGTACGCAGGATGGTCCAGTGACCGGCCGTCGCATATGGGGCACAGCAGTGCGGGCCGAGTCGCCACGGGTTCGCCGCGCCTGGCCCGGTCCATGTGCAGCCAGTAGCTGACGGTGCCGGGCGGGATCTTCATCCGGCGGGCCACTTCGCTGTTGCTCATACCGTCACGCAGTAGGGTGAGCGCCTTCTGGCGCACTTCGGTGCCGTGGAAGTTCATGGAACTACTTTGCGTGACACCGCATGGCTTTGTGCAACGAAAAATGGATGTTCACGAGAACGTGAACATCCACTTTCGTACGGTACCGGGTGCGGGACTCGAACCCGCAAGCCCTCTCGGGCAGAGGTGTTTGAGACCTCCGTGTATACCGTTCCACCAACCCGGCCGGTCGCCGCGAGAGGAGTCTACCGGTTCCCCACACGGCGACGCAGCTAGGTACTCTCGTCGCCAGCAGTATCTGCCAGTTACGAGGAGCCTCAGTGACCGCCCCCGAGTCGCCCCAGCCCGTCGAAGACGACGACAAGTCGCATGTCCCGCCCCTGACCACCCGGGTCGTCATCGCCGAGGACGAGGCGCTCATCCGTCTCGACCTCAAGGAGATGCTCGAAGAAGAGGGCTACTCCGTCGTGGGCGAGGCCGGTGACGGTGAGCGTGCCGTCGAGCTCGCGCGGGAGCACCGGCCCGATCTCGTCATCCTCGATGTGAAGATGCCCGTCCTCGACGGCATCTCCGCCGCCGAGCGCATCGCGGGGGAGTCCATCGCCCCCGTCCTGATGCTCACCGCCTTCTCGCAGCGCGATCTCGTGGAGCGGGCCCGGGACGCCGGCGCGATGGCGTATCTGGTGAAGCCGTTCAGCAAGAGCGACGTCGTACCCGCCATCGAGATGGCCGTCTCGCGCTTCAACGAGCTCAAGGCCCTTGAGCAGGAGGTCGCCGATCTGACGACCCGGCTGGAGACGCGCAAGCTCGTGGACCGCGCGAAGTCGATCCTGCAGACGCAGTACGGTCTCACCGAGCCCGCCGCCTTCCGGTGGATCCAGAAGACCTCGATGGACCGGCGGCTGTCGATGCAGCAGGTCGCCGAGGCCGTCATCGAGGACAACGAGGAGAAGAAGGCCGCGAAGGGGCAGTAGCGGCGGCGTACGGCGTGAGAAAGGCCCGCATCCCCCCGAGGGGCGCGGGCCTTCTCGTTTTCGTATCCGCGGCTCAGTCCTCGCCGAGGTACGCCTTCCGTACCGACTCGTCGACCAGCAGGTCCCGCCCGGTTCCCGAGAGCACGACCTTGCCGACCTCCATCACATGGCCCTGGTCGGCCAGTGACAGCGCGGCCTGGGCGTTCTGCTCGACGAGGAGGATCGTCGTGCCCTGCGACTTGAGTTCGGCGATGGTCGCCATGATCTTCTGCATCATGATCGGCGAGAGTCCCATGGACGGCTCGTCCAGCATGAGCAGCTTGGGCTGCGACATCAGCGCCCGGCCCATGGCGAGCATCTGCTGCTCGCCGCCGGAGAGGGTGCCCGCCGCCTGCTTGCTGCGTTCGCCGAGGATCGGGAAGAGTTCGTAGGCGCGCTTGATGTCCTTCTCGATGCCGGCGGTGTCCTTCCGGAGGAAGGCGCCGAGCTTGAGGTTCTCAGCGATCGTGAGCCGCGGGAAGATCCTGCGGCCCTCGGGGGAGTGCGCCAGGCCCATCGCGACGATCTTGTGCGCGCCGATGCCGTTGAGCGGCTGGCCGTCGAAAATGATCCGGCCCCCGGAGGGCTTGAGCAGCCCGGACAGGGTGCGCAGCGTGGTCGTCTTGCCCGCGCCGTTGGTGCCGATGAGCGTGACGATCTGACCGGCTTCGACGCTGAAGGAGATGCCCTTGACGGCTTCGATCTTGCCGTAGGCGACCTTGAGGTCCTCCACCTCCAGTAGTGCGGTCACTTGGTGTCTCCTTCTGTGCCTGCCGTGCTGTGTGCCTCCGCGGCCTCCACCTCGGAGACTTCCTCGGCGCCGGGGGCGCCCTCGTAGGGGGTGCCGAGATAGGCGGCGACGACCCGCTCGTCGGCCTGGACGACCTCGGCGGTGCCTTCGACGAGCTTCTCGCCCTGGACGAGGACGGCGACGCGGTCGCACAGGTTGAAGATGAAGCGCATGTCGTGCTCGATGACGAGTACGGCGATGCCCTGGTCGCGGATGGCGAAGACCAGGTCCTGGGTGGTGCGGGTCTCCTGCGGGTTCATGCCCGCGGTGGGCTCGTCGAGCAGGAGGAGGCCCGGGTCGCTGGCGAGGGCGCGCGCGATCTCCAGCTTCCGCTGTTCTCCGTAGGGGAGGTTGCGGGCGAGGTGGTCGCGCTTGCCGGCGAGTCCGGTGAACTCCAGGAGTTCCATGGCGCGTGCCTCGGACTCCTTCTCCGCCTTCTTGAACCCGGGGCCGCGCAGGAGTGCGGACCAGAGCCCTTCCTTGGTCCTGGTGTGGCGTCCGACGAGGACGTTCTCCAGGACGGTCATGTTGGCGAAGAGGCGGATGTTCTGGAACGTACGGGCGATGCCTGCCTTGGTGACCAGGTGGGACTGGTGGGGCAGGACGGTGCCCTTGTAGCTGACGGTGCCCTCGGTGGGGACGTACAGACCGGTGAGGCAGTTGAAGAAGGTGGTCTTACCGGCGCCGTTGGGGCCGATGAGGCCGACGATCTCGCCGGAGTTGACGTGCAGATCGACGCTCTTCACGGCGGTGAGTCCGCCGAACCTCTTGGTGACGCCGGTGGCTTGCAGAACGGTCGTCGCTGTGGCGGTGCCCGGTCCGGCGGAGCCGGAGTCGGTGGGCTGGATGTCGGTGGTCATTGGGTCACACCCCCGCCTTTTTGAGGCCGATATCGCCCTTGGGGGCGTCGAGTTGCCCGGTCTCGTGGAATTCCAGCTGCTTCCTGCGGTCGGCGATGAGGCCCTCGGGGCGGAAGCGCATGAGGAGGATGAGCGCGACACCGAAGAGCAGGAGCTGGTAGTCGGCCATGAACTGGAGCTTCGCCGGGATGAGGTAGAGCAGCGCCGCGCCGATGAGGGGTCCGCTGACCGTGCCCATGCCGCCGAGGATGACGGCGGCGAGCAGGAAGGCGGAGTTCGGCGGTACGGCCTCGACGAACTTGTACTGGGCGGGTGTGACGGTGAAGGTCACGTGGGCCTGTACGGTGCCGGCCATGCCGGCGAGGGTGGCGCCGAGGGCGAAGGCGAGCAGCTTGAGCCGGAAGGCGTTGATGCCCATGGCCCGGGCGGCGGTCTCGTCCTCGCGGATGGCGACCCAGGCGCGGCCGATGCGGGACTGGTCGGAGCGGCGGAAGACGGTCACCACGACGATGGTGAACAGGAGCATGAGCAGGTAGTAGTTGGAGAACCTGCCCAGTTCCATTCCCAGGATCGTATGGGACTCCCCGAGGTTGAACCCGAAGAGCTCGAGGTCCGGGATGTTGGGGATGCCGTTGGATCCGTTGGTGACGTCGGGGCCGGAGGAGCCGTCGAGGTTCTGCATCGTGATGCGGAAGATCTCACCGAAGCCGAGGGTGACGATGGCGAGGTAGTCGCCGTGCAGCCGCAGTGTCGGTGCGCCGATGACGACACCGAAGACCAGTGAGGCGGCCGCGCCGCACAGGACCGCGGCCCAGAACGGCAGGTGGAGGCCGATCGTGGAGGACGGCGAGCCGGAGACGAGGGCGGCCGTGTAGGCGCCGACGCCGAGGAACGCGACGTATCCGAGGTCGAGGAGGCCGGCGAGGCCGACGACGACGTTGAGGCCCAGGGCGACGGTGGCGAAGATCAGGATGTTCGTGCCGATGGTGGCGTACGCGTCGTTGCTCTGGGTGAACGGGAAGGCGAACGCGGCGACGAAGGCCGCGGTCACGGTGACGTTCTTGTGCTTGGAGGTGAGGCTCGCGAGGCGGCGGTTGAGGCCGGCGCGGGAGATCGCCGTGGCGCCGAATCCGACGAGGATCAGGAAGCCGATGAACAGCTGGGGGTTGTCGGAGTCGATGTCGATTCCGTACGTGAAGACGTACAGGCCGAGTCCGAACGAGACGGCGATGATGAGGATCTCGGCCCAGCCGGGGAGGGCTGTCGCTTCCTTGGGCACGGGTGCCTTGAAGCAGTGGACGAAGCGCTGCCAGGCGTTGGCGCCGGTGTTGTCGGCGGCGACGTCCGAGGGCAGTCCGAGCGCGGCGACGAGGGCGATCAGTGAGGCCACTGCCGCGACGTAGGCGCCGGGTTCGAGGTTGGCGAGTCCGCCGAGGTCCACGGTGATGGCGATCACGGTGAACCAGGTGGTGACGAACGTGCCGAGGGCGAAGAGGAGGGCGGGCCCGTTCTTGCCGGCGGGTGAGAGCCAGCGCAGGCCGCGGATCTCGTAGCCGGCGAGTACGAACAGGAGCGTCAGGATCGCGCCGGTGAGGGTGAGTACCTGGAGGCCGCCGGGG
Source organism: Streptomyces sp. NP-1717 (assembly GCF_022695985.1). Classification (GTDB taxonomy): domain Bacteria; phylum Actinomycetota; class Actinomycetes; order Streptomycetales; family Streptomycetaceae; genus Streptomyces. Next base: position 11,462 of record NZ_JAAPBF010000141.1, on the reverse strand, counting down.
TATCCGGTGACGCTGAGGTCGCCGGGGAACGCGGCGGTCCAGGTCCAGGCGAGGAAGGTGCTCGCGAAGGTGGCGACGGCGCCGATGCCGGTGCCGGCGCGGGCTGCCGACAGGGGCAGTCCGATGACCGGGGGGTTGGGGCCGGTGGCGGGGGCCGCGTTCTTGTCGATTGTTGTGGTCATCGGTGTCACGCCCTATCCGAGACGCGTGCGCCGAGCAGACCCTGGGGCCTCAGCAGCAGGACGAGAATGAGGAGGACGAACGCCCACACGTCCTTCCAGGCGCCGCCGCCGAGCTGGGACATGCCGGGGATGTTCTCGATGTAGGCGGTGGCCATGGCCTCGGAGAGGCCGAGGACGAGTCCGCCGATCATGGCGCCGTAGATGTTGCCGATACCGCCGAGGACGGCGGCGGTGAACGCCTTGAGTCCGGCGATGAAGCCCATCTTGAAGTTGACCTCGCCGTACTTGAGGCCGTGGGCGACGGCCGCGATGGCGGCGAAGGCCGCGCCGATCGCGAACGCGGTGACGATGATGCGGTCGGTGTTGATGCCCATCAGCTTGGCCGTGTCCGGGTCCTGCGACGTGGCCTGCATGGCGCGCCCGGTGCGGGTCTTGGAGACGAAGAACCCGAGGGTGATCATGCACAGGGGGGCGGCGATGAGCAGGAAGAGGTCGCCGCGGCTGATGGCGAAGGCGCCGAAGTCGAGCCTGCCGCCCTCGAATTCGGGGAAGGGCCGGGACTTGGTGGCGTCGGGGTAGAAGGCCCAGACCGCCTGCTGCAGTGCGATGGAGAGGCCGATCGCGGTGATCAGTGGTGCGAGCCTGGGCGCGTTGCGCAGGGGCCGGTAGGCGAAGCGTTCGGCTCCTACGGCGACGAGCACGGAGCAGGCCATCGCCATGAGGATCATGAGTGGCAGTGCGATGAGCAGACTGGTGCCGCTGGGCAGCCAGAGGAATGCGGTCAGCGCACCGAAGCCGCCGATCATGAATATCTCGCCATGGGCGAAATTGATGAGCTGGACTATGCCATAGACCATCGTGTAACCGATTGCGATGAGTCCGTACAGCGCGCCGAGTAGCAGGCCGTTGGCAAGTTGCTGCGGCAGATCGTTCACCGCGGGGCCTCCGAATGAGTGGGGTCAGATACGGCCGCGCGGGGGCGCTGTGGCGCCCCCGCGCGGTGGTAGGTCCTATATGGAGGGAGGGCTGGTCAGCCCGGTCAGCCCTCGAACACGCCCGTCTTGACGGGGACGTGCTTGCCGCCCTTGACCTCGTAGAGGGAGAGCTGCTTGTTCACGGTGTCGCCGAACTCGTCGAAGCCGACCGATCCGGTCACTCCGTCGAACTTGACGTCCTGCATGGCCTCGGTGATCTGCTTGCGCGCGTCCTTGACGTCGCCGGGCAGCTTGCCGTCGTTCTTCTCGACGACGGCCTTGACCGCCTGGATGATCGCCCAGGTGGAGTCGTAGGAGTAGCCGCCGTACGCCTCGAAGGCGCCGTCGTAGCCGCCGGCCTCGTAGTCCGTGATGAACTTCTTGGCCGTCTCCAGGGTCTCCAGGGGCGCGCCGACGGAGCTGGCGAAGTCGCCTTCGGAGTTCTTCTTGCCCAGCTTGATGTACTCGGCGCTGAAGAGCGCGTCACCGCCGACGGTGGGGATCTTGGCGCCGGCGTTCTTGATCTGGCTGGCCAGCGGGGCGCCGGCCGGGTACTCGCCGCCGTAGTAGACGAACTCGGCGTCGGTCTGCGCGACCTTGCTCGCCACGGACGAGAAGTCCTTGTCGTCCGGGTTGATGTGGTCGGTGCCCACTACCTTGCCGCCGAGCTTCTTGAACTCGGTGGAGAAGGTGGCGGCCAGACCGGCTCCGTAGGTCTTCTTGTCATCGATGACATAGACCTTCTTGAGCTTCTTGTCGTTGAACATGTACTGCGCGGCGTACGGGCCCTGGATGGCGTCCGTGGTCGACGTGCGGAAGTACGTGTCGAAGCCGCGGACCTTCTTGCCGGTCTGCCAGTCCTTGCCCTGCGTGAGCTCGGGGTTGGTGTTGGCGGGCGACACCTGGACCAGGTTGTCGTTGGCGAAGACCTTCTGCATCGACTGGCCGACGTCGGAGTTCAGGGGGCCGACGACACCCATGACCTCGTCGTCGCCGACGAGCTTGGTGGCGTTCTGCTGGCCGGTCGCGGCCTGGGCCACGTCGTCGAGCGCCTCGAGCTTGAAGGTGACGCCTTCGACTTCGTTGTTCTTGTTGGCCGTCTTGACGGCGAGGTCGGCGGAGTTCTTGATGCCCTGGCCGAGCGCGGAGAGGTCTCCGGTCAGCGGCGCGTCGAGGCCGATGACGACGGTCGTCTTTCCGCCGCCGCCGCTGCCTCCTTCGCCACTGTCGTCGCGGGAGCCGCAAGCAGAAAGCGTGAGGGCTCCTACGGTGACAGCGGAGGTGACTATGAACAAGGAACGGTGACGCACGATCAGTCCTTTCCCCTGGCACGGCCGTCCCTGATTGGGACGCCGGGTCGAGCGCTGGAACCGAACTGATAAGTAATCCGGTGGCGCGGTGACTGGCCGTGACTCTAAGCGCGCTGGTGGGGGTGGTGCAGAGGTGCGGCCCATGATGTGACGTTCTTGTTATGACGGGGCCGCGGTGAAGCCCGGCCGGGAAGGGAAAGACGTGTGATTTGAGACCGTTCGGAAGTCCACATAGTGAGAACCAGCAGGACCGTAACGGTAATCGACCGGTTACGGAGCGGGACGGTCGCAGGCCTTTTCGATGGCCGCGCCGAGGTCTTCCGGGTAGCCGCCGCCGAGGATCCGGCTCTGTTTCTGGACCGCCCTTTCGTTACGCAGGGTGACGTCCAGGAAGGGGAGTCCGGCGTTCCGCGGTACTTCCCCGCAGTCGAGCACGTAGACCGTCACGAGTACCTCGCGTGATCCGCCGGGCTCCACGGTGAACGGCGCGGACGGCCGGGTCGACACGGCCAGCGCCGCCGACGGCTGGGTGATGGCGTCGATAGTGACCCGCCGGCCGGGTTCGGTGGTGAGGGTGACGGTGAAGGTGAAGGCGCCCGGGCGGCCGGTCCCGGCCGAGGCTCCGGCGTAGTGGAAGCCGACGACCTGCGAGGGCCAGGGCGGGGGTGGCGCGGGCGGCGGTTCGGGGGCGTTGAGGACGTACACGCACACGCCGGCGGTGAGGGTCGCGGCGGCGGCCAGCGCGGCCTTGCGGCGGTGGCGCGCGGGCACGGTGAGGCGGACCCGGACCGGCGCGGCCCCGGTGAGCGCGGCCTCGGGATGTGGGTAGGTGTCCTCGCCCGCTTCGACGGGGCCGATACCGCTCATGTGCCGAAGCTAATGCGCATCGGGCGACAGGACAATGGATCGCACCGCAAGGCGTTACATAACGTCACCATCAGGATTCCGACCTGGCGCTCCCGCGCGGGCTCCGGCGGGCGGGCGGGCCGACGCGACGTACTCGGCGAGCGCTCGTTTCCGCCGTGTTTCGCGGCGGCCCGGCGGCCGTCGCGCGTCTCACCTGTTGGTCACCGTGGGCCGGGGGAAGCCCGTTCGGCACTTCACCCGGCCCGCTTGAGGTCCCCTTGAGGTTCGCTCCTCACGCCTCTTTTGTCGGGATGAAGGAGGTGCCGTCGCCGCTCTGCAGCAGACACGTCAGCCGGGCGGTGCACACCCTTTTGTCCTGCTCGTCGGTGATCACGATCTCGTACGTCGCGGTGGACCGTCCGCGGTGGATCGGGGTGGCGACGCCGGTCACCGTTCCGCCCCGTACGGCGCGGTGATGGGTGCAGTTGAGGTCCACGCCCACGGCGACCTTGTTGCGCCCGCCGTGCAGCATCGCGCCGATGGAGCCGAGGGTCTCGGCGAGTACGGCCGAGGCGCCGCCGTGCAGCAGTCCGTACGGCTGGGTGTTGCCCTCGACGGGCATGGTGGCGACGACGCGGTCGGCGGACGCCTCGGTGACCACCAGGCCCATGCGGGTGCCGAGGTTCCCGGCGGAGAAGAACTCCGTGAGGTCCATGTCGTACGGCGCGTACTCGTCGATGACCTCCTGCGGGAACGTCGCCGCCGTCTGCTCGTTCGCTGTGGACTGTTCACCCATGGGGTCCGGCTCCGATCGGCTGCGTGATGCGATACGTGTTCAATGCACCTTGTTCGGTGCGCTGGTCCGCACCGTCTTATCAGATGACTGAGCGAACGCTCAGGCGGGTCGGGTCCGTCCCGTCACTGCCGCTCGAAGCGCACCACGACGGACTTGCTCGCCGGGGTGTTGCTCGTGTCGGCCGTCGAGTCCAGCGGCACCAGCACGTTCGTCTCCGGGTAGTAGGCGGCGGCGCAGCCGCGCGCCGTGGGGTAGTGCACCACCCGGAAACCGCGGGCCCGCCGCTCGACGCCGTCCCGCCACTCGCTGACCAGGTCCGTGTACGAGCCGTCGGCCAGGCCCAGTTCGCGGGCGTCGTCCGCGTTCACCAGGACGACGCGACGGCCGCCCTTGATGCCCCGGTAGCGGTCGTCCAGGCCGTAGATCGTGGTGTTGTACTGGTCGTGCGAGCGCAGCGTCTGGAGCAGCAGCCGGCCCGCGGGCAGCTCCGGGTACTCGACGGGCGCCGCCGTGAAGTTGGCCTTGCCGGTGGCGGTGGGGAAGCGCCGCTCGTCGCGCGGGGCGTGCGGGAGCTGGAACCCGCCGGGTTCGGCGACGCGCGCGTTGAAGTCCTCGAAGCCGGGGACGACGCGCGAGATGCGGTCGCGGATCGACCCGTAGTCCTTCTCGAACTCCTCCCACGGAGTCAGCGACGCGGGGCCGAGGACGGCCCGCGCCAGCCGGGCGACGATCGCCGGCTCGGAGAGCAGGTGCGGGCTCGCGGGGGCGAGGTTGCCGCGCGAGGCGTGCACCATGCCCATGGAGTCCTCCACGGTGACGATCTGCCTGCCGCCCGCCTGTATGTCCTTGTCGGTACGGCCGAGGGTGGGCAGGATCAGGGCGCGCGCGCCGGTCACCGCGTGCGAGCGGTTGAGCTTGGTCGAGACGTGCACGGTGAGCCGCGCGGTGCGCATCGCCGCCTCGGTCACCTCGGTGTCCGGTGACGCCGCGACGAAGTTGCCGCCCATGGCGAAGAAGACCTTCGCGTCGCCGTCGCGCAGGGCGCGGATGGCCCGTACGACGTCGTAGCCGTGGTGGCGCGGCGAGGTGATGCCGAACTCGCGGTCCAGGGCGTCGAGGAACGCCGGCGCGGGCCGCTCGAAGATGCCCATGGTGCGGTCGCCCTGGACGTTGGAGTGTCCGCGTACGGGACACACCCCGGCCCCCGGCCGGCCGATGTTGCCGCGCAGCAGGAGGAAGTTGACGACCTCGCGGATGGTCGCGACGGAGTGCTTGTGCTGGGTGAGGCCCATCGCCCAGCAGACGATGGTGCGCTTCGACTCCAGCACCATGGCCAGCGCCCGCTCGATGCCGTCCCGGTCGAGCCCCGTCGCGGCGAGGGTCTCGTCCCAGTCCGCGGCGCGCGCGGCGGCGGCGAACTCCTCGAAGCCGTGGGTGTGCTCGGTGACGAACGCCTCGTCGACCACCGTCGGGTCGGTCCTCGCCGCGTCGAGGATCAGCTTGTTGAGCAGGCGGAACAGGGCCTGGTCGCCGCCGATGCGGATCTGGAGGAAGAGGTCGTTGAGCGCGGCGCCCCTGACCATGCCCTGCGGGGTCTGCGGATTCTTGAACCGCTCGGTGCCGGCCTCGGGCAGCGGGTTCACCGAGATGATCCTGGCCCCCGCCGACTTGGCCTTCTCCAGGGCGGAGAGCATCCGGGGGTGGTTGGTCCCCGGGTTCTGCCCGGCCACGATGATCAGGTCGGCCCGGTGCAGGTCCTCCAGGGACACGCTGCCCTTGCCGACGCCCAGGGTCTCGGAGAGCGCCGAACCGGACGACTCGTGGCACATGTTGGAGCAGTCCGGCAGATTGTTCGTGCCGAACTCGCGGGCGAACAGCTGGAGGAGGAAGGCCGCCTCGTTGCTCGTACGGCCCGAGGTGTAGAACAGCGCCTCGTCGGGGGAGTCCAGCGCCCGCAGTTCCTCGGCGACGATCGCGAACGCGCGCTCCCAGCTCACCGGTTCGTACCGGTCCCCGCCGCCACCGGCCTCGCCGTCACCCCCGCCGCGCTCCAGGAGCATCGGCTGGGTGATACGGCCCTGCTGGCCCAGCCAGTAGCCGCTGCGGGTCGCCAGATCGGCCACCGGGTGCGCGGCGAAGAAGTCGGGCGTCACCCGGCGCAGCGTCGCCTCCTCGGCGACGGCCTTCGCGCCGTTCTCGCAGAACTCCGCCGTGTGGCGGTGATCGCCCTCGGGCCAGGCGCAGCCCGGACAGTCGAAGCCGTCCTTCTGGTTGACCTTGAGCAGCGTCCGCGCCGCGCGGGTGACACCCATCTGCTGCTGGGCGATCCGCAGCGAATGCGCCACGGCGGGCAGCCCGGCGGCGCTCTGCCGGGGGGCGGCGACCCGCGGTGCGTCCTGGACCGGGTCACCCGAGGGCGGTTTGCTGGCCATCACGCTCTCCCTGGTTCGTACGCCGGGACTCCTCCCGCGCGCGTGCTGTTGCTGTCCTGCCCCCGATCCTGTCACGCACCGCCGACGGTCCGTCGCGGCGGTGCGCGCGGGTCAGGATTGTCAGTGGGGCGTGGCAGGATCGGGTACGTGGCTGAGACAGCATCGAAGAAGACCGCAGACAACCGTCCTCGCCTGCTCCTCATGGACGGGCACTCCCTGGCGTACCGGGCGTTCTTCGCGCTGCCCGCGGAGAATTTCACCACCAGCTCCGGCCAGCCGACCAACGCCGTCTACGGCTTCGCGTCGATGCTGGCGAACACCCTGCGTGACGAGGCGCCCACGCACTTCGCGGTGGCCTTCGACGTCTCGCGCAAGACGTGGCGCTCGGAGGAGTTCCCCGAGTACAAGGCGAACCGCTCCAAGACGCCCGACGAGTTCAAGGGCCAGGTCGAGCTGATCGGCGAGCTGCTCGACGCGATGCACGCGCACCGGTTCGCGATCGAGGGCTTCGAGGCCGACGACGTCATCGCCACCCTCGCCACCCAGGCCGAGGAAGCCGGCTTCGAGGTCCTCATCGTCACCGGCGACCGGGACTCCTTCCAGCTCATCAGCGAGCACACCACGGTGCTGTATCCCACCAAGGGCGTCTCCGAGCTGACCCGCTTCACCCCGGAGAAGGTCCACGAGAAGTACGGGCTGACCCCCGCGCAGTATCCGGACTTCGCCGCCCTGCGCGGCGACCCGTCGGACAATCTCCCCAGCATTCCCAAGGTCGGCGAGAAGACGGCCGCGAAGTGGATCAATCAGTTCGGTTCCCTCGCCGATCTGGTGGAGCGTGCCGACGAGGTCAAGGGCAAGGTCGGCGAGAGTCTGCGCGAGCACCTGGACTCGGTCACGCTCAACCGTCATCTCACGGAACTGGTGCGTGACGTCGAGCTGACGAAGGGCCCGCGGGACCTGGAGCGTGCCCCGTACGACCGGACGGCCCTCACCGGATTCCTCGAAGTGCTGGAGATCCGCAATCCGAGCCTGCGTGAGCGGCTGCTCGCCGTGGACCCGGGCGCCGTGGAGGACGAGGCCCCGGCTCCCGCCGCGGGCGTCGAGCTCGACGGCAAGGTCCTCGCCTCCGGTGAGCTCGCGCCCTGGCTGGCCGAGCACGGCGGTGAGCCGCTGGGTGTCGCCCTGGTCGACACCTGGGCGCTCGGCACGGGCGGTATCGGTGAGGTGGCCCTGGCCGCCGCCGACGGCGCCGCCGCCTGGTTCGACACCACGCAGCTCGACGAGGCCGACGAGAAGGCCTTCGGTACCTGGCTGGCGGCGGCGGACCGCCCCAAGGTCCTGCACAACGCGAAGAGCGTCATGCGGGTGGCCCCCGAGCACGGCTGGCGGGTCGGCGGCGTGACCATGGACACCGCGCTCGCCGCGTATCTGGTCAAGCCCGGCCGCCGTTCCTTCGCGCTCGACGCCCTCGCGATCGAGTACCTCGGGCGTGAACTCGCCCCGGCCGCCGCCGCCGACGGACAGCTCGCCTTCGGCAGCGACGACCAGGCCGAGGCGGACGCGCTGATGACCCAGGCGCGCGCGATCCTCGACCTCGGTGACGCGTTCACCGGGCGGCTGGAGGAGGTCGGCGCCACCGGACTGCTCCAGGACGTCGAGCTGCCCACCTCCGCGCTGCTAGCCAAGCTGGAGCGGGGCGGCATCTGGGCCGACCGGCCCCATCTGGTCGCTCTGGAGGAGCAGTTCGCCGCCGCCGTCCAGCAGGCGGTGAAGGAGGCGCACGCCGCGGTCGGACACGAGTTCAACCTCGGCTCGCCCAAGCAGCTCCAGGAAGTCCTCTTCGGCGAGCTGGGCCTGCCCAAGACGAAGAAGACCAAGACCGGTTACACGACGGACGCCGACGCGCTCGCCTGGCTCGCCGCGCAGACCGACCACGAACTGCCGGTCGTGATGCTGCGCCACCGTGAGCAGGCCAGGCTCCGCGTCACCGTCGAGGGCCTGATCAAGATGATCGCGGCCGACGGCCGCATCCACACCACCTTCAGCCAGACGGTCGCCGCCACCGGCCGGCTCTCGTCGACCGACCCCAATCTGCAGAACGTGCCGGTGCGCACCGACGAGGGCCGCGCGATCCGCCGCGGATTCGTCGTCGGCGAGGGCTACGAGTCGCTGATGACCGCCGACTACAGCCAGATCGAGCTGCGCGTGATGGCTCATCTGTCCGAGGACGCGGGCCTGATCGAGGCGTTCACCTCCGGCGAGGACCTGCACACCACCGTCGCCTCCCAGGTGTTCGGAGTGGAGCGCGCGGACGTCACCCCTGACATGCGCCGCAAGATCAAGGCGATGTCGTACGGACTGGCGTACGGGCTCTCGGCGTTCGGCCTCTCCCAGCAGCTGAACATCGAGGCGGCCGAGGCACGTGGCCTGATGGACACGTTCTTCGAGCGCTTCGGCGGCGTCCGGGACTATCTGCAGCGGGCGGTCGAGGAGGCCAGGGCCACGGGTTACACGGAGACGATGCTCGGCCGCCGCCGCTACCTCCCGGACCTCAACAGCGACAACCGCCAGCGCCGCGAGATGGCCGAGCGGATGGCGCTCAACGCCCCGATCCAGGGCACCGCCGCCGACATCGTCAAGGTCGCGATGCTCCGCGTCGACAAGGCGCTGACCGAGGCGGAACTGACATCGCGCATGCTCCTGCAGGTGCACGACGAAATCGTGCTGGAGATCGCCCCCGGCGAGCGGGAGCGGGTGGAGGAGCTGGTGATCCGCGAGATGGCCGCCGCGACCGAGCTGCGGGCGCCGCTGGACATCTCGGTGGGAGTGGGCCCGGACTGGGACTCGGCCGCGCACTGACAGCGGTCCGGGGCAGGGGTTCCGTCGTCAGTCGCCGGACGGGCCGCGTGTCGTCTTCTCCAGTGCCGGACCGGCCGTGTCCGCGGCCCGTCCGGCACCGGCGTCCCGTACGGCGGCCGAGGACGAACCAGCCGCCGTACGGGCACCACGCAGCCGCATGCCCGCGCCGTACAGCACCAGTCCCACCGCGAGCCCCGCCCCCGCGCCGAAGCAGAGGGTCGGGATGACGTCCAGCGGTGTCGACACCTGCCCGTGGTAGGCGTACCACCGGGTGAACCGGTGAGCCATGCCCAGCAGTACGCACCCCGCGAGCAGTGCGTATGCCAGCGCGCGCTCGCGCCGTACCAGCACGGGCACCGAAGCGGGCGGGGGAGTGCGGGGCAGCCGGCGCAGCGCGGTGACCGTGAACCAGCCGAGCACCACCAGGGCCACGGCCGAACTGCCGTACTGCGTGTACGTGTACAGGGGAAAGCCCGCGATGTCGTCCCGCAGCGCCGGCACCATCCGGGTGCCCCACCGGTCGAAGTGCGTGAACGCGTCCCACAGCACATGGGTGGAGGCGCCGAGCACCGCGGAGACGTAGAAGCGCGCGGCGAGCGCCACCGGCCGGCCGCCGCGCCGGTCCGGTCCCCGTACGAAGGCGTGCGCCCGCCCCTGCCGGCCGGCGGGCAGCAGCGCGAGCAGCGGCTCACGCAGCATCAGCCAGACGCCCACGAGGGCCGCCGCGATGACGACGTCGACGGTGAACAGACCCAGCGGGCCGTGAGTCACGTCGCCGAACTCCATCGCGGACGGTACGGCGGTGGCGGCGAAGTACGTCGTGTCGGGGGCGATCGAGCCGGCGACGAGCGCGGAGGCGAGCAGGGGGCCGCGCGACGTGCCGTCCCTCCTGATGCCCGGCAGCACCGCCGCGGCATGGCTCAGAGTGAAAGGCAAGGCGGTCTCCCCGGGGGCGTGCGGTCGTTCGATCGGGCGGGGCCCACGCCCATCTGGCACGGAGTCAGCGCAAGGCGGTACAGGCCGGACGGAACAGGCGGTCAGTATGCGGGACGTCATGAAGGACGTCGGTTATCGGCCACCGGTTCTCCCCGCGGGAAGCCGGGAGGTGGCGAACCGGTGAAAAGCGGTCACGGACCCGTGTGCGTACACAGGGAGTTGCCGTAGGGTCGCCTGAGTCCTCGCGCTGGGGAGCGCGAACAGCCGTTCACCGGGAGGGACCAGACGTATGGCAGCGCAATTCGGCCGCCGGCTCCGCAGAGGGGCGACCACCACAGCGGTCGCCGCGCTCGCGGTCGCCGCACTCTCCGCCTCGCAGGCCCCCGCGATCGTTTCCGGCGGTGGTGACAGCGGAAAGCAGGCGTCCGGATCGAGCGTGCCGGACGAGGGCTCCGCGTCCGGTGACTCGTCGTACCACACGGACCTCCCGCCGCTGAACACCCCGGACAAGCCCGGCACTTCCATAGATCTGCCCGGCTCGGGCGAAGCGGAAGCGGGTATCCCGGCCACGGTGCTGGCCGCGTACAAGCAGGCGGAACAGACCATCGCGAGCAGCAACCCCGGCTGCAATCTCCCGTGGCAGCTCCTCGCCGCGATCGGCAAGGTCGAGTCGGGCCAGGCGCGCGGCGGCCGGGTCGACGACAACGGCACCACCTTCTCGCCGATCCTCGGCCCGGTGCTGAACGGTGTCGGCTTCGCCAACATCTCCGACACCGACAACGGCGCGTACGACGGCGACAAGACCCACGACCGTGCCGTGGGCCCGATGCAGTTCATCCCGTCCACCTGGGCGACCTGGGGCCAGGACGCCAACAACGACGGCCGCAAGGACCCGAACAACATCTTCGACGCCGCGCTGGCCGCCGGTCGTTATCTTTGCGCCAATAATCGCGACCTGTCGGTGAAGGCCGATCTGGACCAGGCGATCCTCAGTTACAACCGCTCGCGGGAGTACCTGGCGACGGTCCTGTCCTGGCTGGAGTACTACAAGCGCGGCAGCCACGAGGTGCCGGACGGCACGGGCGTGCTGCCCTCGGGCCCCGGCCCGCTCAACCCGGGCGGCCCCA
>NZ_JAAPBF010000140.1 GCF_022695985.1 Streptomyces sp. NP-1717 | reverse complement strand
CAATAGGCCCCGGAGCGCCCAGCCCGCCTTCAGCGAGGCCGGTCAGCAGGCCCGTTGAGGACAAGGGGTCCGTGCCAGGGAGCGGCGCCCTGTCGACCAAGAACCGACCCACCCGGCATCACGGACATCCGGCCGCCACTCCGGTGCATCAGCGGATGCCTCGATCAGCGGCCCGGATCACACCTGCGGCTCTCTCCGGCGTGCGATGCGCCCCGTGGTTCGCCTATCCGCACTGTCCATCCTGCCGGGCGGCTGGGTGGGATCAACGGCCCACGCCTGGGCTCCAATCGCTCAGGTCAGCCCAGAGGTGTGGCCGAGTGCCGTCGCTGCCGTCGCTGCCGTCGCTGCCGTCGCTGCCGTCGCTGCCGTCGCTGCCGTCGCTGCCGTCGCTGCCGTCTAAAGTCCCATCAACTCCGGTACATGAGCTTCCACTTCGGGCACTCACGGGGCCCTTTCGGACTACTGACCACAGGCGCACCCGGCTGCCGCCGGCGCTGCCCCGGCAGGCTCGCTCGTACAGCAGCTCTCGCCGCCGGCGTTGGGGGCGGCGCTCTTGCCGAGAGAGTCGGCGTCGGCCTTGACGACGTAGACCTCCCACGGTTCCTTGCCGGGGCCGTGCACCCACACCTTGTCCTGCAGGGCGTAGCAGCACGAGGTGTCGTTCTCCTCGAACGTGGCGAGACCCGCGCCCTTGAGCCGAGTCGTAGCGGCGGTCACCTGCTCCGAGGCTTCCACCTCCACGCCGAGGTGGTCGAGGCGTGTTTCCTCTCCGGGCTCGCCCTCGATCAACACGAGCTTGAGCGGCGGCTCGGCGATGGCGAAGTTGGCGTAACCCTCGCGACGCTTGGCCGGTTCGGTACCGAACAGCTTCGAGTAGAAGGTGACCGACGCTTCGAGGTCGCTGACGCGCAGGGCGAGTTGTGCACGAGACATGGCGGTGCTCCCATCGACTGCATTGATGTTCTTCGATTCAAGGTTGCATCTTGTATCGAAGGACGTCAACATAGAAGCATGTCGAAACAAGAGCTTGTCGTGCTCGGCCGGACCGACGAGACCGGCGCCTGTTGCCCCGCCCTGCTGACCGCTCCCCTCGACGAGGATCAGGCAGTGGATCTGGCGAAGGTGTTCAAGGCACTGGGCGATCCGGTACGCCTGCGCCTGCTCTCGATGATCGCCTCGCGCGCCGGAGGCGAGGTCTGCGTCTGTGACCTGACCCCCGCTTTTGACCTGTCGCAGCCGACCATCTCGCATCACCTCAAGCTGCTTCGGCAGGCCGGCCTCATCGACTGCGAGCGGCGTGGCACGTGGGTCTACTACTGGCTGCTGCCCGAGATGACCGACCGCCTCGCCGGCATCCTGACCCGCCCTGCCGGCACGCCCCTGCCCGCGCCCGACGAGGTGACCGCGTGAGCGCCGCTCCTGAGCAGGCGGTGGTCGGTCGCCTGTCGTTCCTCGACCGATACCTCACCGCGTGGATTCTCGCCGCGATGGCGGTCGGCCTCGGTCTCGGCCGCCTCGTGCCCGGCATAGGGGACGCGCTCGCCGAGGTCACCGTGACCGGCGTATCGCTGCCGATCGCACTCGGCCTGCTCGTGATGATGTACCCGGTCCTCGCGAAGGTGCGTTACGACCGACTCGACACCATCACCCGCGACCGCCGCCTGCTCCTGCTCTCCCTCCTGCTGAACTGGATCGTCGGTCCGGCGCTCATGTTCGCGTTGGCGTGGCTGTTCCTGCCGGATCTGCCGGAGTACCGGACGGGCCTGATCATCGTGGGGTTGGCACGCTGTATCGCCATGGTGATCATCTGGAACGACTTGGCCTGTGGCGACCGCGAGGCCGCCGCCGTCCTGGTCGCGCTGAACTCGGTGTTCCAGGTGATCGCTTTCTCGGCCCTCGGCTGGTTCTACCTGTCGGTGCTGCCCGGATGGCTCGGCCTCGACCAGGCAGGCCTCGACGTGTCTGTGCGGGAGATCGCCCGAAGCGTGCTGATCTTCCTCGGTGTTCCGCTCGTCGCCGGCTACCTCACGCGCCGGCTCGGCGAGAGGGCCAAAGGCCGCGCCTGGTACGAGGCGAATCTGATCCCGCGCATCGGACCGTTCGCCCTGTACGGGCTGCTGTTCACGATCGTTGTCCTGTTCGCGCTGCAAGGTGACGCGATCACCTCGCAGCCGCTCGACGTCGTCCGCATCGCGCTACCACTGCTCGTGTACTTCGCGATCATGTGGGCCGGGTCGATGGCGGTCGGGCGCGCCGTGGGCCTCGACCACCCGCGCGCGACGACGCTGGCGTTCACCGCCGCGGGCAACAACTTCGAGCTGGCCATCGCGGTAGCGATCGCCACGTTCGGCGCCACGTCCGGACAGGCCCTCGCCGGAGTGGTCGGCCCGCTCATCGAGGTGCCGGTGCTGATCGGCCTCGTCCACGTCGCGCTGTACGCCCGCCGCTTCTTCCCCGTTCCCTCTCTCCCGACCGACGAAAGCCCCGCCCATGTCTGACACCGCTCCGCCCTCCGTGCTGTTCGTCTGCGTCCACAACGCCGGCCGCTCTCAGATGGCCGCCGCGTTTCTCACGCATCTCGCGGGCGACCGCGTACAGGTGCGGTCCGCAGGATCCACGCCCGCCGACTCGGTGAACCCTGCCGTTGTCGCCGCGATGGCCGAGGTGGACATCGACGTCTCGGCCGAGGTGCCCAAGGTGCTCACCGTCGAGGCCGTGCGGGCATCCGATGTCGTGATCACGATGGGCTGCGGCGACACCTGCCCCGTCTTCCCCGGTAAGCGTTACCTCGACTGGCAGTTGCCCGATCCCGCCGGGCAGGGCGTCGATGACGTCCGTCCCATCCGCGACGAGATCGAGAAGCGGATTCGCGCCCTGATCGCCGAGATCGCCATTGCGTAGCGGGATTGGCCACAAGGGCACCTGATTCCAACGAACTCAGCCCCTTGCCACGGTGACGGGACGGGTGACAGATCCGCGCAACCCGAATCGGATGCCGACCGTCCTGTGCCGGGACGCGACGGTGCGACGCGTACGCGTGGATGGACGACGTGCTGGGAGGGGATGCCCCGGCCGAAGGCTAGAGCAGGTCAACCGCTTGAACACCGGCGGCGACCAGGAGGATCGTCCCCAGCAATCCTGCGATCCCACGCAGAACGTCGGGGGAGAATCTCGAGTCAATCCCACCGCCGGGCACCCACCTCACCAGCAGGTCGTAGACCCTCAATCCAAAGTTGCGGCAGCTAAGCGCGATCGCGAGGCCGCCGATGCCAACTGTGATCGGCAACATCAGCGGTATCCAGTCCCCCATGCCCGGCTCTCCCCAGTGGGTGTCGGCCGTGGCGTCGTCCCTGCCGACGAACGACGTTGATGTCATCGCTGACGTCAACGGCCCCCCGGACATTGTCCGGGGGGCCGTTGACCTGTGTGCACTCGGCAGGATTCGAACCTGCAACCTTCTGATCCGTAGGATCGGGCAGGCTCTTGAGAGGGAGGCCCGCCCTTTCCTGGGCTGATCGTTGACAGCCGTGATCGACGGTCTCTGTGTGCCGTCGTTGCCGTCAGGGTTGCCGTCAACACCGGACGAGAAGGGCAGCGCAGCGGTCAGCAAATCCGTTGGGTCTGGCGTACCCAGAGAGCGAAGCCAATCCAAGAATGCCTGATTTGATCCGCTATGCACGCATTATCGGGCGCCACACCAGTCGCAAGAATGTACTATTTCCCCTCTTCCATCAAGAAAACCCAAGCATCCAGCTTTGTCGCACAGTACTGTCAGTCAGCCAAGACAAGTGCGCTGATTGACGGAGGGGCAGTGAGTACAGATCTCACAGCTGTTGAAAGCCTGAAACTTGCTGGCAAAAGTCTGAGCGAGAGGCATCAACTCCCTGATCTGCGAACCTTAAATTTCTCCGATCTCACTGCAGAAATTGAAAATTTCCTTGCGTCCGCCCGCCTTTCGGAGAAAAAGTCGGCGTGGCAAAATCTCCTCAATCTGACCTTGGAAATCAAATCGAAGTCAGAGCTTCGACAGGACCCAACACTAGGGGAGCCGTGGCACCTGACGTCCGTAACGGTACTTGGCTATCAAGGGGCTACAAACCAGGTAATAATGAAGATCGACCCATCGCCCGGGGTGACTATTATTCACGGTCCGAATGGGTCGGGCAAGTCAACCATTGCCGACGGGATTCGGACTGCCCTATCGGGATCCACCAAGTGGTGGACGTCTGCGGAACATAAATCCTCACGTTCAAAATTGGAACCCTTGTGGGAGAAGGTCCACGCGGCCCGTGACGCCGAGAAGACAGTAGCCGAAGTCACCCTGTCTAGAGAGAATGAAAAACTTACTCTATGCTGTCTAATCGATGGTAATGGTGAAGTCATCTCCCACGAGGCTGATTGGTTGCTGCCAACAGGTGAATCGGTAAAGATTCATCTAGAGGACACGACCTGGAGTCACGCTCTCGCTGGACACCCTCCCGTATTTGCCTATGCCGACATTGAGCGTCGAGTTCAGCAGAGCAAGGACTTGCGTGAATACATTGAGAACCTTCTTGCCTTCGGTGGCTGCTTCGTTGTTCTGAATGATCGCGTTGCGGACCTAAGCGAAAAGGCCACCTCAGCAAAAAAGCTTATTGACGATGCAGCCAAAGAGGCCAAGCGACGAATCGCCGAAGTCGATGAAATAAACGGCAAACTAGACCCATCGGCGAGAGTAAAGACCATCACCTGGCCAGCTTGGATACCTGATATCGATGCCTGGCTTGAAGAAAATGAGCTAAGTGATTCAGGCGTTTCCCTCCCCCAAGTCACAGATAGACACTGGGAGACACTATCTGCCGCACTCGAACGGACTGAGGAAGCGTTTCGTAAGATCGACTCATCGCCGGATTCGGTGAAGCGCCGCCTCGCGAATTCTCTGCGTGGATTTCATCAGCATGTAGTCGACCTTGAGTCGCCGGGAACGGAATGTCCAGTCTGCGAAAGTGAGCAGGCCGACTGGCCGGCGCGACTCCAGGGAAGCATCATTGAGCTGGCCGATTTGGAACCGCTTCACCTTGAAGCTGAGTCATCACTTGGCGAACTAAAGCGATCACTCGAAACAGAGTTTCGTCAAGTGGTTTCCGTTCTGGTTTCAGCACCCACACCGATCGCCACCTCTCAGGATCTTCTCGACCGGGCGCAATACCGCGCAAGCGAGCTCTGTCAAGTATTGAAACGCTACGGATGCCAGCCCACCGGGCTGGCACACCGGAGCTTTCTTGAGCTCCGTTCGATACTGGAAACACGTGACTGGTGGCGGGCCTGTGCAGAAGCCGCGGGTCTTAGCGCGTTTGATAAGCAATGGCGACTAAAGCGAAGGGAGGCCATTGAGGACTTTGTCAGTACGTGTCGTGAACATATGGTGATCGCAAGCGAGAATCAACTCTGGAAGGCAACCAGTAGTTGCCTCAAGGATCTAGCTAGTCATCTACGAGATAAGCGTGCACAAGATTTCACCACCCTGGCTGGTGGGCGCGTTAAGGAACTCCTCGATGATGCCGGAATCCTGCTGGAGGATGTCCGACTGACCACTCAACGGGCAGAGGTCAAGGTTCAGAATCCAGCAGGTCAACCACTCAGCCTCTCGATGCTAAGCGCGGGGCAGAGAAACGCCTTTCTACTTGCACCTCTTCTCGCCACAATCGAGTCCGGCCCTTTCGGTTTCTTGGTGCTGGATGACCCCGTGCACGCTTTCGATGATATTCGTGTTGACAGACTTTCAGCCGTCCTCGCGGAGATTGCGGCAGCCCGCCGTGTCCTAGTTTTCACACACGATGAGCGCTTGAAGGCACACCTCATGGCTCGTTCGCTCAACTGTCATTCCTGGGCGATTAGCCGAGATCTTGAAACTGGTGTGATCTCTCTTGAATCAACCGATGAACTATGGCGCATGCTTCTGGACGATGCAGAGGATCTTAGAGCCTTGGCCCCCAAGGTTTCCGTAAATGGGTATTTGACGGAGACTCAGATCATCCGCGGACTTCTGCGTCAGGCGCTCGATATTGCCCTGCATCAGAGTATCGTGCGAAACGCTCTCTCCGGGGGGCGAGATGTTTCTGATGACCTGGCACTTCTAGATTCATGCCAGAGCACTGTGGCCCGAATCGACAAGGCGGAAGAGATCATCAACGTTCCAGCAGGAAGTAAGCATCCCGTGCGCGAGGCGAAACTTAGGTGCGGCAACCTGTTGGCGGTCTGGAATAATGCCGTGCATGGGGCTTCTACTACGAAGAACGATCTGAAATCTGAGATTGGAATCGCCCGTAAAGCATGCTCAGACCTTGTTGGCGGCTGAGCGAAATGAGTGTAGGAATCTCAGCATCTCGAATCGAGGTGCTAGAAATCAGGCTACGCATTGAGAGAGTGGCCCTTGAGGCCCATCGAATCGTGTGTCAGGCGCCGCCCAATTTGGCGACCAATAGGGTCCCAGAGCGATTAGTATTTATTCTCGGAATGGTGCCCGAAGAACGCAGAGTTGAAGTGGTGGGATTGATTAGGCTTGCACGTCACGTGTATAGCAAATCCTCCGACGTTCTTCATGGTCGATCCAGCATGCTAAATATTCCCGACGCGATTTCGCGGGAATGGCGGTTAGTTGTGGAACGCTTGGAGGAGATTGTTTACCCTTGACAATGGATTTGCGATGAATCGAACCGCGCAACGGCCGCCTATCGTGCACGGGCACGTCCATGAACCCAATGACGTCCGAGGGTGAGACGAGCAGCGAGCGCTAGGCTCTGATGTCGGAGGGGTGGACAACATAGTGGTCGGCGATCGTGGGCACGATGACCGCGGACGAGTTGCCAGCCTCATGGGTCGGGGCACACGCGATGCGCGGATCATCAGGACGTTGCCGAGGGTGCCCGTACTTTCGCGGCGTAGCGTGGCAGCGTGGTAGCGAGCGAACAGAACCTTGGAAAGACGCTCCGGCGACTGCGACGCCTGGCCGACCTCACGCAAGAGGACCTTGCGGAGCGCTCCGGTGTCTCTGTGGACGTGATTCGTCAGCTCGAACAGGGGCGGAAGCACTCGGCCCGTCTCCCGACGCTGCATGCCCTCGCGAACGGGCTTGGTGTTGAGCTGACCACGCTTCTGGGGGACCCGCCTGCGGTCGCCAAGACCGGTGAGGCCAATGGCCCACGTCTCGTGGCGGTACGTCGCGCGATCATGCCCCCGCTGTGGGGGCCGCCACCGTCACCGGTCGGCCCGGACTTCTCCCTGGAGCGTCTGCGCGAGCAGATCGCCGACGGCTGGTCGCAGTACCACGGGGCGGAGTTCGATGTCGTGATGAAGGCGCTTCCTGACCTGATTTCGGAGGCACGTTCCGCGTCGGTCTCCGGCACCGACGACGAGCGTGGAGCCGGCTTCGCGGCGCTGGGCAAGGTGCTCCAGCTCGGTGGCCACGTCGCGATTCGTATGGGTACAACCGACCTCGCTTTGACGAGCCTGGAGCGTGCGATAGACGCGGCGGGGCAGTCGTCCGATCCGCTGCTCCTGCCGATGATCGTCAACTCCACGGCGTGGGCGTACCAGCGCCAAGGTCGCCTGGAAGACGCCCTGTACGTCGCCAACCGTGCTGCGGACGACATGAAGGCGGCTAGCCTCACCAATACCGCAGACGGGCTGAAAGTCTGGGGCGCCCTCACCATGAGCGCCGCCACCTCAGCGGCACGGAGTCGCGATTACGACCGTGCGGCATCGATGATGGAGACGGCGGAGAAGGAAGCCGCACGCGTCTCCAAGCTCCCCGCCGGTGACGACAACCGCATGATCAGCGTCTTCAGCCCGTCGTCGGTCCGTATCGAGCGCGTCCGCCTGGCCGTCCAGTACGGGCACCCCGAAGACGCCCTCGCGCTGGCCAAGGGCATGCGTCTGAGCAAGGACACACCACCGTCGTGGCGAACGTGGCTGCTGCTCGACGTAGCAAGGGCGCACACGGACATCGGGGACGCCGCCGGCGCGGTGAAGACCCTGGAGTCCCTGAAGCGCGTTGCCCCTGAGTGGATACGCCACCACACCCTCGCGGTGGCCATCGTGCGCGACCTCTGGTCACTGCCCAACCACCCGCAAGGGCTACGGCCGTTGGCCGAGTTCCTGGGAGTCACAGAATAGCGTCCTGAAAGTGGGACGTTGCGTCCCTGTCTCTGCCGCTGGCTTGTCGAAAGCCTGGTCAAGCAAGCGTCCCCGAACCGCGCTCACGGTACGGGGACTGCCGACCGCTCAACCAGGGAGCAACCGACATGCGGAACTTTAGCCGCACGGGATGTGCGGAAACCGTGCTCAGCAAAAGTGCGAAAGCGGAGATCGCCAAGGCGCTGGAGCGCCGTGAGGGGTTCCAGAAGCAGGGTCTGCCGGTGATGGCGCAAGGCGCGTTGGACACCCGGATCACGGTGGTCGTGAAGATGAGCGTGGCCGGCTTTCTGGAGTATGCGGCGAACGAGGCCCACGGGCGGTACATGGCTCACCTGGAGGTCTGTGGGTGCCGGGCAGTCGGGATCTCCTGCAGGCGCGAGGACGAGCTG
The DNA here is from genome assembly GCF_022695985.1 of Streptomyces sp. NP-1717. Classification (GTDB taxonomy): domain Bacteria; phylum Actinomycetota; class Actinomycetes; order Streptomycetales; family Streptomycetaceae; genus Streptomyces. The sequence continues at coordinate 10,191 of NZ_JAAPBF010000140.1, read as the reverse complement.
GCCAGCGAGTGGCGCAACGCTCGCGAGCTGGCAGGGGTGGACGCATGAGCGCCCCCGAGCTTGGCCCGGAGGAGAGAACGGCTCTCTGGGCCGTCGTGGAGCGGTCTGACCATGATCTGGAAACCCACGAGATGCGCTGTGTCCCGTGCCGGACGCCCGGCGTGAGCTGCGGTACGGGCGCCAACATCGCCGCGACGAACGCGGATGCCAGGCGCGCCTTGGGACTCGAATGACGGCCACCCAGGAACTCGAATCCCAGGAAGTGACGGCCTGGAACGCCTATCTCGATCACTCCCGGAAGTGCAGCGCCTGCGCCGCGACTTACGCGTACTGCGATATCGCCGCTGTGCTGCTCTCCAACGTCCGCGAACTCCGTGACGCGATCGGATGGGGTCCCCGATGAACGCTCTTGGACGTACGGCCTGGTCTCTGTTCATCCTGATCGCAGTAGGGGCCCTCGTCGGCCCTCCCACGCTGGCCTTTACGGGCCACTTGTAGACCCCTGTCCAGAGCCCCCGTGCCTGATGGCGCTGGACAGGTCGCACCCCCAGACACGTGCTCAACGCCGCGGCTGGGGGTGAACTGCTGTCAGGTCCTGGGCGCGATCTGGAATGGGCGCGTCCGAACAACGTCGTGGCCGGCTGGAGGGGCTTTGGCCGGTGCCCTGTTCGGGTTGGGGTCGGGCATGGTCAGGGGGCCGTACGCTGGCCCGGCAACTCGGGCAGGTTGTACCCCTGCCCGGAATTTGATCGAGTGGCCCCCTGGCCTTGCCCGACGCGGGCCCCGACCCGAACAGGTGGGTAAAGCCCTGGAAGTCGGCCACCCCAGCCACTGACGTCTCCCAGTCTCGACAGTTGCCCGATGGCCCCCCGCGCCCAACTCCCATCCCGTAGGGGCTTGTTGGCTTTGTCGAGCAGTAGTGGTTCTGGCTCAACTTCCGTGAAGCACGCACGGTGAGTGACGTCTGACGCGCGCGGCGGCCTCCGGGAAGTTGCCTGAAAATGATCAGTGGTGGTGCTCGGGTGCCCGACAGTTCGGCGCCGTGGAAGAAACAGTGCTCCGACTGGAAGAGCTGTTGTTCCCATCGGTCGCAGACGTAACGGTGCTGTCGGTGGACGTGAACGACGAGACGGTACGTATCGAGGCTTGTAGCGCGGCGGCCCGAGCCGCGTGCCCGGGGTGCGGGAGCGGTTCGAGTCGGATACACAGCTCGTACCTGCGGTTTCCCGCCGACGTGCCCGGCGCAGGGCGAGGGGTAGTCCTCTGCCTGCGGGTCCGCAGGTTCTTCTGCCGGGATGCTTCCTGCGGACGGCGGACCTTTGTCGAGCAAATGCCGGGGCTGACCCGGAGATACAGCCGGTGGACTGAGCGGCTGCGCTCGACGCTGGCCGCAGTTGGTCTCGCGCTCGCTGGCCGGGCCGGCGCCAGAATGGCCAGAGTCTTCGGAGTGTCCGTCAGCCGCAGCACGGTCCTGCGACTGCTCGATGCGTTGCCCGAGCCGGAGGCGCCTGCCCCGCGAGTGGTCGGCGTCGATGAGTACGCCACGCGCAAGGGCCGCGTCTACGGCACGGTTCTGGTCGATGTCGAGACTCGACGGCCAGTGGACCTGCTGCCTGACCGGGAGGCATCCAGCCTGGCGAAGTGGTTGGCCGAACGGCCCGGTATCGAGGTGGTCTGCCGGGATCGGGCTCCGTTCTTCGCGGAAGGCGCCAGGGCCGGGGCGCCCCAGGCGACTCAGGTTGCCGACCGGTGGCACCTGTGGCACAACCTCGGCGAAGCAGCCGAGCGGGCCGTCGCCCGTCACCGCCAGTGCCTACCCGTCCTGGTCCCCCAACCGGCCAGTGACGGTGAAGAGCGTGACGACCCCACACCGCCCGAAGAGACCTTGACGTCGCCCTGGAAGAGCGACCGGTTCGCCAACCGCATCCGGGCCAGGCACGCCACCGTCCACGCGATGCTGGATGCCGGCCACAGCCGCCAGCTCCACATGACCCACCGCACCGTCAAAAGTCTCGCCGACGCCGCCAGGCCCGAAGACCTCTTCCACGGGCAGTGGCAGTACAACCGGACCTCCGCCTTGGACGACTACAAGCCTTACCTCGACGACCGCTGGAACGAGGGCGCCACCAATGCCTGGAAGCTCTGGGAAGAGATCGTCCTGCTCGGCTACAAGGGCAGCTACGGCATCGTCAGCGCCTACATCAGGAAGAAGCGCACCTCACCCCGCCCAGTCACCGCACAGCCACCGGCACCCCGCCTGGTGACCAGATGGATTCTCAGCCGCCCGGAATCTCTCACCGAGATCGAACAACTCCGGCTCAAGTCAGTTCTGGCCAACTGCCCCGAACTTGACGCCCTCACTGGCCACGTCCGCTCCTTCGCGACCATGCTCACCGAGCGCCAGGGCGAACGACTCCCCGCATGGCTCGACGCCGTCCGCCAGGACGACCTGCCAAGCCTTCACACCCTCGCCGCAGGCATCGACCGCGACCGCGACGCCGTCACTGCCGGTCTGCCCCTGCCCTGGAGCTCAGGTGTGGTCGAGGGCCACGTCAACCGGATCAAGATGCTGAAGCGCCAAATGTTCGGCCGTGCCGGCTTCCAGCTCCTTCGGAAAAGAGTTCTCCTGGCGTGACTGGTGGCTGAGGCCGACAGGCGTTTCGCAGTGCGACAGTTCTACGATCTCAGTTCATGACGACTCCCGGCTGCTACGCATGCAGCAAGGAAGCAGAGTTCGACGACCTTTCACCACGCGAGTGCGTGGTTTATGACCAGCACTGGCGGGTGGCCCACGCCTTCAACACCGCAATGCCGGGCTGGCTGGTGCTGCTGCCTCGGCGCCATGTTGCCGCGGTTCATGAACTCACCAACGCTGAGGCATCTGCCCTAGGGGTGTGGCAGGTCAAGCTATCCCAGGCTCTCCGGAGCATGACTGGCTGCGCCAAGACCTACATCGTCCAGTTCGCCGAAGCCGAAGGCTTCGCACACGTGCACTTCCACATCGTTCCGCGCATGGCAGACCTGCAACCAGAACACCGTGGGCCGGGCATCTTCGAGCTGCTTCGGCGACCCGAGCAGGAGCGAGTAACAGCTGACCAGGCAGACCAAATAGCTAACTCTCTTCGAGCTCAACTTCATGGGCATCCGAACGCTCAGTAACCAGATCACGGAATGTGTGCCAGAACCAGATGTTCACAACTTCCGGAGGAACCTGAGTTAACCATGAAAAATCGAACAGCTCACGCAAGGGTGAGGTGGGCGGCTGCTGCCGCCCAGTCAGGAGACAGACCCTGGAGGCCGAAGCCGCGCGGTCGTCTTCTGGGCCACGCGGAAGCCCGCATCCAGGCCGAACCCCGCACTCAGCGAACTGGTTGCAACCGCTGATCTCCGCGTCTTGTCTTCATCGTTATGACAACCAATCAAAGCTCGCGATCCGACCCGAATGATCGGGAGTTGCGACTATGGAAGGTCGGCCGGGCGCTGACCCTCACCTTCGCCACTGCGGTCCTAGTCGCGGGCGGTGTCTTCTACGGCCTGGTGATGCTGCTCGACTTCAAGGAGATCGACACCACCGCCAAGCTCGACGCGAAGACACTCTTCGACCTGGTGAAACTCTCCTTCGGGGTGGTCGCCGGGGCCGGCGCGCTCGTCGCCCTGGTCGTCGCTTACCGCCGCCAGCGCGTCGACGAGACCGGCGCCCACCGCGAAGCCACCCGGCTCCACACCGAACGCTTCACCACCGCTGTCTCGCAGCTCGGCGACGACTCCCCCGCCGTCCGTCTCGGCGGCGTCCACGCCTTGGCCGGCCTCGCCGACGACGCCCCCGACGACAACCTGCGCCAGACCTGCATCGATGTCCTGTGCGCCTACCTCCAGCTCCCCTTCACTCCGGACCCCGGCACCCACCCCACCGACCAGGAGGAACACCACCGCTACCTGGCTTTCCGTAAAGTCCGGCACACGATCCTGCGCCTCATCGGTGACCACTACCGACGCCCCTGTGGGACTCACCGTTCATGGCAAGGCTGCGACCTCGACCTCACCGGCGTCACCATCGACGGCAGCATGAACTTCAGTGGCGCGGTGTTTTCCGGTGGCACGGTGGACTTCAGTAGCGCGGTGTTTTCGGGTGGCACGGTGCTTTTTGGCGACGCGGTGTTCTCCGGCGGCACGGTGCTTTTTGGCGACGCGGTGTTTTCGGGTGGCACGGTGCTTTTTGGCGACGCGGCGTTCTCCGGCGGCACGGTGTCCTTCACCGGTGCGGTGTTCTCCGGCGACACGGTGTCTTTCGGCGCCGCGACGTTCTCCGGTGGCAAAGTGGACTTCAACAACGCGACGTTCTCCGGCGGCGTGGTGTCCTTCAACGCCGCGAAATTCTCCGGCGGCGAGGTATTCTTTGGCGGCGCAGTGTTTTCCGGCGGCACGGTACCCTTCAACCTGGCGATGTTCTCCAGAGGGACGGTGTCCTTCGGTGAAGCGACGTTCTCCGGCGGCACGGTGCTTTTTGGCGACGCGGCGTTCTCCGGCGGCACGGTGTCCTTCACCGGTGCGGTGTTCTCCGGCGACACGGTGTCTTTCGGCGCCGCGATATTCTCCGGTGGCAAAGTGGACTTCAACAACGCGACGTTCTCCGGCGGAGAGGTGCACTTCAGCCGCGCGAGGTTTTCCGGCGGCACAGTGTCTTTCGCCGGCGCGACGTTCTCCGAGAACGTGGGGTTTGTCGACTGCCTGTTCTCCGGCGGCACAGTGTCCTTCTGGGAAAGCGCTGGACCGGCTCCGATTGGGCTCCTCGAAGCAGTCGGCAATCCGATGCCAGCCGAAGTTCACATGCGGCACGACTGGCTTTCCCTAATCCAATAGGAGCGGAGGGCGGAAACGGTCGAATAATCCTGATGCTGCGCATTCATGATCCGAACGGCCGTACAGGCAGGTCGGCGCGTAGGTCCGATCGGCCCCTGGTTTTCTGCCTTCCCACATTTCGCCCCAGTCGCGACGTGCTGTCACATCACCAACGGAATCGAACAAGCGTCGGCTGTGGTGCCTCCGGAAGTGGAGAATATCTGCTGTCGTTTTCGGGCTCTGGCACAACTTCCGTGGAGTCGAGCTGGCCCTTGGGGTGCAAGATCGGTAGTCCTGATGAACCGTCAGGTCAGCGGCTAGCTACTGGGCGGGCACAAACCGGGTCAGCATGGGTTCACAGAAGTTGAGCCAGAACCCCGGTTGATCACCAACCGAATCCCGAAGCTGTCGAGAAACGCTGTTGCTACAGGTCAACGAAGCCAGGCTTGTAGCGTGCGGGGCTTTTCGCATGTTCGGCGGAGGTCCCGCGGATGCCGCTGAGCGCTGCGGCTGGGTGTGGTGGTGCTGGGCGACGGTTCGGCGGGGCCGCTTCGGTGGCTTCGGGTGTCGGTGTGGCGCCGCGCTCGGTCTGGTTGCCTCCTGGGCCTCGTCGGTTCGCTGGTCTGGGCTGCGCGCTGAGCGGCGGGGGCCGCCGCAGTGGTGACGGAGGCATGGAGCGCGGCGGCCCCTGCCGCCAGTGCGCGCGGCCCGCGTGAGCGGGCCGCCTTGATCCAGTAAAGAAACTTTGAACAGCTCTGGCGCCGCTGCTGTTTGGTCGGTCGCCTGCGGGACGGCGTCGCCTGATTCTCGTGACAGCAACACTCCACACCCTGTACGTAGCGTTTTGCGCTGCATTGCGTGTTTCGTTCGTCGGATCGGCGGAACTTGTCCACAGGGTGAGGGTCGGAAACTGGCGTGGTCGGGGCAGGCGTTGCCATTTCGTGACCCATGGTCGCCCCTGGTGGTCACCGTGATGGTCGGGGCTCTCGGGTTTTCTGGAACTCGTCGCCAGCGACTGTCACACCGGGCGCGAATTTCGCACCTGTAGCAAATGACCTCCCTCCCTCGGCTCTGGAAGGGGTGTCCGCTTCGGGTGCTGTGATGGCGGCATCCGGGTCGACCGGTTCGCGAGAAGGGATTTCAGCGTGACTCAGATCACCGTCCGTGTGGGTCACACGGGGGCTGTTATCAGTACCTCTATGGGCGTCCTGGGAATGACGCGCGGCATTAGACCACGACATCGCCGGTTGGGAAAACCGGCGATTCTCCGGACTCTTGAATGCCAGCCCCGAAGCTCTCGCGGTCGGTTGAGGAATGGAGAGGTGGTGCCCGTGAGGCGGGACTCGATGGCGGCCGAGTGGCGCCCCTGGCGGGAATCGCCTAACTCGCCTCCCCTGGGACGGGATCGTGCCTGGCGGCTTGCCGGGTCTGCGGCCAGAGTTGCGGCATGAGCAGGATGCGCGGGCGGTTTCGAGGTGGCGGCACTCATGCGGGGGGCAGTGACTTCGGTCACGTGAATTCAGCGGGAGCGGGTCCCACCGTGTCCCAACGGGTCCCAACGTGTGTCGGCGCGTGTCGGCGGGTGTCGTCCTGTCCGGCTCCTCGAAAACGCTCATCTGCGGAATGCAAATCCGTGCCGCAGTATGGGAGTTCGGGAGGCACATCCCCCGGCGGCCGGGGTCCTGGGTTGCCCGGTGACGGTGTCCGGTGTGCCGAGGGAAATGGACAAGCCGCGAAACCGGATGGGCAAGCCCTGGGCAAGCCTTTCGGCGGCGATTCGGCGCTTAGGTGGGTGCGAACGGCATGACGGCACGACATGAACGGGGAACGATGACAGGCCACGAGAGCGGTAAACGAAAGGCGGGTGTCACGGACTTGGCCGAAGCGTCCTCGCTGGTCCGGGAAATCACAGCGATGGTCTCGCGGATGAATCGTGAAGCGGAGGCGATGCGGGCGGCGTTGGAACAGCTCAGGGCTGCGAACCCTGCCCACGCTCAGCCTTCAACGCCTCCATTTCTCTCCGCAGTTCCTGATGCTGGGCACTCAGGTGCCGGACCTCGTCCCGAAGCGCGGTGAGTACTTTGATGAGGTCCGCACTGACGGCAGCTTCGGTATCGCCGTGAACGATCGTCTCCTCTGTCCCAGCCTCCCGCTCCGCTGCCTCCTGCTGCACCTGCCACCAGACGGGCGGGGAGTAATCGATGGTGAACTCGCCTGTCTGCTCGGCGGGCTCGGCATCGACTTCGGCGCGGTCGGTGACGTAGCTGCCCCGGCCGTGGATCGTGTAGATCAGCCCTTCGTCCCTCAGGACGTCCAGCGCGTTGCGGATGGTCATGCTGGCGAGGTGGAAGCGCTCTGTCAGCAGACGCACGGGCGGCACCTGTTCGCCCGGTTTGATGCGGCCCTGGAGGATGTCGCGCCGCAGCTCGTCGGCGGCGTGCTGATAAGGCGGCCGACGGTCGTGCCTGCTCTCTGGGGCGTGACTCATACCTCCAGAGTAGCGATCCCTAGCCCCCCTAGCACACCGGACTGACATAGCTGCCCTATCGGGCGTGATTGCTAGCTCACCCTCATCACTTGACTTTGCTAGGTCTTATAGGTTCTATAGATGCCAGCCCGCCACCGTGGCGGGACCAAACCGAAGGGAAGTGCCACTCATGGCGCGTATTCGTGTGGGTCTGCTGGAGTCCTCGACGTTCATGGTCGGGACGCTGCCGGTGCCCAAGTACACCGATCAGGAGAAGACGACGTTCGCCACCGACCGGGAGACCGGTCAGAAGCTCTACACGGTGACCGTCTTCCTGATGGAAGAAGACCGCGCGGAAGCCCTGAAGATCACCGTTCCGGCGGGCGGTTTGCCGGACGGTCTCAAGCCCGGTGTCCCGGTGCGTCCGGTGGAACTGTTCGCCACCCCGTGGGCCCGGATCTTCAACGGGTCGCTCTCGGACGGTGTCGCCTACCGGGCTGCGGCGCTCGAACTCGTGATCCCCGTGGCGGTTGAGCCGGGCAAGAAGGCTGCCGCGTGAGCGGGAAACCCTTCCGGCTCTGGGGTGAGCGCGTCTACCCGATGCCTCACCCCGGACCGGACCCCCGGTTCACCGAATGCCTGGTGAACTCCGTCGCCGGCGTGCTCGTTGCGCACGGCTACCCGCCGCTGTCGGTCCCCAGGGACTGGGCGGCCCTCGAAACGGCCCTGGTCCGCTACCTCTACCAGCCACCGAAGGAGAAGCAATGAACGTGCAGGAGGTGTACGGCTACGCCCCCCTGATGGTGGGGGCGGGCCTGGCCCTGGTCGGTGTGTGGGCGGTGTGGTGGGTCGTGCGCTACGTGCGGGCTGACTCGATGATGCGGGCCAGTATCCGGCAGGCGGTGCGGGTGCGGTGGACGTGGAAGCGGTTCGCACAGATGGCCGGTCTGGCGGTCACGGACAGGATGCCTACCGCTCTGGCCGAGCTGTCGAACACGGAGGGCAAGCCGATCAAACCGCGCGTCCTGGTCCCGGTGTTGAAGGTGACACCGGACCGGTTCGGGGTCGTCGCGCGGGCAAACTGCCTGCCGAGGGTGTCTCTGGAGGAGTTCCAGAAAGCCGCCCCGTACATAGCGGACGCATGGCGGTGTACGCGGGTGTCGGTCCTTCCCGATGGACCCGGCCACGTGCTCATTCGGGGTGTGCGGCTCGATCCGCTGATCACGCCGACCCGGCGGGTGCCTACCGGGCGTGCGCCTGCCCGGCTGGCGGCCTGGGATCTGGGGGTGGATGAGTACGGACAGAGCGTGGAGGTGAGCCTGTCCCAGGTTCCGGGTGTGACCGTGGCCGGCCTGCCCGGCTTCGGCAAAACCAGCCTGATCAACGGGCTTGTCTGTGACTGGGCGCCTTCGCCTGCGATGCAGTTCGTCGGCTTCGACGGGAAGGTGTCCGCCGCGTATCAGGGGGACTACGCGGACCTGGTCAAGCGTATGTTCGCCTTCGTCGGTGACAACCTGGAAGACGCCAACGCCCTGTTCCAACGGCTGGTCAATCTGCGGGAAACCCGCCACACGGCCGTTAAGGCCCAACTCGGGGTGAAGGACATGTGGGCGGTCGGCCCGTGCGCAGCGTGGCCGCTCGTCGTGGTGATCATCGATGAGGCGCACACCTACTTCCGTGACCACCGGGGCAGCGACCCCAAGACGAAGAAGCTCGCGGCGCTGGCGGCGGAGAACGCCCGGCTCGTTGAGGACCTGGTGAAGAAGGGCCGCTCGGTGGGCATCCTGACCGTCCTCGCCACACAGAAGTCCACGGGCGATGCCATCCCCACCTTCATCCGTGACGTCTGTCCGGTCGGCCTGTCGTTCGCGCAGAAGACAGCAGAGGCAGCGGTGGCCGCGCTGGGCGAAGACATCCGCAATTGGGACGACGCCAATCCGATCAACCTCCAGGACCCTGCCTATGTCGGCGTCGCGTCCATGAGCCACCAGTCCCGCCCCGGCTTCGCCCGCATCCGCACCCCGTACGTGACTGATGCCGATTCGGCCCGCATCGCCGCGGCAACTGCCCACCTCACCCGCGACCCGATGGAACTCCTGCGTACGCACGGCGGGCTGACCCTGTCCAAAACCATCGACCATCCCGGAGACAGGCCCAAGGCGGCCTGAGCCGAACTCGCCCGCACACAGGCGGACTTGAAAGGAGGTGAAACCCTGTGGTTGAGGACCGGATCACTCAGCGCGTCGTGACCGTGGTCATGGTCGTCATCGCCGCCCTGGCGTTCGTCTTCTCCTTCGGCAACGTCTGGTCACTGGCCCTGCGTCTCGGCGTCCCCGCCCCGATTGCGCCACTGATCGCGCCCATGGTGGACCTGTCGGTGGTCGGGCTTCTGGTGGCCCTGCGCTACCTCTCCCTGCGCGGCGTCCCCGCCGAACAGATGCGCTCCGCCACCCGCCTCATGCACGTCTCCGGACTGCTGACGCTGGCTCTCAACATCGCCGAACCCCTCGCCCTCGGACACTACGGCCGCGCCGCCGTGGACGCGGTCGCACCCCTGCTGCTCCTCGGCTGGGGCACGGTCGGCCCGCAACTCCTGCGCCACTTCCATGCCGTCGCGCATCCCTCGGAGCCCGCCCCCGTCCCACCAACGACACGCAGAGTGCTGCCTGTTGGTGAGGACGAACACCGTGAAGACGAACCGAGTGCCACGGCTTCGCCACCGGTCACCGCACCGGCGCCTGCCACGGCCCCGGCCGTGCCAGCGGTGAACGTGCCCGGCCCGCTGCTTGCCGAAGCACGCTCCATCGCCGCAACGCACCTGGCCGAACACGGTGAACCCATCACCGCCGTCCAGCTCAAACGGCGACTCGGCACCGGCCTGCCCA
>NZ_JAAPBF010000014.1 GCF_022695985.1 Streptomyces sp. NP-1717 | reverse complement strand
CCCCGCGAAGGCGCCTCTCAGATTTCCGGCAGATTTCTTATCCCGAACCCGCAAGCAGGTTGCCCATGATCACCATCCCGCAGAAAGACTCCCGCATCGGCGTCCACGTGGACGAGTTCGATGCCATGACCGCCCCGGCGGAGGATCTGACCGCGCTGAAACAGCTCGTCTACACCGACCGGATCGTGGTCCTCCGCAACCAGGGCCTGTCGCCTGCCGAGTTCGTGGAATTCGGCAGGCGGCTCGGCGAGGTGGAGACCTACTACCAGCCGATGTACCACCACCCCGAGCACAAGGAGATCTTCGTCTCCTCGAACGTCAAGGAGGACGGGGCTCAGGTCGGGGTACCGCAGACCGGGAAATTCTGGCACCACGACTACTCGTTCATGCCGCGTCCTTTCGGACTGACGCTGATCTACCCCCAGGTCGTGCCGGAGCGGAACCGCGGCACGTACTTCATCGACATGGCACGGGCCTACGAGAACCTGCCCGACGCGCTCAAGGCCGAGATCCGCGACAGCCGCGGACTGAACAGTGTGCGCCGCTACTTCAAGATCCGGCCCACCGATGTCTACCGCCCCATCTCCGAAGTGCTCGCCGAGATCGAGTCGGTCACCCCCGCCGCCGCGCACCCCACCGTCTTCACCCACCCGGTCACCGGCGAGCAGGTGCTCTACATCAGCGAAGCCGTCACCTACCGGCTGGAGGACGCCGCCGGCGGGGAACTGAGGCAGGGCCTGCTGGACGAGCTGTTCGAGGCCTGCGGGCAGGCCGACACCACGTTCCGCCACGAGAACATCCATCTCCAGACGTTCGAGAAGGGCGACATGCTCCTGTGGGACAACCGCAGCCTGGTCCACCGGGCCCTGCACACGGTGAACCCGGAGCCGACCGTCTCCTTCCGGGTGACCGTGCACGACGAACACGACTTCTATCCCGGCATCGGCTGAGGGGGGCGGCGTGCAGTTCGGTCATGACGAGGACCTGCTGGAGCGGGCCCTGCGGGTGTACAAGCCCCACTGCCGGTATCTGACATCGACCGTCGTGACGGCCAAGGGCGACCCTGCGGACCAGGGCGGGCAGGTCGGCGTGCGCGGCCGGTTCCACATCCCGGAGTCCTGCTACATCGACGACACCGGCCACTTCAACGCGGTCGAGTTCAATCTCTGTTTCAACCAGATGATCTATTTCATCATGGCGAAAGCGGTCAAGGAGCGGCTGATCCGCGCCTTCGACGGCTGGTCCATGGAGGACTACTGGACGCGGCAGCTCCCCGACATGTTCATCGTGGACTTCCGCAGCACGTTCCGCCGCGCGATGCGTGGCCGGCACTTCTGGGGTGAGCTCGACATCGTCGATGTCGTGCAACGCGACGGCGGGAACGGCCAGTTGCTGATCCTGAGCACCACCTGCCGGTACGGCGAGGACGAGAAGACCGCCTGCCACGGCACGGTGCGCCTCGCCCTCAAGAACCCCCGCCCGACCGTCGCGGCCCCGGCCTGACCCCGTACTCCCGTCAGCAGCCCACTCAGCCGGCCCCGGCCCTCCAGGCCGACCGGCCGACCGGAAGTAGGAGCCTTGCCCACCACGTACGACGAGCCCGTCGCCCTTGTCGGTATCGGCCTGCGGCTGCCCGGCGCCAACGACACACCGGACGGGCTCACCGAGTTCCTGCGTGCGGGACGCTCCGGTCTGGGCCCGATCCCCACCGACCGCTGGGACCCCGAGGGCCTGACGTCCGACGACCCCGAGGCCAAGGGCACCATGCGGTGCGCACAGGGCGGATTCCTCGACAGGCCGGACCACTTCGACGCGAAGTTCTACAACATCTCGCCGAAGGAGGCCGACTACATCGACCCCCAGCAGCGCCTCGCGCTGGAGGTCGCCTGGGAGGCCCTGGAGGACGCGGGCATCGACCCCACCGGGCTGCGCCACGGTGACGGCGCCGTCTATGTCGCCGTCAGCAACATGGACTACGCCGCCGAGATGATGGCGCTGCCCGTGTCGGAACTGAACGGCTACATCGGCACCGGCATGGCGCACAGCGCGGTCTCCGGCCGCGTCTCCTACTTCCTCGGGTGGCGTGGTCCCAGCATCACCGTGGACACCGCCTGTTCGGCCTCGCTGGTCTCCGTCCACCTCGCGGCGCGGGCACTGCGCTCGGGTGAGTGCGGCATCGCGCTGGCCGGAGGCGTCAACACCATCCACAGCCCGCGCGGGCACATCATCGCCTCGCAGTCGAAGATGCTCGCCCCCGACGGCGTCTGCAAGACGTTCGACGACTCCGCCGACGGCTACTGCCGCAGCGAGGGCGGGGCGATGATCGTCCTGAAGCGGCTCTCCGACGCCCAGCGGGACGGCGACCGCGTCTACGCCGTCATCCGGGGCTCCGCCGTCGGCCAGGACGGTGAGAGCAGCGCGCTGATGGTGCCCAACGGAGCCGCGCAGGAAGGCGTCATGCGCAGGGCGATCGCCGGCGCCGGGCTCGCCCCGTCCGACATCTCCTACGTCGAGGCGCACGGCACGGGCACCTCGCTGGGCGACCCCATCGAAATGGGCGCCATCAGCTCCGTGTTCGGTGACTCGCACTCCCCCGACGCCCCCGTGACCGTCGCCTCGCTGAAGACCAATCTCGGGCACATGGAGGCCGCCGCCGGAATCGGCGGGCTCGTCAAGACCGCGCTCCAGCTGCGCGAAGCCGCCATCTTCCCGCATCTGAACTTCACCACCCCCTCCCGGCGGATCCCGTGGGACACGGCCCCGGTGACCGTGCCGACAACGCTGCGGCCCTGGAAGGCGGCGACCCGGCGGGGCGTGGTCAACTCCTTCGGCTTCGCCGGCACCATCGCCTCCGTCGTCCTGGAGGAGGCGCCCGAGCAGCCACTCGAAACGGACGACGGACGCGAGGTGCCGCCAGGCCCGTATGTCTTCGCGCTGTCGGCGAAGACCGCCCCGGCGCTCCGGGGACAGATCCAGCGCTACCAGGAACTGCTCACCGACCGGCCGGAGTTGGCTGTCGACGAGCTGTGCGCCGGTGTCTGCGTCGGGCGGGCCCACTTCCCGCTGCGCGTCGCGGGAGTGGTGCGCGACCAGGAGGATGTCGCCCGGCTGCTCGACCGCAGCCGGACCCGGGCCGCCAGGACCGGAAGGAACCCGGACACCGCGAAGGTCGCCTTCCTCTTCTCCGGCGGCGGTTCGCAGTACGTGGGCATGGGACGCCCGCTGTACGAACGGTTCGAGGTGTTCCGGGACCGTCTGGACACCTGCGACCGGCTGTTCTCCCCGCATCTGGGCAGGTCCCTGCGGGACATGATCCTCGGTGACGCCGAGGACGCCGGACTCATCCACGAGATCCGCTACATGCAGCCGGCCCTGTTCTCGCTGGAGTACGCGGTCGCGGAGCTGTGGATGTCGTGGGGCGTCACCCCGTCCGTCGTCTCGGGACACAGCATCGGCGAGATCGTGGCCGCCACCGTCGCCGGTGTGTTCAGCCTGGAGGACGCCGTCACCCTGATGGCGGCGCGCGGCGAGCTGATGCACGAGTCACCGCCGGGCGCCATGGCCGCCGTCGAGGCCACCACCGACGAGGTCGCCCCCCTGCTCGCCGAACGCCCCGACCTCTCGCTCGCCGCCGTCAACGGCACGACGCAGATCGTGATCTCGGGCGGCGAGGAGTCCCTCGCCCGGGTCATGGAGGTCCTCACGGCGCGCGGGATCCGGACGAAGCGGCTCGCGGTCTCCTGCGCCTCGCACTCCCCGCTGATGGCCGAGGCGGCCGAGCGGCTTCGCGAGGTCGTCGCCGGGCTCACCTTCCACGAGCCGCGCTTCACCCTGGTGTCCAACCTGACGGGTGCGGTCGCCGCACCCGGCGAACTCGCCTCCGCCGACTTCTGGGCCCGTCACCTCAGCGAACCGGTGATGTTCGCCGACGGCGTCCGCGCCGTCGCGGCCCGGGGGCGGCACGCGTTCGTCGAGATCGGTCCGGCCACCGAGCTGATCGGCATGGGCAAACAGTGTCTGCCCGCCGACGAACACCTCTGGCTGAGCAGCCTGCATCCCGAGGACACCGACGGCACCGTCGTACGCCAGTCCCTCGCCCAGCTCTACGTCAGCGGAGCGCCGGTCGACTGGGCGGCCCACCACGGCCGGCCCCGCCGCGCGATCACGCTGCCCACCTACGCGTTCGACCGCCGCCGGCACTGGCTCCCCGAGGCCGCCGCGCCACAGCGGACCGGCGGCGACACGCACCCCCTGCTGGGGCGGGAGATCACGACCGACGAGCAACGTGCCGCCGGTACCGTCGAGTTCAGCGCCCGGCTGGGAGCCGGGCAGCCCGGATACCTGGCCGACCACAAGGTGATGGGCAAGGTCGTCTTCCCGGGGGCCGGCTATCTGGAGATCCTGCTGGCCCTCCAGGACGCCGTCTACGGCGAGAGCGGCCTGCCCCTGACCGGCGTGACCATCCATGAGGCGCTGTTCCTCGAAGAGACCGGGACCGTCGAGGTCCGTACCCGGCTGTACGCACGGCAGGACGGGACGGCCGGGGTCGACATCGTCTCTCTGGTCGGGGCCGAGCCCGGGGACCGGCCCGCGCTGGAGAGGCGCCATGTCACCGCCACCATCGCGACCGACGGGTCCGCCGGAGGCGGCGAGGCGCTCGACGCGACGGAGCGCGCTCTCCGGGAGGCGTCCGACACCGCCGGCACACCGCGGGCCGAGCACCGGTCCGACGACCTGTACGCGGAATTCGCCGAGCTGGGCGTCGACTACGGCCCGGGGTTCCGGGGCCTGGAACACGTCGGACTCCACGGCGACGATCTCGTGGTGGGCCGGCTGCACGGCGTCTCCGCCGCCCCCGCCGAGCTGCTGCCGCCCGCCGTACTGGACTGCGCGTTCCAGACGCTCGCCGCGCTCTCGCGCGAGGGTGACGCGGTCGCCATGCCCGTCGGCTTCCGCCGCTGCCGTCTGCTGAGGAAGCCGCGCGGCGCCACCCTGCGCAGCGTGCTGCGCCGCGCCCCCGTCGTCGATCCGGACGACCTGCCGCGCGCGGATCTCCTGATACTGGACGGCGACCGCACCGTTTTCGTACTGGAGGGCCTGGCCCTGCGCCGGGTGGCGAACGCGGCACCCGACCGGGAGCGGATGTACTCCGAGGTGCGCTGGGTGAAGCGGTCCCTGCGTACGGAGAACCGGGAGCCGCGTCGCGTCCTGCTCGTCGGCGCCGGACCGCGGAGCCTCGGCGAACTCACCGAAGCCGCCGGGCAGGAGACCGAACTGACGGTCGCGGCCGACGCGGCGGAGGCGGTGGCGCTGCTGGCGGGCCGGCCCACCGACGTGTGCTGGTTCTGGCGCGGTACCGGCTCCGCGCCCGAGGGCGGAGATCCGGACGCGGCCGGACTGCGGGCCGAGTGCGAACACAACTTCCGCGACCTGCTCGCTCTGCGGGACGGCCTCGACGCGGCGGGCTTCGGCGGCGGTCAGCGGCTCTGGCTCGTCACCGAGGGGGCTCAGTGGGTGCCCGGCGACACCGCGTGGGACACCCGCACACCGCCGGCCGCGGCGACGCTGTGGGGCTTCGGCCAGGTCATGTGGACGGAGTACCCGGCGTACCGGGTGACGCTGGTGGACCTTCCCGGTGACGGTCGCGACGTGCGCCCGCTGCTTGCCGAGTGGTCGGCCCCCGACTCCTCCGAGTACCAGCTCGCCTACCGCTCCGGGCTCCGCCATGTGCGGCGGGTGTACGCCGAGGCGGGCGGTCCGCGTACGGACGTCGAACTGACCGTCAAGGAGTACGGCCGGCTCGACGGCATCGTCCCCGTACCGCTCCAGGAGACGCCCGCTCCCGAGGGTGACGAGATCCAGGTGCGGGTGCACGCCGCGGGTCTCAACTTCAAGGACGTCCTCAACGTGCTCGGTCTGCACCGGGAGCACGCGAGAGCGTCCGGCCTGGACGACACGGCGCTGCCGCTCGGGCTGGAGTGCGCCGGAGTGGTGACCGCGGCAGGACCGGACGCGGAGTTCTCCGTGGGTGACGCCGTCGTCCTCGCCCATCCGGGCTGTCTCAGGCAGCGGGTGACCTGTGCGTCCGCGATGGCGGCCCGCAAACCGGCGCACCTGTCGTACGCCGAGGCCGCGGCCCTGCCCACCGCGTTCCTCACCGCCCATCACGGGCTGCACCACCTCGCCGGGATCAAGCCCGGTGACCGGGTCCTGATCCATGCCGCCGCGGGCGGAGTCGGCCAGGCCGCCGTCCAGCTCGCCAAGCTGGCGGGAGCGGAGATCTTCGCCACGGCCAGCCCGCACAAGTGGCCGCTGCTGCGCTCCCAGGGCGTCACCTGGCTGGCCAGCTCCCGCACCCCGCGGTTCGCCGACGACATCCTCGCGGCGACCGGCGGCGCGGGCGTCGACATCGTCCTCAACAGCCTCGCCCAGGAGTTCATCGAGGAGAGCGTCCGGGCGCTGGCGGAGGGCGGCCGGTTCGTCGAACTCGGCACGATGAGCGCGTGGACCGAGCAGGAGATGCGCGGCAAGCGGCCCGACGTGACCTACCACACGGTCGATTTCGGCATCTACGATCCCGCCCAGGCCCAGCAGTTGGCCCGCGATGTGCTCGGCGGTGTGATGGAGAAGGTGGAGAGCCGGGAGCTGGCGCCCATCCCCACCACCGCGTACACCCTCGACGAGGTCGAGGAAGCCTTCAGCGTGCTCAGCAGGGGCGCCAACATCGGCAAGGTCGTCATCGGATTCGGCGAACCCGCCCCCGAGAAGACGGCCGCCACCGGCATCCGGCCCGACGAGACGTATCTGATCACCGGAGGCTTCGGCGCGCTCGGCGGTGTCCTCGCGGAGCGCCTCGTGCACCTGGGAGCCCGCCATCTGGCGCTCGTGGGGCGGCGGACTCCGGCGCCCGGCGTACTGGAGGCGCTCCTGGCACGCCTCGGGCCCGGCACCGAGATCACCACCCTCACCGGGGACGTCGGGGACCCGGACGACGTCCGGCGGATCGCGGCGGCCCTCGGCGAACTCCCACGTCCCCTCGGCGGTGTCGTCCACGCGGCGGGCGTGCTCGCCGACGCCCCGGTCACGGCACAGACATGGGAGAGCATCGACACCGTCTTCCGGTCCAAGGTGTACGGGAGCTGGCTTCTGCACCGGGCCACCGAGCACTTCCCGTCTCTGCGGTTCTTCGTCGGCTACTCGTCCGTGGCCTCGCTCGTGGGCTCGCGGGGACAGGCGAACTACGCGGCCGGGAACAGCTTCCTGGACACGCTGATGTGCCTCCGCGGCACCGCCGGGCTGCCCGCGCTGAGCGTCAACTGGGGTGCCTGGGGCGACGTCGGGCTGGCCAGCGGGATGGAACAGCGGCACATCGCGAACGTGGAGAACCAGGGCTTCTCGTTCTTCGGGCCCACCGTCGGCATCCGCGCCCTCTTCCGTGTCCTGGACCGGCCCGCGGCCCAGATCACCATCGCCGAGGTCGACTGGGACCGGTACTCCGCGACCCGGCCGCAGGCGAACGCCCTCTACCTCCAGGTCGGACGCCGCACCGCGGAGGTCACCGTCCATGTCGACCCACAGGTCCTGCTGTCCCTGCCGCGCGGTGAGCGGCTGGAGGCGGTCTCCGAGACGCTGCGGGGTGCCATCGCCGATCTGCTGCACTTCGACGGCGCCGACGACGTGCCGCCCGACGCGCGGTTCTTCGAGGTGGGCCTGGACTCCCTGGCCGCGGTCGAACTGAAGAACCGGCTGGAACTCCAGTTCCGCGTCCCGCTGTCCACGTCGAGCGTCTTCGACCACCCGTCCGTGGCGCTGCTCACCGAGTTCATCGAGCAGCGGCTGACCGCACCGGAGGAAACGCGATGAACGCTCCGACCGCCGAACGGACGCCGGTGCCACGGTTCCCCACCGTCACCGCGACCGCGGCCCACCACGCCGAGACGCGCCCCGACCGGGTCGCGGTCGAGTGCGCGGGCAGAGAGGTGACGTTCCTGGAGCTGTACCACCGCAGCAACCGGACGGCGCACGCGCTGCTCGCCGAGGGCCTCCTCCCCGGCAGCCGGGTGGCGTATCTGGCCGGGGACACCGAGCACTACTACGACCTCCTGCTGGCCTGCGCCGCCGCCGGTACCGTCCTGGTCCCGGTGGATCCCCGGCTGACACCGGGTGAGATCGAGCATGTGCTGCGCGACTCGGGAGCCGAACTCCTCGTCACCGAGGAGGACAAGCTGCCGGTGATCGGGCCGGTGATCGAGGGCCTGGCGTCCGGCGCGCCGCGTACGGTGCTGGTGCTCGACGACGGCGTGGCGGGGCCCGGCGGATTCCTCCGCTGGAAGGCCGGCCGGCCGGAGACCGCGCCCGCCACCTCCGCGGGCGCCAGGCGACCGCTCACCCAGATGTACACCAGCGGCACCACCGGCAGGCCCAAGGGCGTGGTGCTCGGCCAGCACACCTTCTGGGCGATCAACGACCTGCTGGCCAGACACAAGCTCGACTGGATCGACTGGCGGGAGGACGACCGCCTCCTGCAGGTGCTGCCCGGTCACCACATCGGTGGTCCCTGGTGGTTCATGCAGGGTTTCCGGGCGGGAGCCACGCACGTCGTGGCCCAGGGGTTCGACGCCGGACGCACTCTCGCGCTGCTCGCGAACGGCGGGATCACCACCACGCTGATGGTGCCGTCCATGCTGCGGATCCTGCTGTCCGAACCCGGGGCGGGGCCCGCGGACTTCGCGGGTCTGCGGAAGGTCGTCTACGGTGGCGCGCCGATCCCCGAACCGCTGCTCGAACAGTGCCTGTCCGTGATGGGCTGCGAGTTCGCGCAGATCTACGGTCTCACCGAGACCTGTGCCTCCGCGGTCTGTCTCCCTCCGGCCGACCACGTGCCGGGAAATCCGCGCCTCAAGGCGGTGGGCCGCCCCTACCCGGGGGTCGCCGTGCAGGCCGTCGACCGGTCCGGGGACCCGCTGCCTCCGGGGCGGGTCGGAGAGATCCGCATCGACACCCCGGCGGTCATGACCGGTTACTGGCAGCGGCCCGAGGAGACGGAACTCGCCCTGGCCGACGGGTGGCTGAACACCGGCGACGCCGGCCATGTCGACGAGGACGGCTACGTCTACCTCCACGACCGCATCAAGGACGTCATCCTCGTCGCGGGCGAGAACGTCTACCCGGCCGAGGTCGAGAACGCGCTCAGCAAGCACCCCGCGGTCGCCGAGGCCGCGGTGGTCGCGACGCCCGACGAGGTACGCGGCGAGGCCGTGCGGGCCTGTGTCGTGGTGCGAGCGGGTGAACGGCTCACCGCCCGTGAACTGATGCTGTTCCTGCGGGAACTGCTGGCCCCTTACAAGATCCCCACGGCTTACACCTTCGTGGACTCGCTGCCGCGCAACGCCGCGGGAAAGATCCTCCGCCGCGAGCTGCGCGACCGCTTCTAGGAGAGAGTCTCCATGTCACGACCGACCGAAGAACTCCCCGCGCTGCCGACCCCCCGGCTGGACGAATGCCCCTTCGGGCCGGCGCCGGAGATGACGAGACTGCGGGACACCGCCCCGGTGACCCGGGTCAAGTGCCCGACCGGCATCACCGCCTGGCTGATCACGCGCTACGCCGACGTCCGTGAGGTGCTGGGCGACTCGGAGCGGTTCAGCAGCCGCCCCGGTCAGGCGGCGCACGTCCTGGCCCATATGAACCCCGACCGCCCGGTGGCCGAGGGTGAGTTCACCCGGATGGACGGGCCGGCGTACCAGCGCTTCCGGCACCACCTCGGACCGGAGATCGGTATGCCGAGACGGCTGCTGGAACTGCGCCCGGTCGTAGGGCAGATCGTCGACGAACGGATCGACGCGCTGGCGGCGGCCGGCCGGTCGGCCGAGTTCTACGGCGACTTCGCGGTGCCGGTCACCACGGCCACCATCGGGGGCCTGCTCGGTGTGCCGTACTCCGACCGGGGGCTGTTCCACGACGCGGCGGCGGCGATGTTCGGGTCCGCCACCAGCGAGAAGGGCATCAGGGCGAGTACGGAGCCGCTCTTCCGGTATGTGCACGGGCTGGTCCAGGACCGGCGGAAGAACCCCGGTGACGACGCGATCAGCCGGATGATCGGACGCAGCGCCGCGTCGGCGGAGCCGTTCTCCGACACCGAACTGGTCATGATGAGCGCCGGGTTGCTGATCAGCGGCTTCGACACGACGGCGACGACGATGACGCACGGCCTGCTGGCGCTGCTGGTCGACTCCCGGGACTCCGGTCGGTCCGGGCACTCCGGTCGGTCCGGGCAGTCCCGCGAGTGGGAGCGGCTGCGGGCCGATCCCTCCCTGATCCCGGCCGCGGTCGAGGAGTTCGCCCGCTACTTCGGGGGCGCCGCCGGCCTCACCCGTGAAGTCACCCGGGACACGGAGATCGGTGGCCATCCGCTGGCCAAGGGCGACTACGTCGTCCTCGCCGTGCAGACCGCCGACCGTGACCCGGCCGTCTTCGAGGACCCGGAGCGGCTGGACGTCGGGCGGCGGCCCGAGGGGCATCTGGGCTTCGGGTACGGGCCGCACCAGTGCGTCGGACAGCAGACGGCCCGTCTGGAGATGAGTGTGGTGCTGGAGACCCTGACACGGCGGATCCCCTCGCTGCGCCTGGCGGTGGACCTCGCCGACGTGCCGTTCAAGACGGGCACGCCGGTGGTCGGCCCGGCGGCGCTCGCCGTGGAGTGGGACGCCGTCCTGCCCGCCGGGGAGGGCCGATGACGATACGGGTGACGGTGGACGCGGAGCGGTGCGTGGCCTCGGGCATGTGCGTGTTCAGCGCACCGGAGGTCTTCGACCAGGACGAGCGGGACGGTGTGGTCGTGGTACTGCGGCACGATCCGGCCGAGGACCAGTACGACGAGGTGCGCACGGCGGTCCGCAACTGCCCGGCGCAGGTGATCTCCGTCGACGCGCCGTAGCCCGGCGGCGGTCCCGTCCGCGCCGGTGCGCGCCGGCGGGACCGCCGCCGGGCCGCGGGTCCACTGTCAGGCGGTGCCGGACGTCAGTGCCGTGAGGCGCTCGGCGACGTACGCCAGTGGCTTCTCGGGCCCCGTGGTGAAGAAGAAGTGGCCGCCGTCGAAAACCTTCTTCTCGAACGGTCCGTCGGTGTAGTGCGTCCAGGCGTCCGCCTCGTCCGTGCTGACCTGCGGGTCGTTGTCGCCGGTCAGCGCGTAGACGGGGCAGGTCAGTTTCTCGCCCGGCTGGTAGCGGTAGGTCTCCGCCGCCCGGTAGTCGCTGCGCAGGACGGGCAGCACCATGCGCACGATGTCCGGGTCGCGCAGCACCTCCATGCCCGTTCCGCTCAACCGGGCCACGTGGTCGATGAGTTCGGCGTCGCTCGACTTGTGCAGTCCCTCGTCCTTCACCTCCGCCGGGGCCCGCCGGCCGGACGCGAACAGCGCGAGTGGTTTCTCGCCGTGCCGCTCCAGCCGCCGCGCGACCTCGAAGGCGAGGGTGGCGCCCATGCTGTGTCCGAAGAGCGCGGTCGGGACGTCCGGCCCGCCGCGCAGCTCGGGCGTGACGGCGTCGGCGAGTTCCGTGATGTTGTCGATGAACGGGGTGTCGCGGCGGTCCTGCCGGCCGGGGTACTGAAGGACCAGTACCTCGGCGGCGGACGACAGCACGCGCGAGACCGGGAAGTAGTACGACGCCGATCCCCCGGCGTGCGGGAAGCACACCAGCCTGACGCGGGGTTCCGGGACCGGGTGGAACCGTATGATCCACGGGCTGGTCGCCGCGGGAACTGCTGCCATGGCTGTTCTTTCCTTCTGTCGTGGGTGGGCCGGCGTGCCGTCAGCGCAGGGTTTCGGAGAAGGCTTCCAGCAGCCGGGGGCCGCTCTGGTCGGTGTGCAGGAAGAAGTGGTCGCCCGGTACGACCCGCAGTTCGAAGGGGCCGCTGGTCAGGCCCTCCCAGGCTCGCATGTCGTTCTCCGGCACCACCGGGTCGCCTGCTCCGTGGAAGGCGGTCACCCCGGTCGCCAGTGGCGTTTCGGCCGGATCGTGCCGGTAGCTCTGCACGATCCGCAGGTCTCCGTAGCCGCAGCCGCTGGTCGACGCGTCCAGTTTGGCCGCCACCCGGTCGTCGAACTCCCGGCGCAGGGCCCGCTCGTACTCCCCGGGCCGCTCGCGCCGCAGCCGCAGCAGGTCCTGCTGGGCGGGCATGCCCGGGAACCCGAGGGACCGCATCACGGCCAGGATGCGGTCGTCCAGCGGATTGACGGCCCCGGTGGGCGCGCTGAACGCGCCGACGAACAGATGGCGCAGCAGTGGGCCGTACTCCCCGCCGAGGCGGTGCGCCAGCCGGTAGGCGAGGAGGCCGCCCATGCTGTGGCCGTAGAAGGCGAAGGGGCGGTCCAGATACGGTTTGAGGACCTGCGCGATGCTCTCGACCGCCTCGTCCACGTTGACGATTCCCAGTTCGTCCGCGCGCTCCTCGCGGCCCGGCAGCTGGACCGGGCAGATCTCGACGCCGCCGTCGAGCTCGCGCGGCCAGTCGCGGTACAGGGACGCGCCGCGACCGCCGTAGGGCAGGCAGAACAGCCTGAGCTTCGAGGTCTCCCGTACGGCGGTGCCGAGCCAGCGGGCGCTGTCCAGGTCGTAGGCGCGTGGTGCGGACCGGGTGGCCTCTGGTTCGTCGTCCGTCTCGATCTCCGAGGCGATGTGCTGGGCGAGTTCGTCCAGCGACGGGCCGTCGACGAGGAGTTCGACCGGCAGATCGACGCCGGTGCCGGTGCGGATCCGCTTGCGCAGTTCCATGGCCGCCAGTGACTCCAGGCCCAGCTCGGAGAGGGGGCGGCCGGCCGGAATCTCGTCGGCGGGCTGCCGCAGCAGGCCCGCGGCCGTCTCGGCGAGGAAGTCCGTCAGCACCCCGGGGCGGTCGGCGGCGGCGACGGCCCGGTAGTGGGCGAGGATCTCGCCGGGGTGGTCGCCGCTCTGCCCGCCGTCGGTCGCGGCCAGCAGGCTGAGGCTCTCCTGCGGGCTGATCACCTGGATCTCGGTGTCGCGGCCGGAGGCGACGATCCGGCCCCGGTCGTCGCAGAGCAGGTGGTCGCCGACGAGCCGTTGTCCCACCGCGGACCTCAGCCGCACATGGCACCAGAGCGGCCCGCCGACCGGAGCGCTCACGGCGTCGGCCTCGCCCAGACGGGCGGTGATGAACAGGTCGTCGTCGGCGAGGGCCTGTCCGGCGGCCAGGGCGTAGAGCTGTACGCAGGCGTCCAGCACTCCCGGGTGGGCGGGCAGGGCGCGGCCGGGGCGGCCGGCGGGCACGGTGGCCTCGCCGGCGGGCCGCAGCCTGGCGAGCACCTCGCCGTCGCCTGTCCACGCCTCCTCGACCCATTCGACGGAGGGGCCGAGGGCCACGCCCCGGTCCCGCATCAGCTTGTAGAACTCCTCGCCGCCGACCGGCTCGGTGCAGCGCGCGCGTATCCGCTCGCGCTCCGCCGGGGTCAGGGGCGCCGACTCCTCCTCGGTCCGGTCGGCCGGGCCCGGTCGCAGGCTGCCGCGCACATGGCGGTCCCACTCGGTGCCCGCCGTGGGGCGGCTGTAGAAGGCGAAGTCGGCCCAGCCCTTGTCGTCCGAGGGTTCCACGACGAGCTGAACGGTGCGCTCCTGACGGCCCGACAGCCGCAGCGCGTGGTGGAAGTTGACGTCCCGCACGTGGAAGCCGTCTCCGGCGCCGTCCGCGGAGGTCGCGGCGGCGAGCATCTCCTGGTAGTAGCCGACGTGCAGTACGCCCGCCGTATCGGCGAGTTCGGGCAGCAGGGCGCGGCTGACGACGGTGTCGAACTGGCGCTGGTCGAGTGGTGAGGGCACCGTACGAAGGGCGAGTTCACCGGTCGGCCGGCCGCTTCCGGGGTCGCGTGCGGGTGGGGGCGCGGCCGTGCCCAGGGGTCCGTAGGAGCGGCGCTGGAAGGGGTACGTGGGCAGGGTGAGCCGCGCCCGGTCCTGGCCGAGGTCGAGACCGGACCAGTCCACGTCAGCTCCGGCCAGATAGCGGCCGGCGGCGCCCGTCAGCAGTTCCTCCCACACGTCGTCGCCGGGGACTGCCCAGTGGACGGGGGCGGCGGCGTTGCCGTGGTGCGTGGCTTCTTCCCCGGCGCCGGCGCCGCCGAGGGAGACCAGCGTGCCGTACCCGTGGTCGGCGAGCGCCGCCGTCAGCGCGCGCGCCGTGGTTCCCTCGCTCTCCTGTGCCCAGAACAGGGGGTCGGCCGCCCGCTCGGCGGTGACAGCGTCGGCGCGCGGGCCGTGGAGCAGCCGCAGGCGCGGACCGCGTGCCTCGGTGAGCGGCGGCGGGGTCGCGTCCGTGTGCCGCGCCGCGAGCAGTCGCCCGGCGGTCGCGGTGTCGAGGACTCCCGCGAGGCAGGCGGCGGCGAGTTCACCCGGCCCCGAGCCGGCGACGGCGCCGGCCTTCACGCGCCAGCCGTCGAGCGCGCGGACGAGCGCGATCTGGTACGCGAGGGCGACGGTGTCCCTGAACAGCGGTGAACCGGAGGGTCCTTGGGCCAGCCTGGCGGCGATCGGCTCACCGGCGGTGGGCCGCAGCAGCGTGTCGCACCGGTCGAAGTGGTCGCGGAACGCGGGGTAGGTGGCGTACAGGCGGGCCGCGGACCGCCACGCGCGGTCCCCGGTGGCGTTGAGCAGGAACGCGACCGGGCCGGTCGTCTGCTCGGGCGGGTCGGCCGTCTCGCCGGCGACGGCGCGCAGCCGGTCCACGAGGTCGTCGCCCGTCCGTGCGACGAGGGCGGTCCGGTACGGGAACGCGGGACGGCGGGCGCTGACGGTGTGGCAGACGTCGGCCAGCGAGGCGTCCGGGTGTTCGGTGAGCCAGTGGGCGAGGCGGAGCGCCGACTCCCGCAGTCCGCGCGGGTCGCGGGCGGAGAGTGCGAGCAGATGCGCCGGGCGGTCGTCGGTGGCCGTCTCGCGCGGGCGGGCGGCGGGGGCCTCCCGTACCACGAGGTGTGCGTTGGTGCCGTTGAATCCGAAGGCGCTGACTCCCGCGACGCGCGGCCGGCCGGCGGAGGCGGGCCAGGGGCGGGCGGAGTCGCAGAAGTCCACCGGCAGCCGGTCGGCGCGCAGCCGCGGATTGAGCTGGTTCAGGTGCAGATTGCCCGGCACCTCGCCGTGCCGGAGCGCCAGAACGGTCTTGATCAGACCGGCGACTCCCGCGGCGGCCTCCAGGTGGCCCACGTTGGATTTCACCGCGCCGATGAGAAGGGGGGTGGCGGGGTCCCGGTCGGCGCAGAACACCTCGGCGGCGGCGCGGACCTCGATGGGGTCGCCGAGCGGGGTGCCCGTGCCGTGCGCCTCCAGGTAGTCGACCTCGTCCGGGCGGGTGCGGGCGGCGGCGAGCGCGGCGGTGATGAGTTCGCGCTGGGCCCGTCCGTTGGGGACGGTGAGACCGGCGGTGTGCCCGTCGTGGTTCACGGCGGATCCCGCGATCAGGGCGAGGACGGGAGCGCGCGCCGCGGCGGCGTCGGAGGCCCGCATCAGGGCGACCATGCCGACGCCCTCGGAGCGGACGTAGCCGTCCGCCTCGGCGTCGAACACCTTGCAGCGGCCGTCGGCGGCCAGGGCCTCCATACGGCAGAGGGCGACGAAGACGTCCGGCGACATCATGGCGCTGGCACCGCCCGCGACGGCGGCGGTGCACTCGCCCCTGCGCAGGCTCTCGACCGCCAGATGGATCGCCACCAGGGACGAGGAGCAGGCGGTGTCGACGGCCAGCGCGGGGCCCCGGAGCCCGAGGGCGTAGGCGATGCGGCCGGCGGTGATGCTCGGTGCGACACCGGTCGCGGTGTACGGGCCGGTGTCGTCGAGCGGGCGGTTCAGCAGGGAGCTCTCGGAGCCGGAGACACCGACGAACACGCCGATCCGTTCTCCGGTGAGGTCGTCGGAGAGCAGACCGCCGCTCTCCAGCGCCTCCCAGCTCGTCTCCAGGAGGAGGCGCTGCTGGGGGTCCATCTCGCGTGCCTCGGCGTCCGTGATGCCGAAGAACGGCCCGTCGAAGGCGTGTACGTCCTCGGTGAGGAAGCCGCCCTTGCGGGTGTAGGCGGTACCGGGCTCGTCGCGGACCTGGGAGTGGAACCGGTCGGCGGACCAGCGCTCGGGCGGTACGTCGGTGATGGCGTCCCTGCCGTCGCGCAGCAGTTCCCAGAACCGCTCGGGGCTGTCGGCGCCGCCGGGGAACCGGCAGCCCATGCCGACCAGCGCGATGGGTTCCTCCGCGGCCGAGCGCAGCTCCCGCATCTGCTCGCGGAGGACTTGGATGGCGTTCAGCGAACGCCTCAGCAGCACATCGTCGGTCATCGCTCGTGTCCTCCTCGGTCGGAGCCGTACTCGTCGGTGCCGGCCGTGTCCGGGCGGCGGGTCCGGGACGTGTCCCGGGGGGGGCGTCCGGGGTCGCCCGCCGGTACGGCCCGATCCAGCGGGGCTCTCAGAGCCCCAGTTCCTCCAAGGTGTCGAGCAGTTCCACGGCGGTGCTGCGGGAGGGGGCGACGTCGTCGGGGCTCTCCTCGGGGCGTTCGATCCGCAGGACCCGGTCGAGCTTCTCGCGGTCGGCGAGCACCACACCGATCTCCGGTTCGGCGGTGCGCAGGGCGATGTCGAACGCTTCGACGCCCGCGTCCGTCGGCAGGTGTTCCAGTCCGAGCCGCCTGCGGACGAAGCCCCCGGTCTCGGCGTCGACGCGCATGCCGCCGTCCCGCCAGAAGGGCCATACGACGGTGATGCTGGCGCCGGACCGCTCGCCCTGTGCGCGCTGCCGCTCGCGGCCGCGACTGAAGGCGTTGAGGAACCGGCTGGCGAACGCGTAGTCCACCTGGCCGGGGTTGCCAGCGAGTGCGGCCAGGGACGAGAACGTCATGAAGAAGTCGAGTTCGTCGAGGCGGGTCGCCTCGTCGAGGGCCCGTGCGCCGTCGACCTTCGCGGACAGGACGGTGCCGATCTCCCCGGCGCTCTTGTTCAGTATCAGCGCGTCGCGCAGGACTCCGGCGGAGTGGATGACGCCGTGCAGCCGGCCCCAGCGTCCTCGTGTCTCGTCCAGTACGCGGGTGACTTCGGCGGCGTCGCTGACGTCCACGCTCGCGTAGACCACCTCGGATCCCAGGGACCGGATCCGGTCGAGCACTTCCCGGCGGGTGGCGTCCAGTTCGGAACGCCCGAGCAGCAGGAGCCGTACCCGGGACTGCTGTGCCAGGTGCTCGGCGAAGATGAGGCCGAGGCCGCCACCGCCGCCGGTGATCACGTAGGTGCCGCCGTCGCGTACGGCGACCTTGGGCGTCCCGGTGGCGGGCGCCAGCTCACGCAGGCGGCGGGTCCAGCGCCCGGTCCGGTCGTGCCGTACCTCCGCCTCCGCCCCGTCGCCGAAGGCGAGTTCGCCGAGGCAGGCGCGCAGGACGTCCTCGGCAGGGTCGCCGGTGACGCCGACAGTCAGGGCCTGGTAGACGAGGTTCGGGTTCTCGTGGCGGACGGAGCGGGCGAACCCGCCGAACGCCTCCGCCATCGCGTCGGGGTGCTCACCGCTGAACGTCTCGACGCGCAGCAGCCGCAGCGGGCGCGACACGCGGCCGCGCATCAGCGCCTGGGTGAGGCGGAACGCGGAGGTGAGACCGGCCTCGGAGCCCGGCCAGGCGTGAATGACGGTCGTGGGTGTGGTTCCGAGGTCGGCGAGCAGTGTCGCGTAGTCCTCGTCGTGGTCCGGCCGGATCCGGTAGGAGTCGGCCGCACCGCCGTAGGTGTCGCCGGCGAGTACGGTGACGATCCGCGCGCCGTCCCCGGCGTGCTCCCGCGCCAGTTCGGAGAGCCGTCCGTCCGGGTCGAAGACCAGTACGGAGCCGGTGAGCGGGGCGTCGTTCCGCGGCGGTCCGGCCGCCGGCTCCCAGTCCACCCGGTAGTGGACGGTGCGCTGGACGGGCACGGTCTCGACGCGGGTGGGCGTGGCGGTCTCGGCGGCGGGCTCGGGCGTGTCGAGGTCGAGCTGCTCCAGCAGGAACCCGGTGAGGTCGTCGACGCAGGGGTAGTCGAAGGTGACGCTGGTGTACAGCTCGATCCCCAGGAGTTCTTCCAGGGTGTTGCCGAGCCGCACCGACATCACCGAGTCCATGCCCAGGTCGAAGAAGCCGCGCCGGCGGTCCGGCGGGGCGTCCGGGGGGAATTCGAGGAGGCGGCCGAGTTCGGTCTGGAGGTAGGAGGCGAGCGCCGGACTGCGCTCTCCTTCGGGGAGGCTCGCGAGCCGGTTCAGCAGGGTCTCGCCCGCGTCGCCGGGCAGGGCGTCGGCTCCCGTGGCCGCGACGGCCGGGGGCGCGGCCACGGGCGCCTGGGCGGTCGGTCCGGCGTCCGCCATCCAGTACCGGCGGCGGGCGAAGGGGTAGGTCGGCAGGGAGACCCGGCGGGGCGTCAGTCCCCGCAGGTACGCGTCCCAGTCAGGGGCCGCTCCCGCGACCCACGCGGACGCGACCTCGCGCGGTGACGCGCCGTCCGCCAGGGGCGGCGGGGTCGAACGCGGTTCGCAGTGCCCCGTGCTGACCGAGGCCGGGCCGCCGGTCGTCGCAGCGATCTCGTCCAGCCCCTTCAGGATCCCGGCGAGGTCGTCGGCGACGAACGCCGCACGGTGCTCCATCGGTTCACGACCGCTCTGGAGCGTGTGGGCGATGTCGGCCACCCGGATCGAGTCGGCCGGCAGGCC
The DNA here is from genome assembly GCF_022695985.1 of Streptomyces sp. NP-1717. Lineage (GTDB taxonomy): Bacteria > Actinomycetota > Actinomycetes > Streptomycetales > Streptomycetaceae > Streptomyces. The sequence continues at coordinate 51,063 of NZ_JAAPBF010000014.1, read as the reverse complement.
GCGCAGATGGTCGGCCATCCGCGCGGCCAGGTCGCGCAGCGTCTCGGGCTCGCGGGCGGACAGGGGGAAGACGAGGTCACGCGCCGGCGCCGGCGCCGCGGCGACGGCCGGTGCCTCTTCCAGCACCAGGTGTACGTTGACGCCGCCCGCGCCGAAGGAGCTGATGCCCGCGCGGCGGGGGTGAACCAGCTCGCCCCCGGCCGGACTTGAGGTGCGGGGCCGCTCCCAGGGGGTCCGTTCGCGCTGGACCTTGAACGGTGTCCTCTCCAGTTCCAGATTGCTGTTGGTCGAGGCCGAGTGCAGCAGGGAGGGCACCAGTTCGCCGTGCCGCATCTGAAGCGCCACCTTGGTGACCTGGGCGATGCCGGCCGCGGCCTCGGCGTGCCCGATGCCGGACTTGACGGAGCCGATGGCGCAGAACTGGCGGGCGTCGGTGGAGGCGGCGAACGCGTCGGTGAGGCCGCGTATCTCGATGGGGTCACCCAGGCTGGTGCCGGTGCCGTGGGCTTCCACGTAGCTGATCGTCTCCGCGGCGACACCGGCGTCCGCCAGCGCCGCGGTGATCAGCTCGCTCTGGGCGACGGGGTTGGGCACGCTGTAGCCGAAGGTGTGGCCGTCGCTGTTGACCGCGGAGCCCTTGATGACGGCGTACACCTGGTCTCCGTCGGCGAGGGCGCGCTCCAGCGGTTTGAGCAGGACCGCGCCCACGGCCTCGGCGGGTACGTAGCCCGTGCCGCCGTCACCGAACGCCCGGCACCGGCCGTCGTCGGCCAGGAAACCGGCCTCGGCGAGCATCATGTACTTGCTGGGGTGGAGCGAGAGGTTCACACCGCCGGCCAGCGCCGTCTCGCATTCGCCGCGCCTGATGGCGGCGACGGCCAGATGGATGGCGTACAGCGAGGACGAGCAGGCGGTGTCCACGGTCAGGCTGGGGCCGCCCAGGTTGAACAGGTAGGACACCCGGTTGGCGATCGAGAAGGTCTGCGAGCTGATGGGCTGCCACTGACCGTGCTCCAGATCGTTCGCCGCGAACATCTGGTAGTTGTTGAAGGTCACTCCGGCGAAGACGCCGACGGATCCCCGCGCGTCGCCCGCGGTCGGGTCGGCCAGGCTCTTCCTGGTGTGGCCGGCGTCCTCCAGCGTCTCCCACGCGGTCTCCAGGAACAGCCGTTCCTGCGGGTCGAGTGCCCGTGCCTCGCGCGGTGATATCTGGAAGAACTGCGGATCGAACGCGTCGACGTCGTCGAGGAATCCGCCCCAGCGGTACCACTTGTCGCCGTAGCGCTCGCGTGCCAGCTCGGCGTAGCGCCGGTAGCCGGGCCGGTCCATGGGGATCTCGCCGACGCAGTCACGTCCGTCGAGGAGATTCCTCCAGTACTCGGTCAGGGACGCGGCCTTCGGGTAGCGCCCGCTCATGCCGATGATGGCGATGTCACCGCCGCCGGTGCCCCCCGTGGCGGAGACGGGGGCCGCGACGGTGGCTGTCGGCGCGATCGCGACGGCGGGCGCGGGAACGACGGCCGGGGCCGGGGCGGGGACCGGCCCTCGTCCTGCCGTGGGCGGCAGTGTCAGGCCCTCGGCGCGTGCCTTCCCCGCGATGTACCTGGTCAGGTCGGCGAGGTTCTTGTAGACGTAGAACGTCGTGCTGTCGATGGGGCCGTAGTGGGCCACCAGGCGACGCCGGAGCTGCTCGATGACCAGCGAGTTGAGTCCGAGCTCGTCGAAGGCGACACCCGGGTCGACCTCTTCCGGGCGCCACTTCAGGGTCTCGGCGAACACGGCGGCGAGGTGGGCGCCGACCTCTTCGTCCGTCACCGGGGCGGCCGGGCCGGAGGAGGCGGCGGGCACCGGGGCGGGCGTGCCCGCGAAGGAGACGGGCGCGACTGCGGCCGGCGTCACCGGCTGCCGGGGTACGAGGTCCTGCGGCCAGCAGCGGCGCCGTTCGAAGGGGTAGGTCGGCAGCGGGGTCCGGCGGACGGGGCGGTCGCCGCGCAGCTCCCGCCAGTCGAGGTCCGCGCCGGCGGCCCACAGCCGGGCCAGCTTGTCCGTCGCTCCCCGGTCAAGGATGGCCTGGAGATAGGCGGCCCCTTCCTCGTCGCTGAGCAGAACACCGGAGAGCGCCCCCGCGCCGGCCGCGTTGCCCGCGTACCAGGCCGTGCCGGCGTCCTCGCCGCGCAGATGGCGGACCAGCCCGTCGTACAGATCGTCGGCGTCGGCGACCACGAGGGCCAGGCGCTCGTCCATGGCGTCCCTGCCGAGTTGCAGGGTGTCGGCCAGCGCGGACAGGTCGAAGGCCGGTGCCCCGTTCTCGGGTGCGTGCTCGTCCAGCCAGCGCACCATCGCCTCGGCGTACTCCCGCAGTGCGCCGGGGGTACGGGCGGACAGGGGGACCAGATACGGCCCGGCCGCCCGGTCCGCCGCCTCGTCCGGGGCCGGGGCGGCGATGAACTCCTCCAGCACCACATGGGCGTTGGTGCCGCCGAAGCCGAAGGAACTGACGCCGCAGCGGCGTGGCACCGGCGCCCCTTCACCGTCCGTCGTACGCGGCCACTCCTCCGTGCGGTCGACGATCCTGAACGGGCTGTCGTCCATGCGGATGAACGGGTTGAGTTCGCCGAAGTGCCGCAGCGCGGGCAGCCGTTCATGGCGCAGCGCCATCAGCATCTTGACCACGCCCGCGAGGCCCGCCGCCGCTTCCAGGTGGCCGATGGAGGTCTTGACCGAGCCCAGGCCGATGTGCGGCTCGGCGCGCCCGGTGTGGCCCCAGTCCTGGTAGAGCGTGGCGAACGCCTTCTTGAGACCCTCGATCTCGATGGGGTCGCCGAGGCCGGTCCCGGTGCCGTGGGCCTCGATGTAGCCGGCGGTGGCCGGGTCGAGTCCGGACCGCCGCCACGCGGTGGCGATGAGGTCGGCCTGCGCGTCCGGGCTGGGCGCGGTCAGCGAGGCGCTGCGCCCACCGTGGTTGACGGCGCTGCCGCGCACGACGGCGTAGACGTGGTCGCCGTCCGCGACTGCCTTGTCGAGCGACTTCAGTACGACGGCGACGACGCCCTCACCGCGTACGTAACCGTCCGCGGCGCGGTCGAAGGTCTTGCAGCGCCCGTCCGGGGCGAGCATTCCCGCCTGCTGGAAGGAGTCGAAGGGGGTGGGGCTCATGAGGATGCTCGCGCCGCCGGCGACGGCGAGGTCGCACTCGCCCTCGCGCAGGCTCTGCACGGCGCGGTGCAGCGCCACCAGTGAGGAGGAGCAGGCGGTGTCGACGGACTCGCTCGGTCCGCGCAGGTCGAGCTGGTGGGAGATCCGGTTGGGGAGGATCGAGTGCGCGAGTCCGGTGGCCGTGTGCGACTGGGTGCCGGCCGCGCTGTGCGACAGGACCTCCACGTAGTCCATGGAGCCGTGCCCCACGAACAGTCCGGTGCGGGTGCCGGCGAGTTCGGTGGGACGCCGTCCCGCGTCCTCGAACGCCTTCCACACCGTCTGGAGGAAGATCCTCTGGTGAGGGTCCATCAGTTCGGCCTCGCCGGGCGAGATTCCGAAGAACCGGCAGTCGAAGGTGTCGAAGTCCCTGATGAGCGCGGACCGCGCCCCGGGGGCGCGGTCGGGTCCGGCCCAGGCCCGCCAGCGGTCGGCGGCGGTGTCCGACACCAGTTCGGTGCCGTCGACCAAGTGCCGCCAGAACTCGTCGAGGTCCGCGGAGCCGGGCAGGACGGCGCTCACCCCGACGATGGCGACGGCGTCGGCGCCGGATCCGGTACCGGCGGCGGGCGGCGCGCCGTGCGTCGCGGCGGAGGTGCCGTCACGGGGCGCGGGTACGGAGCCGGACCGGGCAGGTCCGCCGGGCTCGGCGGGCGCCGGGGACGTCTCCCCCGCGCCGCCGGCGGCGCTGTCCCGGTAGCGGGCCACGACCGTGTCGCGGTGCTCGGCGAGCAGGTGCGCGGTGAACGCGCCGATGGTGAAGTACTCGAAGAACACCGACGGCGTCAGGTCGACGCCGAACTCCTCGCGGAGCTGGTCGGCGAACTCGATCAGTTTGATGGAGTCGAAGCCGAGTGCGCTGAGTTCGGTCTCCGCGCGCAGCGCTCCCGGGTCGGCCGTCAGCACGCGGGTGACGATGGTCCGCAGATCGGCGAGAAGCAGGGCGGTGAGCTGTTCCTCGGTGTGGCCGGTGCCCTGGGCGCGGTCGCGGGCGGGGCGGCGCAGCCGCAGCGTACGGGTCCGCTCCCCTGCGGTCTCGGCCGGCGCGGCAGGCGCGGTCGGCGTGGTGGTGGGCCGTGCGGTGGTGGGCCGCGCGGGATCGGCGGTCGTGTCCGCCGCCCGGCCCTCGGCCGCGCTCCGCTCCGCCTCGCGGCGCTCGGCCTCGTCCCGCTGGGTGGCCTGCACGAGACCGATGAGGGCGCGCCCCGGTCCGATCTGCCGGATGTCCTCGACGCCCAGGCCGATCAGATGGCGCACGCTGTCGGTCCAGAGCACGGGCCGCGTGAGCTGGCTGACCATCAGGTCGGCGACGTCGGGTCCGTGCGGCCGGGCGGTCACGTTGGAGAGCACGGGCACGGTGGGCGCGGCGAGTTCGACGCCGCCCAGGAACTCGGCGAACTCCGCCTGGACTCCGGCCATATGGGGCGAATGGAAGGCGCCGCCGACCCGCAGGACGGTGTAGAGACCGGCCCCCGCGTCCTCGAACGCCGACCGGGCGGCCTCGATCCGGTCCCGGGGTCCGGCGATCACGATCTGGGCGGGGTTGTTGTAGTTGGCGACGGACAGGGATTCCAGCCCGGGGGCGGCGAGGACCTCGGCCACCCGGTCGGCGTCGAGGCCCACGACGGCGGCCATTCCGCCGTCGTTCACGCGCGACATCAGCTCTCCGCGCTTCTGCACCACCCGCAGTCCGGTGGGAAAGTCGAATACGCCGGCGGCGAGCAGCGCGTTGTACTCGCCGAGGCTGTGTCCGGCCAGGAAGTCAGGGATCTCGCCGGAGGATTGAAGGTGCTCGAAATAACTCAGCGCACTGACGACGTACAACGCCGTCTGCGTGTACTGGGTTTTCTCCAGCTTTCCGTCCGGATTCTCACGGCAAAGCTCTTCGATGGAATATCCCAGGATTTCGTCGGCCTGCACGACCAGCTCGGGAAACGCTTCGAAGAGCTGCGCACCCATACCTCGACGCTGCGAACCCTGACCGGGAAAGACTAGAGCGAGCACAGTATGGGTACCCTTCGAGGTAGCTGAATCGAACAGCACGCGGCGACACTACTGGCCATAGTTTCCGGCCAGCCTCTAGCGTCTTTCTTAAACGCCCCTAAAGCTGACGCCCGGTGTTGTTGAACTCCTTGACTGCGACCTTTCTCTTGCGCAAGGTTGAGGCTTGCCGCATGTCACCCCGAGATAAGCGGCGCCAATACGTGCACGAGCCGCGCGAGGAAACCTCACGCGCCCTGCACCCAGGCAGTATTTCTTTCCTTGTCTCCGGACGGCCGCGTCACCCTGCGGCGCGCGGAGTACGTCACCGGGCAACATCACAGGGATGAATTCATGACATCTGTCGCAGCGATCGAGGACGTCCACGAGGACCGGGCGGAGTACCGGCCCGACGAGCCGGCGGAGCGCGTCGCCCTGACGTCTGCCCCCACCATCGGCGCCGCCCTGCTGGAGCGCGCGGAGCTCTACCCGGACCAGCCGATGTGCTACATCGAGGAGTCCGAGGGCCGGACCGTGCGGCTTACCGCCGCCGAACTCGTCGAGCGTGCGGGCGCGGCGGCGACCACTCTCGCCGAGGCGGGCGTCCGGCCCGGTGACCGGGTGGGCATCTGTCTCGACACCAGCGCGGACGCCTACGCTGCCCTGCACGGCTGCTTCCTGCTCGGCGCCGTCCCCTTCGTGTCGGAGCCCCCGCTGTCCACGATGCGGCGTCAGCGCTGGTCGGACCGGCTGCGGTTGCTGATCAGCAGGGCCGAGCCGCGTGCCGTGATCTCCGCACCGTCCTTCCGCGACGCCGTGGCGGGTCCGTGCCAGGAGGCGGGGGTCGAGATCATCGAGCCGCCCTTCGAGGGCGGTTATGTGCCGACGTCGGTACGGGCGGACGCGGACGACCTGGCCCTGATCCAGTTCACCTCGGGCACCACCGGGAACAGCCGCGGGGTGGCTCTGACGCACCGGGCCATCATGTCCAACGCCGCGTCGATCGGCGACCGGTGCTTCCGCTCGGGCGAACTGATCGTCACCTGGCTGCCGCTCCATCACGACATGGGCCTGATCGGCTGCAACCTCGCGCCGTTCCTCCACGGCCTCCCCGTCGCCTCCATGCCCCCGCTGTCCTTCGCGCTGCGGCCCGAACGGTGGCTGCGGGCGCTCCACCGCTACCGGGGAACCTTCACCTCGGCGCCGAACTTCGCGTACCAGATGTGCGCCACGAAGATCCCCGACGCGAAGCTCGCCGGCCTGGACCTCAGCGCGTGGCGGGTCGCCGGCAACGGCGCGGAGGTCGTCAACGCGGCCACGCTGCGCCGGTTCGCGGATCGGCTGAGCCCCTACGGCTACCGGGCGACGTCCATGATGCCCTGCTACGGCATGGCCGAGACCGTGCTGGCGGCGACCATGTGCGTGCCGGGTGACCCGATGATCACCACGACGGTGCGCCGGGACGTCCTGGCCGACACCGGCAAGGTGGTGGAGGCCGGTCCGGACGACCCCGACCGCCAGGAGCTGGCCTCGTCCGGAACGCCCGTGCTGGGGACGGAGATACGGGTCGTGGACGAGTCCCGTACGGATGTGGCCGACCGGGTGCAGGGCGACATCCTGCTCCGCAGCCCCTCCCTGATGTCCGGTTACTACCAGCAGAAGGACGAGACGGACAAGGTCCTGCGCGACGGCTGGCTGCACACCGGCGACCAGGGATTCCTCGACGACGGCCAGCTCTACGTCACCGGCCGCGTCAAGGACGTCGTGATCATCGGGGGCCGTAACTACCACCCGTACGTCTTCGAGACCGCGGCGAGCAACGCCGCGGGCACCCACCCGGGCGCCGTCGCGGCGGTGGGCTGCCCGGACCCCGCGCTGGGCACGGAGGCGCTGACCATCGTGGTCGAGTCCAAGCACCACGCCGGCGACGACGAAGCCGCCGGCGCCCTGCGTGAGGCGGTCGTGCGGAGCGTCTCCGAGGAGACGGGTCTGCGGCCCGACCGGGTGGAGATCGTGCCCCGCGGATCGCTCCCGAAGACGCCGAGCGGCAAGCTGCAGCGGCTGAAGGTCGTGGAGTCGCTGCTCAACGGCACGCTGGGCCGCAAGTCCTGACGCGGCCCGGCGCACCGTCCCCGGTCAGGCGCTCTCCGTCTCCGGAGTGATCAAGTCGCCGATCATCCGGTCGACATGGGGTCCGAACAGATCCACGACGGCGTCCAGTGACAGGCTCGCCAGCGGCTCGACGCGGACCACGTAGCGCCCGGTCACCAGTCCGACCAGCAGGACCCCGAGCACCGTGGCCCGGAGGTGCGGATCGGGGGCGCGCAGCCGGGTGGCCAGCGGGAGCAGGAACTCCCCGCTGGCCACTTCGCTGAACAGGCGTGACGCCTCGGGGTGTTCCATCGCCGAGCGGAAGACGACCATCATCGGTGACGGCCTGACCGCCGAGGCCTCCCAGCGGACGAGGAAGGCTCGCAGCAGCTTCCGTCCGGGGGCGGCCTCGGTGGCGTCGCCCGGTTCCGGGAGGAACGCGTCGGTGCGCATCGCCTCCCGGATCACCACCGTGAAGATCTTCTCCTTGCTGCCGAAGTGGTGCATCACCAGGGCCGGGTCCACCCCCGCCTGTTCGGCGATGGCACGGACCGTGGTGCCGCGGAAGCCCCGCCGGCCGAAGAGTTCGACGGCAGCCTGGAGGATGAGCTCCCGGCGGGTGGGCGGGACTTCCGGCACCGTGCCCCGGGCGGTCTTCGTCAACTCGCCCGCCCGGCCCGGCGGTCCGGAAGGTAACCGGGGGGCAGCTGCGAGACGGGGACCACCAGCACCGCCGGGCGGAAGGGCCGTACGCGCTCCGCGATCAGCGCGACGATCCAGGCGGCGGCGGCCCACACGGCGAGCGTCAGCAGCGGAGTCATCACGTTGTTGCCGTCGAAGTAGAAGATGCGCCGCAGCGAGGTGATGGCACTGCCCATCGGCATGTACTGGGAGATGGTCGAGTAGAAGGCGGGGAGGAAGTGGTAGTCCACCGGCCCTCCCGAGGAGGAGACGCCGAGCGGCAGCACCACGAGCGCGCCCACGGCCACGCCGAGCACACCGAGCAGGCCCTGGCAGGCGGCGACGACACCGACGGCAGCCAGGGAGAGGAGTACGGCGACACCGAAGAGCTGCGGGAAGCTGCCGTCGAACGCCCCGATAACGGGTCCGGCGAGCAGGGCGCCGACGCCTCCGGCGATCACCGCGTAGCCGAGTCCGGCGAGGAACCGTTTACGGGCCGGCAGGCGCGCGGCCATCAGGCTGAGGACCGCCTGGAAGAGGAGGGCTCCGATCACCAGCGCGATGCTCAGCAGCAGGCCGCTGACGCCCCGTGAGTCGGATTCGGGGAGAGGTGCCACGTCCTCTATCTTCCCGGTGGCGCCGGCCTGGCGGGTCAACTCCTCGTACGCGGCGGTCACGACCCGCGCGGGCGCGTCGCCGGCCGCACCCGCCACCAGGAGCGTGGGCGGCTGCTGGGGAGCGGTGAACAGCAGGGCGCCGTAGATCTCATGGTCCATCAGCGCGTCCCGGACGGCGCCCTCGGAACCGTAGGAGGTGACGTCGAACGCGTCCGGGCTCGCCGCCTGGAGCTGCTGGTCGATCTTGTCACCGGTGCCGGCCGGGCCGACCACACCGATGGGCACGTCGTGCGGCTTCGGGTCCTGGAGCGCCGGGATCATCAGCCCCGCGAAGGCGAGGACGAGGAACAGGCCGATGACCATGGGGCCGAGCAGCATCCGGCGCGTGGCGGCCTGGTCCGGGGCCGGTACCGGCGGGGGCGCGGTGGTGTCGGGAGCGGTTGTGGGGGATGGCACCGTAGGACTCCTCAAGACGAAGAAAACCCCAGTTATGGGATGCATGTGCTCAACAGTTGTTGAGGAGTCTGCCAGTGCGTCACACCGTCGGCAAGCGGCGAACTGGCTTTGCCCGCCGCCGAGTTCGGGCGCGAGGACCGGCCGGGGGGCATCGGCGGGAAGCGGCGCGTCCTCTTAATTCCCGCTTTAGAGTCACGCCCGAGCATGGCACCGCATCGAGTGCCTGAAGGAGAACCGGCGGGCCCGACGAAAGGGCTCAAGACATGGGAATGCTCCCGTTCCTCCGCTGGGCCGCCCAGCAGTTCGCGATCTTCGGGCTGAGTTTCTGCCCGGGCGCGTGGGGCGGCATGGCCGTGCCGACCGCGGACGAGGAACCGGACCGGACCCCGGCCGGGAACGGGCCGGAGGAGAGCCGGACTCCACCGATATGCGGCGGGCCGCCCGCCGGACATCCGGACACGCTGGAGACCCGGCCCGCGTCCCCCGGCGAACGGGAGCTGTGGGCCGGTCTCGGTTACGACGTCTGACCGGGCCGACGGCCTCCCACCGGATCCCGTCGGCCCGTCCTCCCGTCCGTCAGCCGCAGGTCAGCCGGCCGGCGAGGCAGTCGCGCAGGTCCGCGCGGCCGGAGACCTGCAACTTCCGGTAGACGCGGGTGAGGTGCTGCTCGACCGTGCTCACCGTGATGAAGAGCTTCACGGAGATCTCCCGGTTCGTCTCGCCCGCCGCGGCGAGCTTGGCGACACGGAGTTCGGCCTCGCTGAGCTGGACCGCGTCCTGGCTGTCCGCGGGCGGCTCCTCGGGTTCCACCGGAGCGGTTCTCGCACTGTCGGGCAACAGCGTCCGGCCCACACGTTCGGCCCCGCAGCGTACGGCGCCGTGCCATGCCCGTTGGCTCGTGGCAAGCGCCTCGGCCGCGTCCCCGGCTCCCTGGTGGGCCCGGCTCAGATCGGTGAGGGCGAGGAAGTGCTGGTACCGGTCGGCGCCGGACAGCAGATCGGCCGCCTCCTGGAGAATCGCCACCCTGCGATGGCGCCCGACCAGAGGCGCGTACACCCGTAGCGCCATGCCGCGCAGACGCGGCGACTGCGCCCTCGGCTGCTCCAGTTGCTTGCCTATGAGCCGCCGGGCCTCGCGCCGGTCGCCCTGCGCCAGGGCCGCTTCGGCAGCGCCCACCCGCCAGGGGACGAGCGGCGGCAGGTCCAGGTCCCAGCTCTTCATCAGCTCGCCGCACTCCAGGAAATCCTGCTGCGCGGCCGCGTACTGACCGGTGGCGAGGAAATAACGTCCGCGCCCCTCCAGGTAGTTGAGACCGAAAACGGTGAGGAACATGCCGCGGGGCACGACCCAGGAGAGGTACTCCTGGGCCTTCTCCAGGCTCCCCCGGGCGACATGGGCGGCCACCAGCGTTCCCAGCGGGAGCCCCAGCGCCACACCCCAGGCTCGCGGGGCCATGTATCTGAGCGCGGTCGCCGCGTTCCGCTCCGCCGCCTGGAGGTCTCCTCGTCTGCGCACCGTCTCCGCCCGGATCGAGTAGTGGATCCCCCGCGAGCCCATGGAGTCGAACGCCTCCATGTCCCGCATCGTCCGATCGAACCAGCTCTCCGCGAGCACCAGTTCGTCCGCGTAGAGCAGGGCCTGGAGCGCGGAGGTCGACGAGTCGCTGTCGGCCGGTTCCGCCGTGAGTATGTCCTCCACCATCGCCGCGACCTCACCGTGGTCGCTGTCCGACAACGCCTTTCGCAGGGCGGCGACAGGGCGGGGAAGTTCATGTCCGGCCGATTCCGCGAGCGCCGGAAGAAGTGAACAATTCGCCTCCCGAACACGCTTCTGGAGTCTCGGATGACCGATGCGCGCCCACTCCAGGAAGGCGTACAGCTGCTTCTGGACTTCGGCCCCTTCACCCCGGCCCGCTATGTCGAGCACCATTTCGGCGGCCTCGTCGACATGGCCGTGCCAGAGGAACAGCTTGAGCACGGCGATCACTCGCAGATCAGGGATGTGCCCCGTCTGCTGAAGCTGGAAGCACTCCGGCAAGTACTTGATCAGCCGGGCCGGATTGAGCTTCCACTGGACCTGGAGCAGATCCGTGATGAGCAGACCCTTGTCCGCCTCACTCATCTGTCCCTGCAGAGCCAGGTCCAGACATTTCGAAGCGAACGACCAGTCGTTCTGACTCACCGCCTCCACGGCGGATTCACGCAGAACATCGACCGTCCATGGCTCCGTGACAGCTCTGGAGGCAACCAGTTGCCTGGCAACAACTTGCCGGCTGTGCCCTTCCGCTTCCAGTACTCTCGCCACTTCGTACCTGAGCACTTGGATCTGCGTGAATTCCGGGTCGGAAAGCACCGCTTCGGCGACTCCGGGATGGCGGAACTGACCTTCGTTCAGCAATCCCGCCTCTTCGAGCGCCATGACGCGCCCGGCGACGTGGTCGACGTCGGTCTTCAGGACGAGTGCCAGCAGTTCCACCGACGCCGCGACGCCGAGGAGCGCGATACCCCGGGCCACCGCCATGGTCTCGGCACCGCCGCGGTGCAGCGAGGTGAAGACGGCCAGCGCCGAGACCTGGCCGGCCTCCAGCTCGCCGACGGCCTCCGCCGCCGCGGGCTCCCCGTCCGCGCGGCGCAGGATCGACGTCGACCCCTGCTCCTCGATGAGCGCGCGCAGCACGAGCGGGTTCCCGCCGCTGTACCGGTAGTAGTCGTCCACCGTCCGCTCCGCCACGTCCGGGCCGAAGGCCCGGGTCACGACCTCCGCCACGCCCGCGGGCGACAGCGGGGAGAGTCGTTTGCGCCAGCAGTGCGGCGCGCGCAGAAGCTCGGCGTGAATGAGCGGAATGAGGAGCTGGGACCCCTCGGCCACCACCAGCACGAGCATGATGCGGGACGTACGCGACAGCCGGATGAGATGGAGAATCGCGTCGAGGGACTCGGGATCACTGTGCTGAAGATCGTCCACCACGATGAGCAGCGGAATCGTCTTCGAGCAGCGGGCGATCTCGTGCGCGACGCGGGACGGAGTACGGTCCACTCCGCGACGGGTGAGCGGGAGTTGGTCGTCCGCCCAGTAATTCGTCGACTGAAGACTTTCCGTCAACTGCTCCAGCAGATCGGCAGTCCGGTTCTTACCGGAGGCGGACGCCTGTCCGCGAAGCACGAGAAGCTGGCTTTCCTTCTCGGCGCTGCGGGCCAGCGAGTGCGCCAATTCCGTCTTGCCCACTGCCACGGGCCCCGTGATCAGTACGACACTTCCGTCACCCGCTCGGGCATCCTGTAACAATTCCTGAAGTTCGGAAAGCACACGTGCTCGTTCGGCGAGTATCACGCCTATCCCCCTGTTCCCCCGAACACTTCTGAACCTGCGGCATCAGGACGCGCTCACGCCAACTCTGGTCAGAAGCTGCCGAAAGAGCGAATCCCGCGCGGGAAACACGCTCCACCAGCGACAACCACTTAGTCAAATGAACCGACCTCAAAGGTCCACAGCCGGTCTCAATTGCCTCGCCGTCGGCAACTTGGAGTCAAAAGCGATAAATCGATTACCGAGTAGGGCAGCATGCCACGTACCCGCCTCCCTCACCACCGGCCAGTGGCTACCATAACCACTGGACTCACTCTCATCCAAGACCCCTTTGCGGAGCACGAGCCTCCCGTTCCGCACACCTCCTCACGACGCCACCGGCGCCGGTATCGGAACTTCCGCCCATTCCGGTCCGTTCCCGATGCAATTGATTGGCACCGCCTTCGCACCAAGCCGTGACACACACGTCACATCACACCAGAAATCACCCACTCCGGGCGCCCCCGAACCGGGCACCGCTCGCCCTCGACTCCATTGTCGACGCCCGGCCTCGGCTTCCGGTTACGCGCGGATGAACGTCACCGACGGGCGGGACGGTCCACCCCCGGTTCCCCCCGGCCGCGGCGCACACGTCACCCCCTGAACGGCGCGTGATGCTCCGCTTATCGGCCTGATATCGGCCTATGTCTGACGCCCCCTCGGCTTTTGAAAGAGAGCCGCCCACAGGAAGGATTCACCGAAAGCGGCGGACTCGGGCGGTTCGTCGCGCATACGGCGCAGTTCGATCTCCGTCAGATCGGCGAAGATCCCGCGCAGGGAGTCCGGCGTGTAGGCGAGACCGCCGTGCAGTGCGGACCGCCGGTAGAAGTCGGCGTCGGGGAGTTCGGACCCCATCGCGCCGGACGCGAAGCAGGTGAGGGCGAGGTGTCCGCCCGGCGCGAGGGCGCGTTCGACCAGGGCGAGATAGCTGACGCGGCGGTGGGGCGGCAAGTGGTGGAAGCAGCCCGAGTCATGGATGAGGTCGTACGGTCCCTCCGGCAGCGGCCCTTCGGGATCGAAGGCGTCGCCGCGGTGGAACCGTACGGCGGCCCCGGCCTCGCGAGCACGCTCCCCGGCCCATGCGACGGCGGCCGGGGAGAGGTCGATCGCGTCCACCTCGAAGCCCGCGGCGGCCAGGTGGACGGCGTTGCGTCCCGGCCCGCAGCCCAGGTCGAGCGCCCGGCCCCGCGGAGCGACCAGGCCCCGGTCGAGGTACGAGACCAGGTTCTCGTCCGGCTTCCCGACGAAGAACGGCACCTCCCGCGAGCGGTCGGCGTAGAAGGTGTCCCACCAGTCGGAGGCGCCGCTCGTCCACCGGTCCGCCTCCGGCGCGAACAGGCCGTCCAGCAGCTTCAGCACATCGTCGACGGTGCGTATGTTCCGGTCCATCAGATCCCCTCCCCGGTCCGACGACAGTACGGTCCGGCGCCACGAAGGACCAGGTCGGACGGGGTGGGGCGAACGGCGTGGCGGGCGCTCGACGGGCCGGTACACCGCGGACGGCCCCCTCCCCCCGAGGCGTACGTCCACGCCCGGTACGGCCCCCGCCGAGGGCGCCACGGCGGCCTTCCCGCCGGGCTCGACGGGCTCCATTTCTCAGGTCCGCCGACACACTCCACCCCATGGACGTTTCGTCCATGGCTAGACTGTACGTCTACCTCTGGGGAGTGACCATGGACGTCTATCTCGACCCGCGCTCCGGCCGGACCTACCCGCTCGACGCCCGGCGCTGGCAGGGCGACGACGGAGCGCCCCTCACCGTGGGGCCACGGCCGGGCATCGGCCCGGAGAGCGTGGAAAGGTCCACCCGCTCCCTGTGGCGCTACCGCGCCGCGCTGCCCGGAGCCGTCGACCGGCCGGTGTCGCTCGGCGAGGGGTGCACCCCACTGATCGAAGGGCGCTGGGGGGACCAGGACGTGCGCTTCAAGCTCGAATGGTTCAATCCCAGCGGGAGCTTCAAGGACCGCGGAACCAGCGTGATGGTCTCGCTCCTCGCCGGAGCCGGAGTGGAATCGGTGATCGAGGACAGCTCCGGCAACGGCGGCTCCTCCGTCGCGGCCTATTGCGCCGCCGCCGGCATCCGGGCCCGGATCCTGGTCCCGGAGGGGACATCCCCGGCGAAGGTCCTACAGGCGCGGGCGTACGGCGCCGAGGTGGCGCTGGTGCCGGGCGACCGGACCGCCACCTCCGAGCAGGCGATGCGCGAGGCACGCACCACCGCCTACGCCAGCCACAACTGGCATCCCTTCTTCCTCCAGGGCACCAAGACCCTGGCGTACGAACTCTGGGAGGATCTGGGCTTCGTGGCACCGGACGTGGTCGTCACGGTGGCCGGAGCGGGCAGTATCGTCCTCGGCTGCGACCTCGGGTTCGGCGAGCTGCTCGCCGCCGGTCACATCGAGCGGCTCCCCCGGCTGCTGGTCGCCCAGCCCGAACGGTGCGCGCCCGTTCACGCGGCCTTCCAGGGCGGCCCGGCCGGGGCCTTCGGGCCGACCGTCGCCGAAGGCACGGCGATCAGGTCGCCCATCCGGCTGCCGGAGGTCGTCGACGCCATCCGCCGGTCGGGCGGGGACACCGTCGCGATCCCGGAGGACGACATCGTCGCGGCGACCCGCCGGCTCGCGGGGATCGGGCTGTACGCGGAACCGACCTCCGCGTCGGCCGCCGCCGCGATCGACGCCTTCGCCGCCCGGGGAGCGATCCGCCCCGGCGACAAGGCGGTTGTCGTCCTGACCGGCTCGGGGCTGAAGGCCGCCTCGGCGATGGGGAGGATCGTCACATGACCGAGGACGAACTGCTGCTCCGCGAGGCCGAGACGATCGTCACCGCCGTCGGGCGCATGTTCCCGGGCCTGTGCGAAGTCGTCCTGCACGACCTGCGGGATCCGGAGCACGCGATCCGCGCGATCGAGAACAACGAGTCCGGCCGTGCCGTCGGCGACCCGGCCACCGAACTCGGCATCGCCCGCATCCAGGACCCCGCCTATCCCAACGTCGTCCAGAACTACCCCAACACGTTTCCGGACGGCCGCCCGGCGAAGAGCACGTCGATCGGAATCAGGAACAGCGCGGGTGAGTACGTGGCCGCGATCTGCCTGAACCTCGACGTCTCACTGTTCGCCACCGTCGCCCGCAGCCTGCGCGAACTGGTCCGCACCGAGGAACGGGAGCAGTCCGTCACCGAAACCCTGCGGGCCCGTACGAGCGTCGAACTCCGCTCGCTGGCTGAGGAGTTCGCGGCGGAACGAGGCCGGGCGCCGCACGCTCTGGACTCCGCGGAGAAGAGGAGGATGGTCCGCTTCCTGCGGGACGAGGGCTTCCTGGACGTGAAGAACGCGGTCCGGACACTCACCGGGATCCTGGGCGTCTCCCGCGCCACCGTCTACAACTACCTGAAGTGACGCGGCACCTGGTTCGTACCATGTGGTGCATGAGGTCTGTCACCGTGTCGATCGACGTACCGCAGACGCCCGAGCAGGTCTACGACTTCCTCGACGTCATGGCCCACCACGAGCGATTCACCGACCACTACCTGACCAACTGGCGCTGCCACGGCCCCGGTCGGGGTGTCGGGTCGGGCGCCACCGTCACCGCCTCGCTGGGCGGTACGAGGACCGACGTCACCATCGAGGTCGTCGAGGCGGAGCCGCCCCGGCGGATCGTCGAGCGGAACATCAGCGCGGCGGGCCGGCGGCGGGCGCACGGCACCTACGGCATCGCGCCGCTGCCGGCCGGCGGGGGAAGCCGCGTCTCGTTCACCTATGCCTGGGTTCGGGCTCCGCTCACCGACCGTCTGCTGGCCCCCGCCGTGCGGGCCACGATGCGCCGCGCGAACCGGACGGTCATGCGGCGCCTGGCGGCCGAACTCGCCCGCCACACCGGCACCGGCACCGGCACCGGTGAATCCTGACGAGCGGTCCGCCGTGGGTGTGCCCTCCGGCGCTCCGGCGTCGCTGTTACCGCGTCAGGACCCCGCCCGCGCGAAGGACCGGTGCGCCTCGATGAAGTGGCGTTCGCCCTCGGCCGCCCGGCCGGCCGGGGCGGAGACCCACAGGTCGTACATCTTGCCGCCCTCGTCCCAGCTCAGGTCGTAGGTGTGGCGCGGGCCGCCGTCGCCCGCGCCGCCGTCCCAGGTGAACTCCCATACGGCGGCGGGGAATCCGTTGTGCGTGGTCTCGCGCACCGAACCGTTCCGGTAGCCGGGGTAGTCCGACGGGCCGCTCTCGTGCGCCGCCCTCATCACCGCGACCGGACCGTTCGGGTCCAGCGGCTGGGGGTGGACACCGATACGGAAGGCGTTGTCCGGGGAGTTGTAGAAGACGCGGGGCGGCTCGTTGGAGCGGACGAAACCGGTGGGCGCCGCCATCGTGAACCCGGTCGGGTCGACGACCGTCCGATAGCCCTTGGGTACCGGGGCGGCGGGCGGTGCGGAAGTGCCTTTCGAAGCCCCCTTCGAAGGCTCCTTGGAAGGCTCCTTGGAAGGCTCCTTGGAAGCGTCGCCGGCGGGTGCGCGAGTGGGTTTCCCGGTGTCGTCGATGAGCGGTCCGGGCGCGTCGGAAGCCTTCTTCGTCGCCTCTTCGGACAGCTTCTCGCGCACCTTGTCCGCGGATCCGCCGCCCTCCGTCGCCTCCGTTCCCGTGCCGGAGCCGTCCCTCGTCATGACCCACGCGCCGGTGCCGCCCACCGCCAGGGCGGTGACCAGGGCCCCGGCGAGGAGCGCCGTACGGACCCGGGGACGCCCGGCCGGGGCTGAGGCAGCGCCGAGTACGACCGGATCGCCGGAAGGCGGCGGCGCGGCGGGCCCGCGGGTCACCGGTGTGTGGGCGACGGTGGGCAGCCGCTCCTGAGAGAGGAAGCCGCGCAGCGACCGCTCCGCCTCGTCCGTACCGAGCCGTCGGGCGGGATCGCGCTCAAGGAGTCCGTTCAGGACGGGAAGCAGCGGGCCGGCCGATTCGGGCACCTTGATCTCGTCGATCACGACGGCGTGCAGCACCCCCGCCACCGAGTCGCGGCGGAACGGTGACTCGCCCTCGACGGCGGCGCAGAGCAGCACCCCGAGCGACCACAGATCGGACTCGGGGCCGGTCCTCTTCCCCGACATCCGCTCCGGAGCGGTGTACTCCGGGGAGCCGACGAACGCGCCCGTCTCCGTCAGCGTCGCCTGCCCGTCGACCTGCGCGATCCCGAAGTCGGACAGCACCACGCGCCCGGTGGCCGCTTCGAGGAGTACGTTCGCGGGCTTGATGTCACGGTGCAGCACTCCGGCCGTGTGCGCGGCGCGCAGCGCGGCCAGCAGCGCGAGACCGATACGGGCGGCCTCGGCGGGCGGGACCGGGCCCTCCTCCACGATCCGGTCGGCGAGCGAGCAGCCGTCGATCAGCTCCATCACCAGCCAGGGCTGCGCGTCGTGCTGGACGATGTCGTGCAGCACGAGGACGCCCGGATGTTTCACCTGCGCGACCGACCGAGCCTCGCGCAGCGTGCGTCCGCGCCTGTTCTCGGCTTCGGCGGGCGAGAGCCCCGCGTCGATGTGCAGCTCCTTCACGGCGACGGCCCGGCCGAGCAGTTCGTCGTCAGCCCGCCAGACCGTGCCCATGCCGCCGCGTCCGAGCGGTTTGGTGATGCGGTAGCGCCCCGCTATGAGATCCCCGTGACTTGCCATTGCGGCATCATACGAACTCCCAATGCCAAAGCCGCAGTTGGGAGCGGTTGGTGGCCGCCGCGCGTCGGAGGCGTGACCGAGCGGTGAAGGAAGGTCCGGTGAGGGGCAGTTGGGCGGGCCGCTGTGACACGGCCCGCCCGCCCGGCGGTCGTCGTCGGCTCCCGTCGCCGTGGGCGTCGGGCGTCGGGCGTACCGATGCCGACCGCCGCCGATGGGATGCGGTCAGGGCCTATCCGGCGTCGGCCCCGATGTTCGGCGTGCCCGGGATGGTCGTCCCGTAGTAGTCCACCCCGCCGTTGCCGGGCACGGCCGTGCCCGCTTTGAGCGCCGGTGAGCCGGACTTGAGGGTGTAGGCCTGCGGGCACGGCTGCGGCCCGGCGCCCGAGGTCGGCGACCACGAGCAGACGCCACCCGCGCCGGGCGAGGTGAAGAGGGGGTCACCCCACACCGAGCCGGTCTCCAGCCCGGCCGCCTTCCACGCGGCGAAGTCGGCATGGGTCGTGCCGCCCCAGCGCCAACCGCCGGTGTTCGTCCCGTAGTACAGGTTGTTGGACAGCGTCATTCCGGTCTGCCCGTTGGGGTTGTAGTAGAGCTGGCCGGTCTTGCCGTACTTGTCCTTGTTGGCCATGTAGCAGATGTTGTCCTTGATCTGCGAGCCGGCGGCCCAGGTCCCGGACGCGTAGCCGAACATGAAGCAGGCGCTGGCGCCTGCCTTCTTGTTCGCGCTCTGGTCCTTGTTGGTGAAGAAGGTGTTGCCGTAGATCGACAGCGCGTTCTTCGGCGCGTTGGGCACCACGTCGAGCAGACCGCCCTGGGCGTTCGCCCAGTCGTCGTTCTCCGAGACGTTGTAGCGGTAGGTGTTCGGTCCCCACACCCGCGAGCCGGCGGTCGAGGTGTAGGCGAGCAGACCGCTGCCGGCGTTGTCGTGCGTGTAGTTGTACTCCACCACCGAGTTGGTGGTGCCGCCGTCGAGGTCGATCCCGTCCCAGTCGCACCCGGCCGTGAAGGCCGGGACCGGCTGCACCTTGTACACCTCGTTGTGACGGATCTTCACGTTGTTGGAGGTGTACGTCATGATGCCGCTGGCGCCACCGCACGAGGTCACGTTGGCACCGATGTCGTGGACCAGGTTGCGCTGGATGACCGCGCCGTTCCAGCCGTTGGCGGTCAGCGCGGCCCCGGTGCTCTGGGCCGCCATGCCGAGGTTGTAGACGGTGTTGCCCTCGACCCTGACGTTGGTGATGTTGACGCCCGAGCCCCAGCCGTAGACGCCCGGCCCGGCGTTCGAGGTGACACTGGCGCCGTGCAGCTTGTTGTTGAGGATCTGCACGTCGTCCAGCGGTCCGCTGTTGGCGTTCACGGCGTATCCGAGCACCATGATCTGTCCGCCGAAGGTACTGCTGCTGCCGCTCGGTGTGGCGAAGCCGGAGATGTCGGAGCGGGTGACCTTCATGCTCTTGGTGGCCGTCGACGACTTCTGGTTGTGCAGGAGGACACCGGCCGCGGTCGTACCGCCGTTGACCAGTTTCAGGTTGTCGAGCTGGAAGCCGCTGACGTTGTCGGCGGCGACCGCAGCCGAGTAGTCGCCCGTGCAGTCGGACCTGATGGTGGCCTGCCCGGTGCCGTAGGAGGTGACCTTGAAGGGCGTCGTCGCCGACGACCCGGGCACCTTGTCCCCGTTGAAGGCCAGGCAGCCGGTGAACGTCTGCCCGCCCTGGAACGAGACGGTCGCGCCGCCCTGCGGGAACGTGAAGCCGTTGACCTTCCCGGTCGACTTCCAGGCCTGGTCCGGCGACAGACCGGTGTTGCTGTCACTGCCGCTGGGTGACACGTAGTAAGTGGCGGCGGCGGCGTGCGCGGTGCCCGTGGCGGCACCCGCGAGCAGCAGACCCAGCATTGCCTGGGCCACCACTGCCGCACATGTCCTTGCTTTCATGCTTCTCCCCACTGCGGGACCGCGACGACGCGCGGACCTCGCAGATGACGACTCGTGCTGAGGCATGGTTCGTGGAGCGGTTGAGGAAATGTGGTCGGCGCATCGCTCCCTTCGGTGGAGGGCTTCGGCGGACGGCTTCGCCGTCCGGGTCGAGACGGTTCCCGCGGGTGGGGCGGTCCTTCCGGTTCCGGCCCCGCTCCCGCCGGTCAGGTGATCAGGAGCGTGCGCCGGGCCCGTGTGCGCGAGCTGTCGCCGGTGTGGACATGGATCTCGCCCGGCTCCACGGTGAGGACTCCGGCGGGGTCGTTGGTCCAGTGGCCGACGTCGTCGGCCCCGAGGGTGAAACGGACCTCCCGCTCCTCCCCCGCCGACAGCCGGACGCGGCGGAACCCGCGCAGCCGGCGGACCGGCTGCGCGATCGTCGCGGCCGGATCCTGGACGTAGAGCTGGACGACCTCCTCGCCCTCGCGGTCGCCGGTGTTGCGGACCGCGACGGTGACCGCCACCGTCGCGCCCTCCCGCAGCTCCCGCGCACCGATCCGCTCCCGGCTCAGCAGCGGGTCGCCCAGCGTGAAGGTGGTGTAGCTCAGGCCGTGGCCGAAGGCGAACTCCGGTCCGTCGGCGATGTCGAGGTACTTGGAGACGTACTTCACCCCGGGCGCGGCCGGATCGTAGGGACGGCCGGTCCGCTCGTGGTTGTAGTAGAGCGGAAGCTGGCCGACGGCCCGGGGGAAGGTCACCGGCAGCTTGCCGCCCGGGCCGACCGCACCGGTCAGTACGTCCGCGACGGCGTTCCCCGCTTCGATGCCCGGGTGCCAGGCCATCAGGATCGCCGCCGCGCCGTCCGCCCAGGCACCGATCGTGAGCGGGCGTCCGCCGACCAGCACCACCACGCAGGGCGTGCCGGTCGCGGTGACCGCGTCGATCAGCCGCTCCTGGGCGCCGGGCAGGCCGAGTTCGCTGCGCGCCGCCGCCTCCCCGCTGATCGCGGACGGTTCACCCACCACGAGTACGACGGCTTCGGCGGCCTCGGCGGCGGCCACGGCCTCCGCGATGCCGGAGGTGTCGGCTCCCTCCGCGGACACTCCGGGGGCATGGGTGACGGCCGTGTACGGCAGCGCCTCGCGCAGGGCACGCAGGACCGGGACCGAGGCGGGCGCGCCCGGCAGGGTCCACGTGCCCAGCAGATCACCGGAGTCGGCGAACGGGCCGACGACCGCGAGCGAACGCAGCGCCGGCACGTCGAGCGGCAGCACACCGTCGTCGTTCTTCAGCAGGACCACGCAGCGTCCGGCGGCCTCGCGCGCCGCCGCACGCGTCTCGGCGGTCGGGCCGGTGAGGGCCGCGGACTCGTCGGCGTACGGGCGCTCGAAGAGGCCGAGCCGCAGCTTGAGACGGAGCACCCTGGCCACGGCGTCGTCCAGCCGCTCCGCGCTCAGGGTCCCGGCGGCGAGCAGTTCGCGGCCGTGGTCGACGAAGGAGGTGGACACCATCTCCATGTCCACCCCGGCGGTCAGTGCCCGCCGTGCCGCCTCGGTCTCGTTCGCCGCGGCGCCGTGCGCGATCAGCTCCTGGACGCCGGTCCAGTCGCTGACGACGACGCCGTCGAAGCCCCACTCCTGCTTGAGGATGCCGGTCAGGGTGTGCGGATCGGCGTGTGCCGGGATGCCGCTGATGGTGTTGAAGCCGGCCATGACGGTGGCGGCGCCGGCCTCCACGGCGGCCCGGAACGGCGGCAGGTAGAGATTGCGCAGCCGCTGCTCGGACACGTCGACGGTGTTGTAGTCGCGGCCGCCCTCCGCTCCGCCGTAGGCCACGAAGTGCTTGGCGCAGGCGGCGATCCGGTCGGCGGCGGTCAGATCGGCGCCCTGGTAGCCGCGCACCTTGGCCACCGCGTAGCGCGTGGTCAGATACGGGTCCTCACCGCTGCTCTCGGCGATCCGGCCCCACCGCGGCTCGCGGGTGACGTCCATCATCGGCGAGAACGTCCAGTGGATGCCGTTGGAACGGGCCTCGCGGGCGGAGACCTCGGCGTCCTTCTCCGTGACCGCCGGGTCGAAGGCGGCGGCCTGGGCGAGCGGGATCGGGAAGGTGGTGTGGAAGCCGTGGATCACGTCCAGGCCGAAGACCAGCGGGATACCGAGACGGGATTCCTCGACGGCGATGTGCTGGAGCGCGTTGGTGGCCCCGGCGCCGACGGCGTTGAGCACCGAGCCGAGCAGGCCCTGGCGGGCGGCGGTCTCGGCCGCCTCGGTGCCGCCGCCGCCCGGCCCGGTGTCCCAGGCCCAGGCAAGCTGCTGCAACTGGCCGAGTTTCTCCTCGACGGTCATCCGGTCCAGGAGTTCCTTGACACGGGACTCGTGGGCGTGGCCGTTCATGGCGGGTCCTCTCATCAGTAGTGGTGCGGCCGGCTGCGGATCTCCTCCGGCCAGGCCAGCCGGATGCCCAGGGACTGGCTGAGCAGCCGCTGGTAGTCGGCCAGTTGGGTCTGGTCGGAGCGGACCTTGCGGGGCGGCAGGGCCCGTTCGAGGCAGAAGCCGGCGAGGGCGCCCACGGCTTCGCCGATGGCCCATTCCACCGGGTGCAGCCGGTAGCACCCGTTGGTGATGTGCGTGGTGCCGATGTTCTTGTTGGCGGGCAGGAGGTTGTCGACGCGTACGGGGATCAGGGCGCCCAGCGGAATCTGGAAGGGGTAGGACTCGATGTCGATGTAGCTGCGGCCGCCGGTGCTGGGGTGCAGGTCGATGCGGTAGCTGCCGAGGCCCACGCTGTCGTGGAACACCTCGCTCCCGGAGCCGGGCGGCCGGGCCTCGACTCCCACGTGCTGTTCCACGACGGTGAACTCGGCCTTGATACGGCGCGATTCGCGGATGTACGGCGCCTTGGCCAGGCCGTCGGCGGTGCCGGTGACATCGGGCCGCAGCCGCAGGCCCGGCCAGCCGGTGCCGCCGTCGGGGCGGGGCGCCTCGGTCTGCAGCCAGTGCAGGAAGGACAGCGACAGCTCCCGGCCGGCCGCGAGCGCCGCCTGCCGGGCCGCCGCGTCGACGCCGAGCAGCGGCGCCTCCCAGTAGTCGATCTGCGGCCAGTTGACGACGGTCAGGTCGGAGGCGAAGGCACCGGCCGTGAACGCGTCGCGGGACAGGACCCGGCGGAACTGCCACAGGTCGAAGTGTTCACCGGCCTCCCGGTCGGCGCCCATCAGCGCCCAGGTGCGCTGTTCGAGGGTGATCGGGACGATGTCGGTGAAGGAGAGCTGCGGGCCGGGCCAGAACGGGGCGACGGTCGTGCGCCAGTGGTCGTAGGAGGCGGGCCGGTCGATCACGTGGTCCTCGCCGGGCCGGTGGTCCAGGGCGAAGCACCAGGACACGGCCTGCTGGTCGAGCGGATCGGCGGTGACGGGCGCGTGCGGCTCCCCGGTCTCGTCGCGGCCCTCGGCGCCGATGACGTGCTCCACCGCGGCCAGTTCCAGCAGGTCGCCCAGCTCGGTGGCGTCGGCGACGTAGGAGGCGTGGACGGTGACTTCGCGTCCGTCGTGTGCGCCGTACAGCGTGACGGCCTCGATACGGTCGCCGTCCGTGTGCGCGGCGACGGGTTCGTAACCCGTGAGGACGGTGATCGCACCGGCGGCGCGCCACGGGGCGAGCATCTCCTCGATGACGGCGACGGCCACGCGCGGCTCGTGGCACATCCGGCTCACGACGCCGCGCCCGGGGTCGAGCAGCGGGTTCCGCGCGGCGTCGGGTCCGAGGGGGTAGTTGCGGCGGTAGTAGTCGCGTACCCGCCGGCGCAGTTCGGCGTAGCCGGGCGGGCAGGCGGAGCCCTCGATCCAGGGATGCTCGTCGGGCGGCACCGCCTGGGCGGTGAGCTGTCCGCCGAGCCAGTCCGTGGCCTCGGTGAGCACCACCGTCCGGCCGAGCCGGGCGGCGGTGAGGGCCGCGGCCACGCCCCCGAGTCCACCGCCGACGACGAGGATCTCGGTTCGTATCTCTGTCATGGGGCTGGCCTTCCTTCTGACGGTCAAAGTGTTCGGTCGTCGGTTTCAGGGCGCCCGGGACCGGCGGACGGCGCCACTCACCAGCCGGCGCGTCCGGAGCTGTCGGGTTTCGGGGCGTCGGGTGCTGCGCGGCCCTACGCCGTGTCCGGCGAGGAAGAGTCCTAGGGGGTGTCCGCGAAGTAGCGCCGTCCGCCCGCAGGGCGGGGCCCGCGGCGTCTGGTGCGGTGCATCGCAAGGCGGAGGACCGGCGTTGTGGATGGACCTGCCGTACTCGGCCGCGTCCGACAACGCGGCGAGGTGCCGTGCCAGGCGTCGCGGGCCAGGCGGGACTTCGCGGACACCCCCTAGTCGCTCGCGTCCGCGATCGTCGTGCCGGTGATCAGCGGGCAGGGCACCAGCACGCTGCCGGTGCGCAGTTCGGGGTCGTCGAGCATCTCCTGCAGCCGGTCCACGGCGAGCCGGCCGATCTCGACGCGGGGAATCACCAGGGAGTCCCACTGCCCCGACAGGTCCGCGGACGCCGCCTCCAGCACGGCGACGGACACGTCGTCCGGGATCTTCCTGCCGCGCACGGCCAGTTGCTCGCGCAGGGACCGGGCGAGCCCCACCGACTCGACGACGATCGCGGTCGCCCCGCCGCGTGCCACCTCGTCGAGCCAGGCTCCGTCGAGGGCCACGGAGCCGTCCGAGTCGGGGGAGGTGTGGGTCAGCCCGAGCCGCTCGACGGCCTCCGCGTAGCCGAGACGGCGGTCCTCGTACGGCTCCATCTGCTGCCAGTCGCGTACGTATCCCAGCCGCCGGTGGCCGTGCCGCGCTAGCCGCTCCACGATCCGCGCGCTCGCCGACCGGTAGTCGGGGATGATCTGCGGGATCTCCGCGCCGGGCACCTCGCGGCGGCCGATGTGGATGAAGGGGTATCCCTCGTACCAGAGGCGGGCCAGCTCGCCGCGGTCGGTGGAGACACCGAGGAGGATGCTGCCGTCGGCCAGGTTGAGCCGATTGGTGCCGTTCCGGTAGATTTTGCGCTCGCCGCCGCCGGACCCCGTAGAGGTGAACAGCACCAGGTCGAACCCGGTCTCCTCGGCCCGCTCCTCGATCCCGAGCAGGAACTCGAAGTAGAAGTCCTCGCTGCCACGCGGGAAGACGCGCTCGAACGTGTGCACACCGAGCAGGTCGTTGCGCTGCTTGCGCATGGCCCGGGCCGCCGGGTTGGCGACGTATCCCAGCTCCCGGACCGCCTCGAAGACCCGCTGTCTGGTCTCCTCGGGGATACGCGCGGTCGCCGCGTTCCCGCTGATCACGCGGGACACCGCCGACTGGGACACCCCGGCCAGCCGTGCCACGTCCGCCTGGCTGGGTGCCTTGTCGCGCCGTCGCGCTGTCATGATGCCCCCTGGAGCGTCTCCCGCCGGGCGGCGGTCGCCGCGGCATGTGTCGTCTCGGCGAGTTCTCCGGCCCGGCCCTTGGCGTGCAGCCAGCACTTCGCCCAGTGCCCGTCGCCCAACTCCGTGCGCGGCGGGGCCTCGACGGCGCACTCCCGCATCGCGAACGGGCAGCGGGGGTGGAACCGGCAGCCCGTCGGCGGGTCGATCAGACTGGGCGGCTCACCCAGTTCGTCGGCCCCCGCGAAGAGTTCGTCGCGGTCCCCCACGCCGCGCTCGGGGTCCGGCGAGGACTCTATGAGCAGTTTGGTGTACGGATGCCGCGGCGAGGAGATCACCTCCTCCTTCGGCCCGGACTCCACCATCTGACCCGCGTACATCACGGCGATCTCGTCACAGAGGTACCGGGCGCCGGCGATGTCGTGGGTGATGTACAGCAGGGCGAGCCCGTCCTCGGTGCGCAGCCGCTGGAGCAGGTTGAGCATCTCCAGCCGGATCGACACGTCCAGCATGGAGATCGGTTCGTCGCCGAGCAGGACCTTGGGCTCCACGGCGAGCGCGCGGGCGATCACGACGCGCTGGCGCTGCCCTCCGGACAGCTCGTGCGGGAACTTCGCGGCGATCTCCACGGCCGGGGTGAGGCTGACCCGCTCCAGCAGTTCCGTCATCCGCCGCTCACGCCCCGCGGCGGTCAGACCGGGGTGGTGCAGGCGCAGCGCACGGTCGATGTTGTAGCGGACACGGTGCAGCGGGTTCAGCGATCCGAAGGGGTCCTGGAAGATCAGCTGGACCTCGGAGTGGTAGGCGCGCTGTGCCCGCCTGCCGGCGCCGATGGGCTCACCGCGCAGCAGGATCTCGCCGCTCGTCGGTTCGTGGAAGCGGGCCAGCATCCGGGCGAGGGTGGTCTTCCCGCTGCCGCTCTCACCCACCAGGGCCAGAATCTGACCGGGCCTCAGGGACACGGTCGCGTCCTCGACGGCGCGGACGACGGACGTACGGCCGAGCGGGCCGCGGACGGTGAAGTGCTTGGAGACGTCGCGCGCCTCCAGGACGTACTCCGGCCGCTCCTGCGTCTCGGACGCCCGAACCGCCTGCGGCTGCGGCTGTGCGGCGGGCTCTTCCGCGCGCGGGGACTCGTTCATCGCCTCTCGCCTCCCGTCTCGTCGTCGGTCTCTTCGCCGGCCCCGGGACCGGTCTCGTTCAGCAGGCACGCCGCCTCGTGGCCGGGCCGGGGTCCCACCGGCAGGAGCGCCGGCAGCCGCTCGTCGCAGCCTTCCGTGCGCCGTGCGCACCGCGGGTGGAAGGGGCAGCCGGCCGGTGGACGGCGCAGGTCGGGCGGGGTTCCGGGGATGCCGTTCAACGTGCGCAGCGGGGAGCGCAGCGGCGGGAAGGAGTCCCGCAGCCCCTTGGTGTACGGGTGTTTCGGATCGCTGTAGAGAGCGGCGGACTCACCCACCTCGACGACGCGGCCGGCGTACATGATGGCGATACGGTCGGCCAGTTCGAGCAGCAGCGACAGGTCATGGGTGACGAAGATGACCGCGAACCCCAACTCCTTTCGCAGTCTGAGGACTTGGGCCAGGATCTGACGCTGCATCACCACGTCCACGGCCGTGGTCGGTTCGTCCATGACCACCAGTTCGGGACCGCAGGCCAGTGCCAGCGCGATGGCGGAGCGCTGGCGCATGCCGCCGGAGAGCTGGTGCGGGTAGTCACGGACCCGGTCCGCGGAGATGCCGACCAGGGCGAGCAGTTCCGCCGCCCGTGTCCAGGCCTCGCGCTTGCTCAACGAGCGGTCGCGGGCGCGCAGGACGTCGGCGAACTGGGCGCCGATCCGCATCACCGGGTTCAGCGCGTCCATCGCGGACTGCAGCACGATGGACAGCGCCGTCCACCGGTAGCGGCGCAGTCGCCTGCTGTCGAGCGTGACGAGGTCGACGGGCGCCGCGCCGTCCCGTCCGTGGAAGAGGATCTCTCCCGCGGTGGTGACGGCCGGTGGGCGCTGCAGCCGGGTCAGAGCGGTGATCAGGGTGGACTTCCCGGAGCCCGACTCCCCCGCGACGCCCAGAATTTCGCCTCGGCGCAGGGTGAAGGAGACGTCGACACAGGCGCGTACGGGGACGCTGCCGGTGGCGTACTCGACGGTCAGGTCACGGACCTCCAGAACGGCCTGCCCGGCGGGCGCCGCGGAGGGGCTGCGCCGCTCGGTCTGTATGTGATGTATGTGAACGGTCATCAGGATTCACCTCCGGGCTGGACGATCACGGGAGTCGGCTGCGACGGGGCCGTGGGACATACGGTCATCGGGCCCCGCCTCCCGTTCGCGCCAGACGCTTCGCCTTGCGAACCGACGCGGGGCGGGCGGCCCGCAGCTTGGGGTTGGCCAGTTCGTCGACACCGAAGTTGACCAGTGCCGCCGCCGTACCGATCAGGGCGATGCACAGGCCGGGCGGTACGAACCACCACCACAGGCCGCGCAGTACGGCGCTCTGCTGCTGCGCCGACTGGATCATCGTTCCCCAGCTGATCGCCGAGGAGTCGGAGATGCCGAGGAACGCGAGTCCCGCCTCGGCCATCACCGCACCGATCATCGCGTGCAGGAACATCGACGCGATGAGGCCGGTGAGATGGGGCAGCACTTCGGCGAAGACCAGCCGGCGGCCGCGTTCACCCAGCATCCGCATGGCCCGGACGAAGTCGCGGTTCGCGATGCTGAGCGCCTGGGCGCGCAGCGTACGTGCCCCGCCGGACCATCCGAAGAAGCCGATGATCAGGGCGATGGTGGTGAGTCCGGTGCCCTGGAGGTAGCCGGTCACGATCAGGATGAGCGGCAGCGCGGGCAGGACGAGGAACAGGTTGGTCAGGAAGTTGAGGGCGCCGTCGATCCGGCCGCCGTAGTATCCGGCCGGTACTCCGATCAGGATCGCCATGGCCGTGCCGACCACCGCGCCGAGCACCCCGACGTACATCGAGCCGCGGGCGCCGGCGATGACCTGGGCGAGGACGTCCTGGCCGAACTGGTTGGTCCCCAGCAGGTGTTCACCGCTCGGCGGCCGGGCGATGACGCCGGTGTCGTTGGCGCGCGGGTCGAGCCCCAGCAGGCTCTGGGCCAGCCAGGGGCCGAACACGGCCAGCAGGCAGAACAGGGCGAGGATGCCGAGCCCGATCCGGACCTTCCAACTGGAGAGGAATGCGGTACTCAACGCCCGTCACCCTCCTTCTCTGATGCGCGGGTCGAGCAGGGCGTACACCGAGTCGGCCAGCAGATTCGCCAGCAGGACGGTCAGCATGATGAGGAAGAAGACTCCTTGCATCACCGGGTAGTCGCGCTGCTGGAGCGAGGTGAAGAGCAGGTATCCGACGCCCGGGTAGTTGAAGACCACCTCGGTGAGCAGGGCGCCGCCGACGACGTGGCCGAGGGCGAGCGCGAAGCCGGTGAAGTTCGGCAGGACGGCGTTGCGGGCCGCGTAGCGGAGCATCGCCCGGCGGCTGGAGAGACCCTTGGCCTGGGCGAGCAGCACGTAGTCCTCG
Organism: Streptomyces sp. NP-1717; assembly: GCF_022695985.1. Classification (GTDB taxonomy): domain Bacteria; phylum Actinomycetota; class Actinomycetes; order Streptomycetales; family Streptomycetaceae; genus Streptomyces. The sequence continues at coordinate 22,194 of NZ_JAAPBF010000014.1, read as the reverse complement.
CGGACGGTGGTCACCGTCATGTTGCGCATGCCGAGCAGCCAGCCGCCGAAGGCCGAGAAGACGATGGTGGCGGCGGGCAGTACCCCGTAGTGCAGCACGCTCAGGAGGAACGACGGGGACAGACCGATCGGCAGGTCGGCGTCGTATCCGCCGGACAGCGGGAACCAGCCCAGCACGAAGCCGAAGAGCCACAGTCCCACCAGCGCCATCCAGAAGTACGGGATCGCCGAGACGAAGGTGGTGAGCGGGCTGACGACGGTGTCGAAGCGGCCTCCCGCCTTCCAGCCGGCGAGCGCGCCGATGCCGGTGCCGAGTACGAACGCGACGACCGTGGTCGTGCCGACGAGCAGCAGGGTCCAGGGCAGGCCCTGCCGGAGCAGATCGCTCACGGGGGTGGGGTAGTTGCTGATCGAGATACCGAGATCGCCGTGGGCGAGCTGGACCAGGTAGTCGAGATACTGACGGCCGAGGTTGGCGTCCGGATTGCCGAAGACCTTCTGGATCGACTCCAGTGTGCTCGGCGGGAGTTGCTGACCGCTGACGCGCTGGAGCTTGTCGACGATCGCGGCGGACGGGTCGCCCGGCATCAGCCGGGGCAGGAAGAAGTTCAGCGTGATCGCCGACCAGGCGGCGGCGAGGTAGAAGCCCAGCCGGCGGCCCAGGAAGCCCCAGCGGCGGGGGGCCCGGGCGCGGCGTACGGGCGGCGGGGCCGGCTCGGTGGGCGGCGCGGCAGGCGGGGCCACCGCTGTCACTTGGCGGCCTGCTTCAGCTTCAGCAGGGTGAGCGTGGTGTCGGGGCCGAGACCGGGGAAGGGCACGTAGGAGAAGTTCTCGGGGGTCGGCCAGCCGGTCCAGTTCGCGGCGTTGATCGCCATGAACCAGTAGCTGTTGTAGATCGGGCTGTACGGCACCTGTTCGGCGACGATCTTCTGCAGTTCGTGTCCGGCGCTCGTCGTCACGGCGGGGTCCTGGGTTCCCAGGAGCCTGCCGATCGCGGCGTCGGTGGCGTCGTCCTTCCAGCGGCCGATGTTGGCGGCGGCCTTCTCACCGAGCGGGCGGTAGGCCCGGCTGCTCAGGGAGCTGTAGATGCCGGCGACTCCGGCGCCGCCCGTGGTGCTGATGGTGAGGTCGAATTCGCCGGTCTGCTGCTGGTCGAAGAGGTTGGCGCCGGGGGCACCTGTCGACTTCACCTTGATCCCGAGATGCTTCTCCCAGCTGCGGACCATGATGTTGGCGTACGGATCCCAGCCGAAGTCCTGGTTGAACGACAGGCTGGGGGTATGGGACCTGCCGTCCTTGACCAGCTTTCCGCCCCTGACCTCGAAGCCGCTGAGCGCCAGTTCCTTCCGTGCTCCCGCGGCGTCGATCTTCTGCACCGTGCCCCGGTACTCGGGGAGGATCTGGTCCGCGTAGATCTCGTCGACCAGTCCGGTGGGGCCCGCTTCCGTGCCGGGGCGCTGGAGCGTGGTGACGATGTCCTCGCGCGGCAGGGTCATCGCCAGCGCCCGCCGCAGATGGACGTTGTCGAAGGGGGCCCGGGCGGTGTTGAAGAAGAGGGAGTACGCGCCGCCGGTGGCGTACTTCTGGTACAGGTGGTGCTCGGGGTTCTTCGCGACGTACTCCTGCTCCGCGCCGTTCCAGGCGACGAGGGCCCACTCCACGTCGTCACGCAGCAGTTGCGCCTTCACCGAGTCGCCGCTGGTCGGGATGATCTTGAAGGTTTTCAGGGCGAACCGGCCGCCCCAGTAGTCGGTGCGGGCGCCGAGGGTGACCTGCTGGGGTGCGAACCGCGTGAGGGTGAAGGGGCCGGTGCCCACCGGGTCGGGGTTGGTCCACCGCTTGAGGTTCTTTCCCTCCCAGATGTGCCGTGGCACGACGGGCAGTTGGGGTGAGGCCAGCTGCCCGAGTTCGCTGAAGGCGGGGCTCGGCCAGTGCACGGTGACGGTGGAGGCGTCCTTCTTGGCGACTGAGTCGTAGGTGGTTCCGCCGGTGTTGAACGTGGGGTCCTCCAGCGGGATGCCCAGGGAGAAGACCACGTCGTCGGCGGTCATCGGCTTGCCGTCCGAGAACGTCACGTCACCACGCAGCTTCACGGTGAGCGTGGTCCCCGACTCGTCGAACTCCATGCTCTCGGCCAGCCAGGGCTTGACCTTCCCGCCGTCGCTGTAGTCGATCCGCACCAGCGGCTCGTAGATCAGCTCACCGTTGGGCGACTTCTGGGTGGCGGGCCCGAACATGTTGTAGTTGCGGACGAACGTCGTCCCGCCGTCGGTCTTGCCGAACACGAGCGTGTCGCCGGCCCCGCCGCCCGCTCCTCCTCCACCGGCGCCCGTACCCGCGGTGCACGCGCTCGCTCCGAGCGGGACGGCGACGGCCGCCGCGGCGGCGCGCACTATGAAGGCTCTTCTGGTGGGCATGGCTGACTCCTGACTCCTCGTGATGGCGGTGCGGGACGCAACCGCGATGCTCATACGTATGAGCAGTTGCGTGAGAAGTGAACGGGCCGTTGCTTCTACGTATGACCGGGAAACGTACGGACGTTGCAGGGGTGGGTCAAGGGTGTGGCGAGAAGATTTTCCGGCCATCACGGTCCGATGACGGACCCAACAGGGCTTCAGGCTCCGGCGACTTGCCGCCACCAGCGGCGAACCCCGCCACCCACGGTCCGACTTGGGCGGGTGGCAGCCAACTGCTCGTGAAAGCAGGCCCGTTGACACTCCGACGCGGCGTGCCTACGTTGAGCGCGTCCGCCGACCCGCACCATCCCGTCGCGCGGCCCTCCCCCGGCGTGTTCCGCCGTCGCCCGCACGAGGCGACGCCACGCCGCCCACTCCTTGGACGTTCACGGTCCCGCGGGGCCGAGCTGATAACGCCGACATCTCGAAGTCAGGACTCAGCAGCATGCTCACACCCATGCCACGCCCCGGCGAACCCCATCTCGTCCGGGGCCGCGTCCCGCGCCCCGCCTTCGGCGCCGACTACAACCCCGAGCAGTGGGACAGGGCGACATGGAAGGAGGACGTCCGCCTGATGCGCGAGGCCGGGGTCAATCTGGTCTCGCTCGGCGTCTTCGCCTGGTCGTGGGTCGAACCCGAGCCGGACGTCTTCGACTTCACCGGCCTCGACGAGGTCGTCGCGCTTCTGCACGGAGCGGGGGTCGCCGTCGATCTGGCCACGCCCACCGCCGCGCCGCCGCGGTGGTTCTCGCACGCCCACCCCGAGTCGCTGCCCGTGACGGCCGACGGACGCGCACTCGCGCCCGGCTCCCGTCAGGCGTACTGCCCGTCGTCGCCGGTCTACCGGGACCGTGCCGCGCGCATCACCCGCCGGCTCGCCGAACGCTACGGCGACCACCCGGCCGTGGTGATGTGGCACATCAACAACGAGTACGCGAACGGCAACGCCCTTTGCTGGTGCGACACCTCCGCACACGCGTTCCGGGACTGGCTGCGCACCGAGTACGGCGACGACCTGGACGCCCTCGACGACCGGTGGGGAACCGGCGTCTGGGGCATGCGCCACAGCGACTGGGAGCAGGTGATCCCGCCACGTACCAGCACCAGCGCTCTCTCTCCCGGTCTGTGGCTGGACTTCTACCGCTTCTGCGACGCCGAACACCTGGCCTGCTTCCGCGCCGAACGCGACATCGTGCGCGCCCACTCCCCCGGCCGCCCGGTCACCACCAACTTCATGACGAGCAAACTCGGCCTGACCGACTACTGGCGCTGGGCGCGCGAGGTCGACATCGTGTCGAACGACCACTACCTCATGTCGGAGGACCCGGACCGCGGCGCCGATCTCGCCCTCGCCGCCGATCTGACCCGCGGTCTGGCGGACGGCCGGCCCTGGATGCTCATGGAGCACTCCACCTCGGCGGTGCAGTGGCAGCCGCGCAACATCGCCAAAGTGCCGGGCGAGATGGCCCGCAACACCCTTTCCCACCTCGCCCGGGGCGCCGACGGCGCCATGTTCTTCCAGTGGCGCCAGTCCACCCGGGGACCGGAGAAGTGGCACTCGGCGATGCTCCCCCACGGCGGCGAGGACACCCGGATCTGGCGGGAGGCCAAGGCTCTCGGCGGCACGGTGGCCGCTCTCGCCGATGTCGCCGGCAGCACCTGCCCGCCGGCCGAGATCGCCCTGCTGCTGGACTACGAGGCCAAGTGGGCCCTGGAGCTGCCCCATCGCCCCAGCTCCGACCTGACGTACTCCGGCGTGCTCCGTGACTGGCACCGCGCCCTGTGGACCCTCGGCCTGTTCTGCGACCTGGTCCCCGCCCCCGGCGAGCAGCGTCTGCTGCTCGTTCCCTCGCTCTACGCGCTGTCCGCCGGCACGGCCCGCGACCTGGAGGAGTACGCCGCACGCGGCGGCCATCTGGTCGTCGGCCCCTTCAGCGGCTTGACCGACCCGCACGACCGCGTCCACCCCGGCCCGTACCCGGGCGCACTGCGTGACCTGCTCGGGCTGCGCGTGGACGAGTACCTGCCGCTGGCCGCCGGGCAGGTGGTCCAGCTGGACGACGGCTCGGCCGGCCGCGTATGGGCCGAGCGTGTCCTGCCCGGCCCGGGCACCGAGGTGGAGGCCCGGTTCACCGACGGACCGGCCGCGGGCGGCCCGGCCGTGGTCCGTCACGGGAATGTCCGCTACCTCGCCACCCGCCCGGATGCCGCGTCCCTCCTCCGCCTCCTCCCCTCGTGGGCCGCGCGGGCCGGCTGTACGCCCCCGGTCCAGGGGGCGGGCCACGGGGTGGAGGTCGTCCGGCGAAGCGCCCCCGGGGGCGGGACCTGGCTCTTCGCCGTCAACCACACCCGGCACCCGGCGCGGGTGGCCGCGACGGGAGTCGACCTCCTGTCGGGTGTCCACCGGTCCGGCACGGTCACCGTTCCGGCGGGCGAGGTCGCCGTGGTGGCCGAGGATTGCGGGTGACGTCGCCGCCGCTGCCCCCATGAGCGGCGCGGCGCGGGCCCGGCGGCGTCAGGCGGTCGCGAGCCGCGCCGCCGCGTCGTTCAGCAGGGTGTCCAGGACGACCGGGTAGGCGCTGTGTGTCATACGGGCGGCCAGCAACCGTGCGGTGGCGGCGATGTGCGGATGGGTGTCGGCGGGCAGCCGCGCGTACGTGGAGCTCCACATCTCCTCGTCCGTCTCGCGGGCCTCGTCGGTGAGGGCCAGCGATCCGGCGTCCAGGGCGGCGAAGGCCAGGCTCGCGTCGATGAAGGCGTGGTAGACGCGGACCGCCGTGGCGTCGGGGAAGCCCGCGACGCGCAGGACGCCGAGGATCACCTCGTCCACCGCGATCTCCCGGGGCCGGCCGGTGACCCGGCTGGCGGTCAGGACGGCGGCCTGCGGATGCGCGAGGTAGGAGGCGTGGATGGCGAGCCCGAGGGCCCGCAGGTCGGCCTGCCAGTGCCCGGTGGCCGTCCAGTCGTCCAGCGCCCGCCCCATGAGCTCCTCGCCGATGGCCCGGGTGAGATCGTCCATGCCCGCGAAGTAGCGGTAGAGGGTGCTCGGGTCGGCGCCGAGGGCGGCGCCCAGGCGGCGGGCGGTCAGCCCGGTGCTGCCGTGCTCCTTCAGCACCCGCAGCGCGGTGTGCACGATCAGTGACTCGGACAGTACGGAGCCGCGCCGGGTCGGGCGGCGCCTGCGTCGCGCCCCTTCCGGCACCACCTGTTTCGGCATCGCGTTCCTCTCCGTGTTCCCTGTCGGCCGGTCCACCGTCCCCCGTCGGGCGGTCTTATGCCAACACAGTTGACGATAGCGGGCGCCGTCCCGTTCCATCGGGGCACCCCGGCAGGCGCCCGCCTGCGGGAACGAAAGGTGTGCGACATGCGTGTACTGCTCGTGGGCGCGGGCGGCGTCGGGACCGCCGTCACCCGGATCGCGGCCCGCCGGGACTTCCTGACCCATATGACCGTGGCCGACTACGACCTCTCCCGCGCCGAGACGGCCGTCGCCGCGCTGGGGGAGAACGGGGACCGCTTCAGCGCACGGCGCCTGGACGCCTCTGACGAGGAGGCGGTGCGCCGGGCGCTCGTCGAGGAGAGCTGCGACGTCCTGCTCAACGCCACCGACCCGCGGTTCGTCATGCCGCTGTTCCGGGCCGCCCTGGCGGCGGGCACGCACTATCTGGACATGGCGATGTCCCTGTCGTCGCCGCACGGCACCGACCCCTACGAGCGCTGCGGTGTGAAGCTCGGCGACGGGCAGTTCGAGCTGGCCGGCGAGTGGGAACGGTCGGGCCGCCTGGCCCTGGTCGGCATGGGCGTGGAGCCGGGCCTGTCGGACGTCTTCGCCCGGTACGCGGCCGACGAACTCTTCGACGAGATCGAGGAGATCGGCGTCCGGGACGGCGCCGACCTGACCGTCGAGGGCTACGACTTCGCCCCGTCCTTCAGCATCTGGACCACCATCGAGGAGTGCCTCAATCCTCCGGTGGTCTACGAGAAGGAGCGCGGCTGGTTCACCACCGCGCCGTTCAGCGAGCCGGAGGTCTTCGACTTCCCCGAGGGAATCGGCCCGGTGGAGTGCGTCAACGTGGAGCACGAGGAGGTCCTGCTGATCCCCCGCTGGGTCGACGCGCGGCGGGTGACGTTCAAGTACGGCCTCGGCGACGACTTCATCGCCAAGCTCAAGGTCCTCCACGAGCTGGGACTGGACTCCACCGCCGAGGTTACGGTCCCCGGGCGGAACGGACCGGTCCAGGTCTCGCCCCGTGACGTGGTCGCCGCCTGTCTGCCCGACCCGGCCACGCTCGGCGACCGCATGACCGGCAAGACCTGCGCGGGCACCTGGGTCAAGGGCGTCAAGGACGGTGCCGTGCGTGAGGTGTACCTCTACCACGTGGTCGACAACCAGTGGTCGATGCGCGAGTACGGCTCCCAGGCCGTGGTCTGGCAGACCGCCATCAATCCGGTCGTCGCCCTCGAACTGATCGCCGACGGCACGTGGACCGGCGCCGGGGTCCTCGGTCCGGAGGCCCTGCCGCCGCGCCCGTTCCTCGAACTCCTCACCGCGTACGGCTCCCCCTGGGGCCTGCGCGAGGAGAACTGACGCCGCTCGCGGCGGTCCCGGGCCGGCCGGCCCGGGACCGGCAGGGCGCCGTACGCGGGGCCCGTCAGCCGAAGTCGTCGGGGACGATACGGAGCTTCTCCGCGACGCGGGCGAGGGCCTTCTGGTCGGCCGTGTTGAGCGAGTCGAGGACGATGCGGCGCACGGCGCGCAGATGGGTGGGCGCCGCCAGTTCCACGATGCCGAAGCCGGCGTCGGTGAGTTCGGCGAGGGTGTAACGGCCGTCGGCCGGGTCGGGCGTCCGTACGACCCAGCCGCGCTGTTCACAGCGTTTGACGACGTTGGACAGCCGGGAGAGCGACCCGCTGGCGAGGAAGGCGAGCTCCCCCATCCGCAGCTTGCGCCGCGGGGCCTCGGAGAGGTGGCTGAGCACGAGGTACTCGAACAGGGTGAGGCCGTGTTCCTGCCGCAGCGGCGACTCCAGCTTGGCGGGCAGCAGCAGGACGAGGGAGATCAGCCCCGTCCACGCCGCCTTCTCCTGCTCGTCGAGCCATCGCGGCTCCTCGTCGCCCTCGTGTCCGCCCGTGCCGCTCATGGACCCTCCCGTACTGCTCATGGATCTTCCCGCCCGTCCGGCAAAGTCCGCAATCACTTTGCGCTTGAAGTCATCGCTTGCTACTCTCACTTTACGCGTGAACTCATCCCAGAGGAAACGCGCCCCTGCGGACAGGAAGAGGAAGCATCATGAGCACCGTCACCTTCGGCATCGTTCCGGGCTACGGCGAGAAGCTGCACCAGGCCCTCGGTTACAGCGGAGCCGTCCGCGTCGACGACCGGGTCGAGATCTCCGGCCAGGCCGGGGTGGATGACGACCTGGTCATCCCCGACTCGCTGGAGGACGAGATCGTCCAGGCCTTCGACAACGTGGAGCGCACGCTCGCCACGGTCGGCGCGACATGGAAGGACGTCATCCACGTCAACTCGTACCACAAGGTCGCACCCGGCGACGACGTCATCGGCGACGACCACAACGCGGTCATGGCCGAGCAGTTCCGCCGCCGCCTCGACGGCCGCGCGCCGATCTGGACCGAGACCGGCGTGACGGTCCTCGGCCTCGCCGCCATGCGCGTGGAGATCCGCGTCACCGCCGTCGTCGGCTCCGGGAACTGAACCATGACCCGACGCCGACGCCAGGCTCCCCGGTGCCGCGAGGACGCACTCGCGTCCGCCTTCCCGAAGTCGCCGACTCACGGCGTCGATCACGGGGAAACCGAGGTCCGCCAGCTACGATAGAGATGTCGAAAGCCATCGCTCCCGCCAGTTCCGGGCCGTGTCCGAGGCGCTGCGTGACTGTCTCGCGTGACAGGGGAACGAGGTCGACAACCGCTCTGCGCAAGGGGGTTCCCGTGACCACCGCCCCGACCCCGCCTCCCGTTCCGGGACCTGGGGACCCGAAGCCGTTTCTGCCCGTCCGTACGGCCATCGTCCTCCAGACGGCGGCATTCGTCGGGGCGATCGCCGGGGTCCTGACCTACTTCAGCACCGGCAACACGGCCGGCGCCGTCCTCGGAGGACTCGTCGGCCTCGGCGCGAGCGTGCCCACCCTGAACGGGCTGATCGGCGACTGAGCGCGGGCCCTGCCCCGAGGCCGAACGGCAAGGTCAGTGGCCGTGCGGGAGACGCCAGGGTGTGCTGACATTCCGGATGCGAGGGATGATCGGTGCATGAGTGGCGGTAATCCCCTGGCGCCCGGCGGAGGAGGAGGCGGTGAACGAGGAACGTCTCCTCAAGCGGTACCAAGCACTCGTGGGCGCCGTGCCGCAGTCTGTCTGGGTGCTGTCGTCCGAGGGGGTCGTCACCCTGTTGTCGGACAGCGGTATCGCGGAGAAGCTGTGGCAACCCGACGGTGAGACGTCGTGGATGGACGCGGTGCATCCGAAGGACCGGGACTGGTTCCGGCGGGCGTGGCGCAGGGCCCATCAGCAGCAGTCCCCCCTCAACACCATCGTACGAGTACGGCTTGACGGCGTCCCCGACCGTTTCCGTCACATCAAGATCATCGCCGCGCCCGTTCTCCACCAGGACGGAGAGGTGGAGTGGGTCGGAACCGCCACGGACGCCGAGGACCGCTGGCGCACCCGTATGCGGGAGAAGCTGCTGGCCCGTATGGCGGCGGTGCCCGCCGCTCACAACCTGTCCGAGGCCTTCCTGACGACGGCGGCGGCCGTCGTGCCCGAACTCGCCGACGCCGTCGCCATCTTCCGTGTCGGGGACGGCGTCGAGATCGGAGTGCGGCCTTCCGAGGGCGGACCGGCCACGGGGTCGCCGGAACGTGTGGGGCTCGCCCCCGGGCTGCCCTCCCTGCCTCCCCTGGACGCCGACTTCGTGCTGGGGCCGGTCGCGCGGCAGGCCATCGAGAGCAAGAAGACGCGTCTGCTGATCTTCCCGCCCGGCGGGCCGCCCGCGGACGGGATCTCGAACGCCTCCGTCCGCTGGCTGCGGGAAGCCCGTGCGACGAGCGTGGCGCTGCTGCCCGTCGTGGTCGACGGCCGGACCGTCGCGCTGGCGGCCATGGCGACCTGCCGGGGCAACCCGCCTCCGGACGAGGCCGACCTGGCCTTGCTGCAAGATGTCTTCCAGCAGATGAGCGGTCCCCTGCGCCGGACGATGGAACTGCAGAGCATCCGCGACACGGCCCTCGCGCTGCAGCAGTCCTTCCTGGCCGCTCCGCCGTCCGTCGAAGGTCTCACCATCACGGCGCTCTACCATCCGGCCGACTCGGCCGCGGAGGTCGGCGGGGACTGGTACGACGCCATCAGGCTCTCGGCCGGCTCTCTCGCCCTGTCCATCGGCGACATCGCGGGTCATGACGTTGACGCGGCCACCGCGATGGGCCGTGTCAACAGCATGCTGAGAGGACTCGCCTACGACAGCGGTCCGGCCGCCAGCCCGGCGTCCACCCTGACCCGGCTCGACCGCGTCGTGCAGGCCCTCGACGATCCGTCGATGGTGACGGCGGTGCACGCCGTCCTGCGTCGGCAGGAGCACGACATCTGGCATGTCACCCTGTCCAATGCCGGTCACCCGCCGCCCCTGCTGATCCCGGCCGGCGCGCCCTCGCGGTATCTGCACGGCCTCACCGCCCCGGACCCACCGCTGTGTGTCGGCGACACCTTCCCCCGTACCGACTTCCAGGCGGTCCTGCGGAAGGGCGACACCCTGGTGTTCTACACCGACGGGCTCGTGGAGACGCCGCACACGGACATCGGCAGCAATCTCCGGCGCCTGCGCGAACACACCGACGCGCTGGCCCGGGAGGGCGTACCCCTGCCGGCCCTGATCCGTGGGCTTCTGCCACCTGTCCAGGACCGCCGGGACGACATCGCCGTCATCGCCCTCCAGGTCCGGCCGGACCCGTGACCCCCTTTCGTTTGCGCCCGCAACAGCGCCTATATACCGTCGACCAAGCCGTCCTTGCAGCAGAGAGGCGCCGCATGAACACGCCGAACGACCGTCGGAGCGGACTCGCCACCACACGGGCCCACTCGGCCCGGGTGTACGACTACATTCTGGGCGGCAAGGACCACTTCCCCGTGGATGTGGAAGCGGGCGACGCCATGTGCCGGCACTGGCCCGCCCTGCCCGTCCATATGCGGGAGAACCGCCGGTTCATGCACCGCGCCGCCCGCTTTCTCGCCGAGGAACGAGGTGTCCGCCAGTTCCTCGACATCGGCACCGGTCTGCCGACCTCGCCCAATCTGCACGAGATCGTGCAGGAAGTGGCCCCGGAATCACATGTGGTCTACGTCGACAACGACCCCATCGTCCTCGCCCACGCCCGTGCGCTGCTGCAGAGTTCACCCGAAGGCGCCACCGCCTACGTGGACGCCGACATGCACGACCCCGGCGCCATTCTGGACAGTCCCGATTTCCGCGAACTCATCGATCTGAACCGGCCCGTCGGTCTGATGGTGATCGGCATCATGCACTTCATCCTGCCCCCGGACGACCGGCGTCTGGTCAAGCGGCTGCTGGACCCGCTGCCGTCCGGCAGCTATCTGGCGATGACCATCGGCACCGCGGACTTCGCACCGGAGGAAGTCAACCGGGTGGCAGAGGAGTACCGGCGCCAGAACATGCGTATGGAGCTGCGCGATCTCGCCACCACCACGTCGTTCTTCGACGGGCTGGAGTTGCAGGAGCCGGGAGTCACCCAGGTCCACACCTGGCGCCCCGGCCCCGAGCAGGAGGGCATCGAAGGCCGCGACATCGCCATGTACGGGGCGGTCGCCAGGAAGCCCTGAAGCGGCGGCCCGGCCCCGGTTGTTCTCGCGGCGCTGTTCTCGCCGCTGGTCCCGCCGTCGCTGTTCTCGCCGGGCCCGGTTCGAGAACAGTCCGCGCTACGTCGCCTCGTCGTAGTGGCCCAGGAACCGCGGCGCGCCCTTCTCCACCTCGTGCAGGAAGATGCCGTTCGTGAAGACGAAGGCACCCGTCGAGTCGTAGAACTCGATCCGCTTGGCGAGACCTTGGTAGGTGAGTGCCCTCAGCCGGCTGACCATCGCGCCCCGTTCGACGCCGGTGCCGCCCAGCTCCCGCATCCCCCGTGCGATGAAGTTCACCGCGTCGTACGCCTCCAGCGCGTACGGCTCGATCCTGAACGGCTCGCCGGTGCGCGGGCCGTGGCGCTTCTCGTACGACGTCACGAAAGCCTTCGCCGCGGGGAGTCGCGCCGGGTCGGTGTACGTCGTCACGATCACCCAGCCGTCGGCAGCCGCTCCCGCCGCGGCCAGGAACGGGGGCCGGAGCACCGGTTCGCGCGCCATACGGGTGCCTCGGAAGCCCGACTCCGCCAGCGCGCGGGCGCAGCTGGCCGCGCGGCTCGGGGACGTGCCGCAGTACACCACGGCGTCCGCCGACGCGGCTGCCCTGGCGACCGGACCGAAGTCGTCGCTGCCCGCGGGCACGGTGAGGGTCGTCGTCGCGCCGTCGTCGTCGGGCAGTTGGTCCGTCAGGTCCACCACGAGCCGGTCGCTCGTGCGGCCGGCCGCACGGTCGTCGACGAGGACCGTTCCGCGCTTGTCCCGCGCCCGCAGGAGGTGGGCGGTGAAGCCGATGCTCATGCTGTCGCCGTCCGGCCGGAGTTGGAAGAACGACTCCGTGTCGGCCGTCGAGATCGCGTCGCTGTCGCAGGAGACGGTCACCAGGGGGAGCAGCGCCTTCTCGTGCCGGGCCGCGACGGGTTCGATCCCCGCGACCCCTGTCGGTCCGATCACCGCGTACACGTCGGGGTCCGCGACGAACGCCGCCGCCACGGTCTCGGCCCGCCGCGCGTCGCCCGCGTCGTCCCGCACACGCAGCGCCAGGTCGAAGGGCCGGTCGTCGCGGGCGTTGTGGTCGGCGACGGCCAGCCGGGCGCCGCGTTCCTGGGCGCGGCCCGCCGCTTCGCCGGGGCCTGAGAGGTCGGCGTGCAGACCGAGGACGTAGCGCGGCAGGGAGGGCCCGCCCGTGCCCGAGCCGCTCCCGCCCGTCGGCCGGGAGGCCGCCCATGCCGCCAGTCCCCCGCCGACCGCGACGACCCCGGCGGCCGAGGCGAGCGTCAGCACCCGCCGCCGCGACGGCCGGGAGGCGGGTGCGGGTGTCGCCGCCGCGGGCGCCGCCGTGACCGTGACCGCGTCCGGGCCGGAGCCGGCCGTACTCCCGGAAGCGGGGTCCGGGGCCGGGTCCGGGTCCGGCAGCGCAAGTACCGCCGCCGACCGCTCCGCCACCAGCCGCGTCAGCGTGCCCGGCAGCCAGCTCCCCGACGCCCCGCCGGTGGCCGCCAGCGCCGCCCGTACTTCCTCCGGACCCGGTCGGTCCGCCGGGTCCTTGGCCAGGCAGGCCGTCAGCGGGTCGAGCAGTCCGTCCGGTACGCCGTCGAGGTCGGGCTCCTCGTGAACCGTACGGAACAGGACGGCCGCCGCCGAGCCCGTGCCGAACGGCCGCCGCCCCGTCGCCGCGTACGCCAGCACGCAACCGAGCGAGAACACGTCGCTGGGCGGCCCGAGTTCACCGGCGCGCGCCCGCGCCTGCTCGGGCGAGAGATAGCCGGGCGAGCCGATCACCACATCGCTCTCGGTCAGCGCGGTGGCGCCGGTGGAGCGCGCGATGCCGAAGTCGATGAGCCGGGGGCCGTCCAGGGCGAGCAGGACGTTCCCCGGTTTGACGTCGCGGTGCACCAGCCCCGCCGCGTGCACCTCGGCGAGTGCCTCGGCCAGCCGGGAGCCGAGCGTGCGTACGGCCTCCGGCGGCAGCGGACCGTACAGCGCGACGGCCTCCGCCAGTGAGGGGCCGGGGACGTACGCGGTCGCCAGCCACGGCTCGCGCTCCCGCGCCGCGGCTGCCACGACCGGCACCACCCAGCGCCCGGTGAGCCGCCCCGCCGCCTCGGCCTCGCGGCGGAAGCGGACACGGAAGCCGTGGTCGGCCGCGTGCTCGGCACGGATCACCTTCAGCGCGATCAGCGCACCGCCCGGCGAACGGGCCAGATACACCACGCCCATCCCGCCCGCGCCGAGCCGCCCGAGGAGCCGGTAGCCGCCGACGGCGGGCGGATCGGCCGCCTTGAGGGGGTGGACCGCCCCGCTCGGCGGTGTCAAGGCCACCGGTTACGCGCCGGTGGGCGCGGGTCCCAGGAAGCGGAAGCCGCCGTCCCTGACCTCGTACAGGAACACGCCGTCCCCGGCGAAGCTCCCCCGCTCCGCGTCGAACGCGAACCGCTTCGTCGTCCCCCGGTAGGTGCTCTTGCGCAGCAGACCCACCAACTCGGCCCTCTTCGGCGGCTGTTGACCCGACGGAGAGGGCGACTCGTTCTCCTTCGCCGCAGCCGCCGGCTTCGCTCCCTTCACCAGCTCCTGGACGACCAGGTTCACCGCGTCGTACGCCTCCGCCGCGTAGTACGGCGGCGCGGTCCCGAAACGCTCGCGGTACGCGGCGGTGAAGTCCGCCGCCTCCGGGGTGTCGGCGGCGGACACGAACGAGGCGGTCAGCAGCCAGCCCTCGGCCGCGTCCCCCGCCAGCCGGAGGAACTCCGGGTCGAGCACGGCCTGGGACGCCAGCCGGGGCCCGTCGAAACCGGCCGCCGCCAGCTCGCGCGCCACCTTCGCCGCCCCCGGCGCGTAACCGGCGTAGACGAAGGAGCCCGTACCGGCCTTCAGGATGTCGGTGACGACGGGCTTCATGTCCTCGACACCGGCCGGGATCACACGGGGGTAGGCCGGCATGCCGGAATCGCGCAGCAGCAGCGAGGTGATGGTGGCGGACTCCCAGGCGTACGTCTGCGCCGTACGGTCCTGGAGCAGTCCCGTCCGCCCCATCTCCTTGTCCTTCGCGGCCAGTTGGGCGAGATGGACGGCGATGGGGACGGACAGCGCGGCGTCGCCGGGGCGGCAGTGGACGAGGGACCGGGGCTGCCCCCGGGTCATCATCATGCCGCCGGCCGAGACGGTCAGCACGGGCAGCAGCGCCTCGTCGTACGCGCCCATGACCGCCTCAGCCGCCGCGTCGCTCGTCGGGCCGATCACGGCGAGGACGTCGGGGTCGCCGATCAGCTTCTCGGCGGCGTCCGGGGCGCGTCGCGCGGTGCCGCCGTCGTCGGCGGTGCGCAGCGCGAGTGCGAAGGGTCTGTCCTTGCCGGGCTCACGGGCGTTGTACCGCTCGATCGCCAGCCGGGCGCCCCGCTCCTGCGCCTGCCCGGCCGCCCTGCTCTTACCGGACAGGTCCGCCTGGACGCCGATGGCCCAGCGCGGGCCCGTGTCCTCGCCGTTGCGGGAGTCGTCGTCCCGCAGGGCGGCCCAGGCCCCGCCACCGGCCGCGACGGCGAGCAGCGCGCCGCCGGTGAGGGCGAACAGCCTTCTGCGGGAGGGGCGTTGGCCGCTGTCGTCCGCACCGGTCACCACGGTCACCGGTTCCCCGGATTCCGGGGCGGGCCCGCCCGCCGCCGTCGGTTCGATGTCGGGCAGTGCCAGCATCTCGGCCGCGCGGCCGGCGATGCCCCGTACGACGTCCTCCGGCAGCCAGTCGGCGCCGCCGCCACCGCCCTCGGCGTCCTCGGGCGTGGCGTCCCCGGCCAGTTCCGCGGCGATGCGCCCGGCCGTGGGCCGGGCGGCCGGGTCCTTCGCCAGGCAGGAGAGCAGGAGCCGGCGCAGCTCCGGGTCCCGTTCGCCCCACGCGCCGTCCGCGCCGTCCGCGCCGATGTCCGGCTCGTCGTGCACCGTGCGGTAGAGCAGCGCGTCCGCCGTCCCGCCGCCGAACGGGGGCCGCCCCGTCAGCGCGTACGCCAGCAGACACCCCAGCGAGAACACGTCGCTCGCCGGTCCCACCCCGGCGCCGCGCGCCTCGGCCTGTTCGGGCGAGAGGTAACCGGGCGTGCCGACGACCATGTCGGTCGAGGTGAGCGCGGTCTCGTCGGTCGCGCGGGCGATGCCGAAGTCGATCAGCCGGGGGCCGTCCACGGCCAGCAGGACGTTGCCCGGCTTGACGTCCCGGTGCACCAGTCCCGCCGCGTGCACCGCGCCCAGTGCCCCGGCGAGCATCCTGGCCAGCGCGCGCACACTGCGCACCGGCAGCGGACCGTGGCGGGCGACCGCCTCGCCGAGCGAGGGACCGGGGACGAAGACGGTGGCCAGCCACGGCTCCGCCGCTTCCGGTTCCGCGCCGGTGACGGGGACCGCCCAGGGGCTGGACACCCGGCGGGCCAGGTCGACCTCGCGGCGGAAGCGGGCACGGAAGCCGGGATCGTCCGCGTACTCGGCCTGGATGACCTTGACCGCGGCCAGCGCCCCCGACTCCGTACGGCCGAGGTAGACCACGCCCATACCGCCGGCGCCGAGGCGGGCCAGCAGCCGGTGGCCGCCGATCGACGCGGGGTCGGTGGGCAGCAGCGGCTCGCTCACCGCGGGCCCTCCAGCTCGTCCTCGGTTATGGCGAGCATGACGCCCGTCGCCTCCGTGACGGCCGTATCGATCTCTTCCGGGGCGTGGCCCTCGGAGCCCTTGCCGACCGCCGAGACCGTGACCTTGCCCAGTCGGCTCTGTCCCCAGATGTAGTGGTGGGGGCCGCCGAGTGCGTCGCTGTGGTACTCGCCGCTCTCGGAGATCGAGTCCTCGGAGGAGAACTGTCCGACACCGAACGGCAGTCCCGCCGACAGCAGCCCGGTGAGCCGCTCGTCCTGGCTGAGCTGCTGCTCGGGGCAGCGCAGCGCCTCTTCGAGGGTGCGCGCCATCTCCCACTCCGCGTCGGAGACCTCCCGGTGCACGACGACGGTGGCGGCGATCCGGATCGGGCCCTTGCCGCCCTTCGCGGGCAGTTCGCTGTAGCGGGTGAAGCTGGTCAGTACGGAGGGCGGGAGCGGTTCGCGCTGCCAGACGCAGTCCTCGTCGAGCACGGCGAGCGAGCCGGGGTCGCTCTCGTACGGGTTCCGCTCGACGTACCCGGCCCCGTACCGCCGGGGCTCGGCCGCGACGGCGCGGGCCAGCCGCAGGGCCTGGGCCCGGGTCCGCGGTTCGCGGCTCTCGTCGGGAGAGAAGTCCAGCCCGGTGGTGGCCGCGGGCCCCGGTGCCGCGCCGTCGCCTTTCGCCTCTTTGGCGCCGGAGGCCGTCGCCGCGGGCTTCGCCCGGTCCGTGTCCGGGGCGTCACCGCCTCCGGAGCACCCCGCGAGCAGCACTCCGACGGCGAGACCGGCGGCCCCGTGACGTATCCGGCCGGATCTGCCGTACACCCTGAACTCCCCTGCCGCACAACGCACTTCGGTCCCCCATCCTGATCGTAACCAGTGGGACGCACAAGAACCGGGCCCAGTTCTCGGCAGACGCGGCTCGGTCGGCTCTCCTGGTGATGGGGACAAGACTCCGGATGTTCCCGGTTGCATGCGGTGTGACCCGAGCGCCACCGACGCGGGCCGGTCCCAGGCCGGGAAATGCGGCATGAGCCGGGCGGGAGCGCCCATAGTCGGCATATGGGAGACAAGTCGAGTTTCTGGGAGCGTAGGAGGATGAGCAGATACGAAAGGGGGAGCTGGGAGCTGAAGGAAAGTCTCCGCTCGCGCGTGAGTGAGCTGGAAGCGCTCCTTGAGACCAGGGCAGGCCAGGGACAGGTTCCGGCGGAAGCACAGCCCCTGGCGGCGCAGGCCTTCAAAGAGCTGAAGGAAGCGAGGGAACAGCTCCGCCACGATCACCTTCGGCAACACCCGGCGGCCCACCTGGCGGTCGCGCAAACCCATTACGACGCCGCGCACAACCTCATGCTGCGCCTGTCACCGCTGGACGACGTCAAGGCGATGCTCTCCGGCCTGGTCGCCTACGTCCGGGAGCATCTTCCTGTCACCGACGAACGGAGGGTGCAGCTCGAAGAGATCGCCCTCTCGGTCCGAGCGGGGGGAACCCTCGACGACGCCCAACGGGAAGTGCTCGTCGACGCGATGACCGTCGCCCGGCAGGGACATCTGAAAGAGGCCCTCAGGGTCCGCAGTTTCGCTCGCATCGTCTACGGCATGGCGGCGGTTCTGGCGGTCGTCGCCATTGCGGTCGCCCTGCTCGGCGGTCTGTCACCGAAGACAGTTCCCCTCTGTTTCAACCCCGAACGCATGGGAGTGGTCTGTCCCACCGCGAGCGCCGACGGCGGAGGGGGTCCGGAGGCGCCGGGCGATGTCGATGACCTGTACGCCACGGTGGCATCCCGGTGGGACTACCTCGTCGTCGAATTCGTAGGGCTCGTGGCCGCAACTGTCGCCGCAGCCACCTCACTGCGACGTATCAGGGGCACATCCACGCCCTACAACGTTCCCGTCGCGCTGGCGTTGCTGAAACTTCCGACCGGTGCGCTCACGGCCGTACTCGGACTGCTTCTCATGCGTGGAGAGTTCGTCCCTGGTCTCCAGGCGCTCGATTCATCGGCGCAGATCATCGCTTGGGCCGCGATTTTCGGCTATGCCCAGCAGCTCTTCACCGTGTTCGTCGACAATCAGGGCCAGTCCGTACTCAACTCCGTCGGAGGCCCGAGCAAGCAGGCCGACAAGCGCAAACGCGCTACGCAAACCTCGGCGGGGTGAGAACTTGACTCGTCGAGCCTCGCGGTGGCCGCGAGGCTCGAATGGACTCATTACTCGGTCATGCCGCTGTCGTATCCGATTTGGCGACTACGAGCCGCTGATCCGGATGAATCAGGTCCGGATCCTTGATCCGGTTCCACTTGACGAGCCTCTCGACCGTCGTCCCGAACATCTCGGCGATAGCGCCGAGCGTGTCACCCGCTTTCACCGTGTAGATGGTGTCCTGCGGTGAGTCGTCCTCGGCAACGATCAGCCGCTGACCAGGGTGAATCAGATCCTCGTCCTCGATCCGGTTCCACTTGACGAGCTTCTCGACCGTTGTCCCGAACATCTCGGCGATAGCGCTGAGCGTGTCACCGCGCTGGACCGTGTAATGCGTGAGATGTGTCGTTTGTGTCGTCATGTTTAAAACGATAGACCGTTGTGGAGCAGACTTCTTGTCGGGCGGAGGCCGGGGCTCAGCCGCCCGACGTCGGCCAGGTGAGTGACGCCCGGCGTCTTCGGCGTGCGTCGAGCGGGGCGGCACGGTACGGGTGGCTGGTGGGCGCCCCTTTCGAATCCACCCCGTTCTCGTCGAGGGCGACCAGGAGGCCTGTCCCGACGGTCACGACGTCAGCTCACGTCGACTCGTCGGTCACGTCGACTCGTCGCCGTCCGGGGGCGGCTCTTCCTTCGAGTCGTGCCCACGAGCACGGAGTTCGCGCATCCGACGGTGAACGGCCTCGCGCAAGCTCTCCCCGCGGGGGCCTTTCGGGGCGGGAGCGTCGGGACGATCCGTACCGGTTTCAAGCTCGTCGATCAATGCGCGCAGCTCATCGGCACGGTCCTTGCCGCGCTTCTCGTTCTCAGCCACGGTGCCCTCCGTCTCAGGCGATCCGATGCCGACGTCGCTTCATTCTCCTACTCCGCGTCTTCCCACGTGCCCTCGATGACCGGATCGACCTGTAGCCGGTCGATCCGGCTGCGCCACCCACTGGCCCGGGAGGCCGTGGACTGCTTGGCCGCCGCGGTCAACGAGCGGGCGGCCGCGAAACGATCGGACCGCGGACCACTGCGGGCGATACGTGAGATCGTCCCCGTGCGGGAGTCGATGGCCGACCGAAGACTTCCGGCACGGGCCGTCAGTCTGCCCAGGTCGACGAACTCGGGCTCGTCGGTGCCGAACCAGACCTGCTGCCACCAGTGGTCACTGACCGGGTCGTGCCAGCTGATGTAGCCGCCGGGCAGAATCTTGCGCGGCCCGTCCAGCTTGCCGGTGAAGCTGTAGCGCACGCCGGGTGCCGCGACCGGGTCGTAGAAGCTGGGCGTGAAGAAGTCCGACATCAGCAGACCGTTGATGGTGTAGCCGTTCTCCGGCGCCTCGGACGGATCGGCGACCTCCACCAGGTACTCCACCACCCCCTGGTCGGGTTTGAGGGACTTGCCAGCGACCAGGCGGTTGCCGCCTGGATCTCCGAGCATCTCCAGCATCTCGTGGCTGGCGGTGAGCGACCAGCTGTCGCTGTACTCGATGAGGGAGAAGGGCTGGCCGTTGTTGTCGAGGTGAACGCCGGCCGCCCCCTCCTGGTTGATGTCGTCCTTGACGATCATCGGCCAGTAGCCCACCGGGACGTCGTCGAGATTGTCGAAGGCGTCGACGCTGGCCGGGATCTTCCAGATCGGGGAGAAGTCCCGCATCGCCTGTTTCTGTAGGGCGGCGGCCACCCGGTTGAGCTGCGAGGGGGTGATCAGGTGGGTCTCGGACACCAGAGCGAGCTGGGTGATGAGCATGACTGGGCTCCTGTTCGGTCGGTGTGGGTGCGTTCGCGCCGAATGACAAGGTCAGGTCAGCAGCTGGGCGAGCCGGGCGCCGTAGTCGGCGGGCAGGTTTATTTCCTGGGCCAGGACTGCTCCGAAGGAGCTGTCGGCGCCGGCGGTGAGGCCGTCGAGCGTGAGGGGTGTGAGAGTGCCGACCGCTGCCGTCGCCGGCCCCGGTTCCGGCCCCGTGGGGTGGGTTCGCCCGGCGGCCGACAGGCCCAGCCGTGGGCGCAACTCGGCCCCGGTCGGAGCCAGTTCATCCAGTGCCAGCTGCCAGCGCACGCCCCCTGCGAGCGCCCCGGTCAGCGGGGCCGGCCGCGGGGGGCGGGCGGCGAGCGCGGGCAGGTCGGCCAGGGCGGTGGTCAGCCGATCGGTGGCATCGGCCAGCGTCAGGCCGGCGACCAGGGGATCGCCGGCCGCGTCGTGGAGGTTGACGACCCGGCCGCCCGCACCGGTCGCCGACACCTTTTCCAGTTCTTCGCCGGAGGCCAACGCCTTGACCAGGTCACGGAGTCCGTAGCGGGCGACGCCGTCGATGACGACCAACCGGATGTCGGCGTCCCCGGCCCGGACGAGTGCCGTGTAGGGGTCGTCGGCCGTGCCGGCGGTGATCAACAGATCCGCGCGCAGTCCGGGCCGCAGGGAACCCACGGCGCGTTCCCAGCGCAGGATCCGGGCCGCGTCCCGGGTGGCCATGGCCACCAGATCGCGGTCAGTGAGGTCCACTTCGCCGACATCGGCGGCCAGCCGGGCGGCTTTCAGCTCACCCAGGAGCCCCTTGCTGCCGGAGACCGACCAGTCCGAACCCAGCCCCATGAGCACACCAGCCCGGCGGGCAGCGGCGATGTCGGCGGTCCCCCCGTACAGCAGCAGGTTCGACAGCGGTGACCACACCATCGAGGCGCCGTGGTCGGCCAGGACCCGGAAGTCCTCGGCCGCGAGCCCGGCGCAGTGAATGCCGACGAGGTTCTCGGTGATCGCCCACCGGCCTGCCTTGATCTTGAGGGCGAGGAAGTGCTCCCGGGCCGCCCTGTCCGTGCCTTCGGCCAGATGGAGAAGCAGCCGGTGCGGCTGTTTGAGGCGCGCCAGGAACTTCTCGGCGTCCTCCGCCTCCACATCGGCGATCCGGGAGCCGGCCTCGGGCAGGTCGGGATCGCCGGTCGCCTCCACGTTGCGGACGATTCCGCGGTACATACGGCGCGCCCCGGCATTGCTGAACAGGGCGATGCCCTGTGTGGTCGTGGTTCCGTTGATCAGCGCCTTGGCCTCGACGTAGCGCACCACGGCGGGCATCAGTTCCGGGTCCTCTCCGAGCACCCGCATCGGCCCGGTGACCAGGGTGCGATACGCCGGATTCCTGCTCCCACCCCACTGCGAGCGGTTGCCGTACCTCTTCGGCACGTTCCACAACGGCAGGACGTCGTAGGGCAGATGGTTGTGGAGCTCAATAAGCCCGGGATACACGGTGCCGCCGGTGACGACCGGAGTCACCTGTTCGAAGCCCGGCGGAGCCGGTGCCTCGGCGGGGAGTACCGCGTCGATGACCCGGTCGCCGACGTAGACGACGCCGTCGTCGAGCACCGTGTCGTTGTCGTCAAGGGTGACGATGCGGCCGCGCAGTGCGAAGCGGTGCGTCGTCGGGCCGTCGGTTCCAGGCGGCATTCAGGCATCCTCTCGCCCGACCTCCGCGGAGGCGTTTTGACCGGTGCCGCCACCTAACAGCCAAAATGACATAAAGTCACACAGAATTACTTTGAGTCATCATCGATCCCTCGTATGGACCAGGAGGCCCGTACGCGCACATCCTGCATCCCACCTTCCCTGACAGCGCGGCGGCGTCCGGTACCGATTTCGAAGCCACCATGCGACGCCTCACGACCAACGGAACAGCGCTTTGACCGCTCCGAGCGCCGACGTCACTCCGGACACCCAACGCCCCCTGGACCTGTACGGCGAAGCACTCACCGCCTCCGACCTGGCCGTGATCCCGGAGGCCGACCTGCCGGCCGGGCTGCCGTCCTGGATGCGCTCCGACGAACCGTGGGCCGCGCGCGAGGGAGCCGACTCCGAAGAGAAACGCGCCACGATCGTGGTCCGGATCCCCGAAGACGAAAGACCCTTCTGAAGCACTCGCCCGGGGCGCCACTGACGCCGGTCAAGGAGGCTGGTCCCCAAAAATGACCGAGGGCCGGTGTCGGATTCCTCCGATACCGGCCCTGATCTGCGACTGTCTCCAGTCGGGACGACAGGATTTGAACCTGCGACCCCTTGACCCCCAGTCAAGTGCGCTACCAAGCTGCGCCACGTCCCGCT
>NZ_JAAPBF010000139.1 GCF_022695985.1 Streptomyces sp. NP-1717 | reverse complement strand
GCCTCCGCCTCCCCCGCCCGTCTCGGGCTGCTCAGGCAGGCGGGCCTCGCGCCCGAAGTGATCGTCAGCGGCGTCGACGAGGACGCGCTGTCCGCCGCCACCCCCGCCGACCTCGCGCGGGTGCTCGCCGAGGCCAAGGCCGCCGCAGTGGCGGCCCGGCCGGACGCCGCGGGCGCGCTGGTCGTCGGCTGCGACTCGGTGCTGGAACTGGACGGCGAGGCCCACGGCAAGCCCGTCGACGCCGAGGCCGCCACCGCGCGCTGGAAGGCGATGCGCGGCCGGTCGGGCGTGCTGCGGAGCGGGCACTGCGTGATCGACACGGTGACGGGACGCGGCGTGTCGGAGACCGCATCGACCACGGTCCGGTTCGGCGATCCCACGGACGCGGAGATCGCGGCGTACGTCGCGACGGGTGAACCCCTCCACGTCGCGGGGGCGTTCACGCTCGACGGGCTCTCGGCGCCGTTCGTCGACTCGATCGACGGCAATCACGGGAACGTACTCGGGCTGTCGATGCCGCTGCTGCGCAAGCTCCTGTCGGAGCACGGCGTCGCGATCACCGATCTCTGGGCGTGAGCCCTCAGGCGGCGGAGGGTCCCGCTCCGGCGGGCCCGGCCGCCCCGGCTCCCGACCCGGCCCCGGGGGTGCGCTCGCGGCCCTTCGAGGGCTCGCCGTACGCGACCAGCGCCAGCACGAGCAGCGCCAGCACGACCATCATGAACAGGAACGCCGTCCAGCCCACCAGCCCCACCGCCAGCGCCCCGAGCACCCCGTGCAGTACGGCGCAGCCGATCAGGACGGGCCGCGCGACACGGCCGAACCCCCGGTCGGTGATCGCCGCGCGCACCAGCAGGACCGCGCACACCACGAGGTAGAGGCCGAGGGTGAAGCCCGCCCCCCAGGCTCCGTTGGACATGGCGTCCGGGTCGAGTCCGGCGAGTGACATCTGCTGGTTGTCCACAACCGTGGCCATCAGACCGTTGACGAAAACGAAGCCGACTGCCTCCGCGAGCAGCACGATCGCGGCCACCCATGCCACCGGTCTGCGCACCACGGCACCCACCCTCTTCCCCTGTTACCCCAAGTACGTACGGCACCGGGAAGGCTACTTACCGGTAAACCCCCGGACAAGGGCCCGGACAGAGGCAAAGAATCCGGCAGGCGTTAGTCGGAACTCCACAAAGAATCGAGAGACGCGCCGGGGCGCCCTGACAGAGACCTTGAGCACATACGGCGATTACTGTGCGGCTAAGAGTCCGGGCGTACCCTGGCGTCACAAGGGATTTCGCGACTTGAGCGAGCCTCGGGTCACACTCCGTGTGGGCAAGCTCACCATTGGGGACGGGTCGATCGGTCGTGTCGGCAGTCCCTAAACTCAGCTTGTTTCCAGGAGGGAGCCATCGTGCGCAAGGTGCTCATCGCCAATCGTGGCGAAATCGCTGTCCGTGTTGCTCGTGCGTGCCGGGACGCCGGGATCGGCTCGGTGGCTGTGTACGCCGATCCGGACCGGGACGCCTCGCATGTGCGGGCGGCCGACGAGGCGTTCGCGTTGGGTGGTGACACTCCCGCGGCCAGCTATCTCGACATGGCCAAGGTGCTCCAGGCGGCCAAGGACTCCGGTGCCGACGCGATCCACCCCGGCTACGGATTCCTGTCCGAGAACGCGGAGTTCGCCCAGGCGGTGCTGGACGCGGGACTGACCTGGATCGGGCCGCCGCCGCAGGCGATCCGCGATCTGGGTGACAAGGTCGCCGCGCGGCACATCGCCCAGCGCGCCGGCGCCCCGCTGGTCGCGGGCACCCCCGACCCGGTGTCCGGCTCGGAGGAAGTGGTCGCGTTCGCCCGCGAGCACGGTCTGCCCATCGCGATCAAGGCCGCCTTCGGCGGCGGCGGGCGTGGTCTGAAGGTCGCCCGCACGCTGGAGGAGGTCCCCGAGCTGTACGACTCCGCCGTCCGTGAGGCGGTGGCGGCGTTCGGCCGCGGCGAGTGCTTCGTCGAGCGGTACCTCGACAAGCCCCGCCACGTGGAGACTCAGTGCCTGGCCGACACCCACGGCAACGTGGTCGTCGTCTCCACCCGTGACTGCTCGCTCCAGCGCCGCCACCAGAAGCTGGTGGAGGAGGCCCCGGCGCCGTTCCTCTCCCCGGAGCAGAACGAGAAGCTGTACGCCGCGTCGAAGGCGATCCTGAAGGAAGCCGGCTACGTCGGCGCCGGCACGGTCGAGTTCCTGGTCGGGACGGACGGCACGATCTCCTTCCTGGAGGTCAACACCCGCCTCCAGGTGGAGCACCCGGTCACCGAGGAGGTCACCGGCATCGACCTCGTACGCGAGATGTTCCGCATCGCCGACGGCGAGGAACTGGGCTACGACGACCCGCCGGTCCGCGGTCACTCGATCGAGTTCCGTATCAACGGCGAGGACCCCGGCCGCGGCTTCCTGCCCGCCCCCGGCACCGTCACCCTCTTCCGGCCCCCGACCGGCCCCGGCGTGCGGCTGGACGCGGGCGTGGAGACCGGCTCGGTCATCGGCCCCGCCTGGGACAGCCTGCTGGCCAAGCTGATCATCACGGGCTCGACGCGCGAGCAGGCGCTCCAGCGTGCCGCGCGTGCGCTGGGCGAGTTCCAGGTCGAGGGCATGGCCACGGCCATCCCGTTCCACCGCGCCGTCGTGACCGACCCGGCCTTCACCGCCGATCCGTTCACGATCCACACCCGCTGGATCGAGACCGAGTTCGTCAACACCATCCCGGCCTTCGCCGCCTCCGGCGACGGGGACGCGGAGGACGAGCCGGGCCGCGAGACGGTGGTCGTGGAGGTCGGCGGCAAGCGCCTGGAGGTCTCGCTGCCCTCCAGCCTCGGTATGAGCCTGGCCCGCACGGGCCTGGCCGCCGGTGCGCGCCCCAAGCGCCGCGCCACGAAGAAGGCCGGCTCGGCGGCGACCGGCGACACCCTCGCCTCGCCGATGCAGGGCACGATCGTGAAGGTGGCGGTCGAGGAGGGCCAGCAGGTCAGCGAGGGCGACCTCGTCGTCGTCCTCGAAGCCATGAAGATGGAACAGCCTCTCAACGCCCACCGCTCGGGCACGATCAAGGGCCTCACCGCCGAGATCGGTGCCTCGCTCACCTCGGGCGCCCTGATCTGCGAGATCAAGGACTGACACCGCCCGCACGCAGTGACGGCCCCGCCGGGCACCACCGGCGGGGCCGTCGCCGTATGCGGACGGGCCCGGCCCGCGGTGGCATCCTGGGACGCACACCGGACCGTGGCCCACGGCCCCACCCGCAGCGACAGGAAGGACCGCGATGGCGAGCAGCAGCGGCGCGCCGCCTCGTCCCATGAGGGCCGACGCGCGGCGTAACTACGAGCGGGTGCTCGGCGAGGCCCGTGCCGCGTTCGCCGAGCACGGCACTGACGCCTCGCTGGAGGATGTCGCGCGCCGCGCCGGAGTCGGCATCGGCACGCTGTACCGGCACTTCCCCACCCGGCACGCGCTGATGAACGCGGTCTTCCAGGAGGCGCTCGCCGATCTGCTCGACCGCTCGCGCGAACTGGCCGAGGCCGACCGGCCCTGCCACGCGCTGGTGGCGTGGCTGCGGGCGCTCATCACCCACGCGGGTGAGTACCGCGGTCTGGCCCGCGCGCTCATGTCGGCCTCGCACGACGCGAGTTCGGCCCTGACGCAGTGCAGCACGGGTCTGCGTACGGCGGGTGAGCTGCTGCTCGTACGGGCGCAGGTGAGCGGGGCCGTACGGGCGGACACGTCGATCGACGACCTGATGCAACTGACGAACGCCATCGCACTGGCGGCCGAACAGTCCCCGGACGACCCGGAATTGGCCGACCGCCTGCTGACACTGACACTGACGGGCCTGAAGGGCCCGAGCGCCCCGACCGGGTGAGCGGACGCGATGAACGCCCGGTGGGCGGACGCGTTCGGCGCGCTGGAAGCGGAACGGGCGCACCCGCCTGGCCAGTTCGCGCCCCGGCCGGAGGCCACTGACGGGCCGTCCCGGCCGAACACGCCCTGTGGGCAGGCACGGTGAGCGTGCGCGGCCCGTCGCCGGGCCCCGGGTGGGGTGCCCGTACCGCCGGCGCGGGGATCGCCCCCGCGGCGCCGGGCAGGCGATCAGCGGTGGCGGAGGTCCGCGACCCGGGCGCGCTCGCCCGGCTGGTCGGCGAGCAACCCGGCCGACGCCGAGGCCGACGCGCCGCGCCGCGTCTGCGGCCCCGGCCCGGCGCCTCCGTGCGTGCGGCGCTGACCCGGCAGCGGGGTGTCCCGCCGGGGCTGCCGCCCCGGCGGGACACCTTCACCAGGGCCCGCCGCACCGCCCGCCACCGTGATCTGCACGCCCTGGTCGGCGAGCGCCTGGAGCTCCGTCGCCGCGCGGTCGTCCTGCGCGGGCGGATCGTCGGTGACGAGCCGGGTGATCACATCCGTCGGCACCGTCTGGAACATCGTGTCGGTGCCCAGTTTGGTGTGGTCGGCGAGCACGACGACCTCGGCCGCCGCCTGCACCAGCGCGCGGTCGACGCTGGCCGAGAGCATGTTGGACGTTGACAGGCCGCGCTCCGCGGTCAGCCCGCTCCCGGACAGGAACGCGCGGGAGACCCGTAGCCCCTGGAGCGACTGCTCGGCGCCACTGCCGACCAGCGCGTAGTTGGAGCCGCGCAGGGTCCCGCCGGTCATGACGACTTCGACCCTGTTGGCATGGGCCAACGCCTGGGCGACCAGGAGCGAGTTGGTGACGACGGTCAGTCCGGGGATCCGAGCGAGCCGGCGGGCCAGCTCCTGCGTGGTCGTACCGGCACCGACCACCACGGCTTCGCCTTCTTCGACGAGGCTCGCGGCGAGATCGGCGATGGCCGTCTTCTCCGCCGTGGCGAGATGGGATTTTTGCGGAAAGCCGGATTCTCGCGTGAATCCGCCCGGCAGTACCGCACCGCCGTGCCGGCGGTCGAGGAGTCCTTCGGCCTCCAGCGCCCGCACGTCCCGACGTACGGTCACTTCGGAGGTCTGGACGACGCGGGCGAGCTCACGGAGCGACACGGCTCCGTTGGCGCGCACCATTTCGAGGATTAACTGGCGACGTTCTGCAGCGAACACGAAACTGACAGTAACCCCACCAGCCGTCTGCTTTCAGCGGTTCGCCCCGAAATACGGAAGGTGAACATACAGAGCCGCGCCAAGTGGTATGGGAGCGCGGGCCGGTGCCCACGCACGCCCATGACCTGCGTCAACCCTCGTCGTCGCTCTTGCGGCTGTGCAACTGCCGTGCCACCTCGGCGATCGAGCCCGACAGAGAGGGGTACACAGTGAATGCGTTTGCGATCTGTTCCACGGTCATATTGTTGTCGACCGCGATCGAGATGGGGTGAATCAGCTCGCTGGCGCGCGGCGCCACGACGACGCCGCCGACGACGATCCCGGTGCCGGGCCGGCAGAGTATCTTGACGAAACCGTCCCTGATGCCCTGCATCTTGGCGCGCGGATTGCGCAGCAGCGGCAGCTTGACGACCCGCGCGTCGATCTTCCCGCTGTCGACGTCCGACTGGCTGTAGCCGACGGTCGCGATCTCCGGGTCGGTGAAGACGTTGGACGAGACGGTCTTGAGGTTGAGCGGGGCCACCGCGTCGCCGAGGAAGTGGTACATCGCGATACGGCCCTGCATCGCGGCGACCGAGGCGAGCGCGAAGATGCCGGTCACGTCGCCCGCCGCGTAGACGCCGGGCGCGGACGTACGCGACACCCGGTCGGTCCAGATGTGGCCCGAGTCCTTGACGCGGACCCCCGCCTCCTCCAGGCCCATGCCCTCGGCGTTGGGGATCGCGCCGACGGCCATCAGACAGTGCGTGCCGGAGATGACCCGGCCGTCGGCCAGCGTCACCTCGACGCGGTCACCGACGCGCTTGGCGGACGAGGCGCGGGAGCGCGACATCACGTTCATGCCGCGGCGCCGGAAGACGTCCTCCAGTACGGCGGCGGCGTCCGGGTCCTCGCCGGGCAGCACCCGGTCGCGCGAGGAGACGAGCGTGACGCGGGAGCCGAGCGCCTGGTAGGCGCCGGCGAACTCGGCGCCGGTGACGCCGGAGCCGACCACGATCAGCTCCTCGGGCAGCTCCGTGAGGTCGTACACCTGCGTCCAGTTGAGGATGCGCTCGCCGTCGGGGAGCGCGTCGGGGATCTCGCGCGGGTGCGCGCCCGTCGCGATCAGGACGGCGTCGGCGGTCAGCGACTCCTCCGAGCCGTCGGCCGAGGTCACGATCACCTGGCGGGAGCCGTCGGTGGCCTGCCGCCCGTCGAGCCGGCCCCGGCCGCGCAGCACCCGGGCGCCGGCCCGGGTGACGGAGGCGGTGATGTCGTGGGACTGGGCGAGCGCGAGACGCTTCACCCGCCGGTTGACCTTGCCGAGGTCCACGCCGACGACGCGGGCGGCCTGTTCGAGGGGAGGGGTGTCGTCGGCGACGATGATGCCCAGCTCCTCGTAGGAGGAGTCGAAGGTGGTCATCACCTCGGCCGTCGCGATGAGGGTCTTGGACGGTACGCAGTCGGTGAGCACCGAGGCCCCGCCGAGGCCGTCGCAGTCCACGACGCTCACCTCGGCGCCGAGCTGTGCGGCCACCAGGGCCGCCTCGTATCCGCCGGGTCCGCCGCCGATGATCACGATCCGGGTCACGAAAAAGTCCGCCTCGCGTTGTCGACCCGACCCGTCTGCCGTCCCGGCCGGGAGTCCGGGGAGCCCCCGGAGTATGCAGTACGTACGCCATTGTCCCGCACTCTTCAAGGTGCTTCGCCCCGGGTCCCTCCCCGCGAGTAACGCACGGCCCGTGCCCGTGTGATTCACCGTGCACGCGCGTCCCTCCCGTACCCTCGTCCCCATGTCGCTCTACGCCGCGTACGCCGGCAACCTCGACGCGCGGCTGATGTCCCGCCGCGCCCCGCACTCCCCGCTGCGCGGCACCGGCTGGCTCAACGGCTGGCGGCTCACCTTCGGCGGCGAGCAGATGGGCTGGGAGGGTGCGCTGGTCACGCTCGTGGAGGCACCCCGTTCCCAGGTCTTCGTGGCGCTCTACGACATCGCCCCGATGGACGAGGACTCGATGGACCGCTGGGAGGGCGTCGGCCTCGACATATACCGGCGGATGCGGGTGCGCGTGGACACGCTGGACGGCAAGGAGCCGGCCTGGCTGTACGTCCTGAACGGGTACGAGGGCGGGCTGCCCTCCGCGCGCTATCTCGGCGAGCTGGCGGAGGCGGCGGAGTCGGCCGGGGCGCCGCACGACTATGTGATGGAACTGCGAAAGCGCGCGTGCTGAACGGGCACCCGACCCGCACGCGCGGGCTCTGACGGGCGCCTGACCCCGGCGTTTGTCGAAAACGACAACACAACGATCCGAAGACCGTGTGCTCGATCATCTACGCGCGTAGGGCCTGAGCGGTTACCCTCTTCCGCGTGAACGCATCTGTTATCCCGGCCACGGCCGACGGATCCGCCGACCCCCACGCCGCCGCCTCCGCCGCCGCGGTGCGCCTGCGCGAACTCACCGGCGCCGAGACCCATGACGTCGCCCTGGTGATGGGCTCCGGCTGGGCACCCGCCGTCGCCGCGCTGGGAGCACCCGAGGCCGAGTTCCCGGTGACCGAGCTGCCGGGCTTCCCGCCGCCGGTCGTCGCCGGACACGGCGGGACGATCCGCTCCTACGCGATCGCCGAGAAGCGCGCGCTGGTCTTCCTGGGCCGTACGCACTACTACGAGGGCCGCGGCGTCGCGGCCGTCGCGCACGGTGTCCGTACGGCCGTCGCCGCCGGCTGCAAGACCGTCGTCCTGACGAACGGCTGCGGCGGGCTGCGCGAGGGCATGCGCCCGGGGCAGCCGGTACTGATCAGCGACCACATCAACCTGACGGCCGCGTCCCCGATCGTCGGCGCGAACTTCGTGGACCTCACGGACCTGTACTCGCCCCGGCTGCGCGCGCTGTGCAAGGAGGTGGACCCCGCCCTGGAGGAGGGCGTGTACGTCCAGTTCCCCGGCCCGCACTACGAGACGCCCGCCGAGATCAACATGGTCCGGGTCATGGGCGGCGACCTGGTCGGCATGTCCACCGTGCTGGAGGCCATCGCGGCCCGTGAGGCGGGCGCCGAGGTGCTGGGCATCTCGCTGGTGACGAACCTGGCGGCCGGCCTGTCGGGCGAGCCGCTGAACCACGAGGAAGTACTCCAGGCGGGCCGGGACTCGGCCACGCAGATGGGCGCCCTGCTGGCGCGGGTGCTCGAACGCATCTGAGAGCTTGTCGTGCGACCCCAGCGGGCCCAGGAAGGGAAACCCACAGTGCAGCAGGACCTCATCGCGCGGGCGGAGGCGTGGCTGGCCGAGGATCCGGACGGCGACACCCGGGCCGAGTTGCGGCGGCTCATCGACTCCGGTGACGCGGACGCGCTCGCCGAACGGTTCAGCGGCACGCTCCAGTTCGGCACGGCCGGACTCCGCGGCGAGCTGGGCGCCGGGCCGATGCGGATGAACCGGTCGGTGGTCATCCGCGCCGCCGCCGGTCTCGCGGCGTACCTGAAGGCCACGGGCCAGGGCGGCGGCCTCGTCGTCATCGGCTACGACGCCCGCCACAAATCCGCCGACTTCGCGCGCGACACCGCCGCCGTCATGACCGGGGCCGGGCTGCGCGCCGCCGTACTGCCGCGTCCGCTGCCGACTCCGCTGCTCGCGTTCGCCATACGGCACCTCGGCGCCGTGGCCGGTGTGGAGGTCACCGCCAGCCACAACCCGCCGCGCGACAACGGCTACAAGGTCTATCTCGGCGACGGCTCCCAGATCGTGCCTCCCATGGACGGCGAGATCGCGGCCGGGATCGACGCCGTCGGGCCGCTGGACTCGGTGCCCCGCCCCGAGGACGGCTGGGAGATCCTCGGCGAGGAGGTGCCGGCCGCGTATCTGGAGCGCACGGACGCCGTCCTGAGCCCCGGATCCCCCCGTACGGCCCGCGTGGTCCACACGGCGCTGCACGGGGTGGGTACGGAGACGCTGAACGCCGCGTTCGCGCGGGCCGGTTTCCCCGCGCCCGTACCGGTGGCCGAACAGGCCGAGCCCGACCCGGACTTCCCCACCGTCGCCTTCCCGAACCCGGAGGAGCCGGGCGCGATGGACCTGGCCTTCGCGACGGCCCGCCGCGCCGCACCCGACATCGTGATCGCCAACGACCCGGACGCCGACCGCTGCGCGGTGGCCGTCCCGGACGCGGACGCCGGGAGCGGCTGGCGGATGCTGCGCGGCGACGAGGTGGGCGCGCTGCTGGCCGCGCACCTGGTGAACAAGGGCGAGGCGGGCACGTCGGGCGTCTTCGCCGAGTCGATCGTGTCCTCGTCGCTGCTCGGGCGGATCGCGGAGGCGGCGGGGGTCGGATACGAGGAGACGCTCACCGGCTTCAAGTGGATCGCGCGCGTCGAGGGCCTGCGGTACGGCTACGAGGAAGCCCTCGGCTACTGCGTCGACCCCGACGGCGTACGCGACAAGGACGGCATCACGGCGGCGCTGCTCGTCGCGGAGCTGGCGTCCGAACTGAAGGAGCGGGGCCGGGGCCTGGCGGACCTCCTGGACGACCTGGCGCTCGCGCACGGACTGCACGCGACGGACCAGCTCTCGGTGCGGGTGAAGGACCTGTCACTGATCACACGGGCGATGGACCGCCTGCGTGACACCCCGCCGAAGGCCCTCGCGGGGCTGACGGTCACGTCGGCCGAGGACCTCTCGGCGGGCGCGTCGGGCCTGCCGCCGACGGACGGTCTGCGCTACCACCTGGACGGGGCGTACCGGGCCCGGGTGATCGTCCGCCCGAGCGGCACGGAACCGAAGCTCAAGTGCTACCTGGAGGCCGTGATCCCGGTCCGCACGACGGCGGACCTGCCCACGGCCCGCGCCCACGCGACGAAGCTCCTGACGACCCTGAAGCACGACCTGTCCCAGGCGGCAGGCATCTGACCCCGGGCCCTTGTGTCTGGCGGGCATTTCAAGCCCGTCCGGCGATCGAGGACACCGCCCACCGGCCCGCAGCCATCTCAACCCACCCGGAGGGCACCCCGAACCCCGTCCCACAACCCTCTCAAGCCCGCCCTGCGAGCATCTCAAGCCCGTCCGGCGATTGAGGACGAACCCGGCCACCCGGGCGGGCCCGGGCAAGGCGAACCCCGCCCGGCATCAGCCCGTCGCGAGCAGCACCAGCAGTACCACCAGGCCCGCCAGCGCCGGTGCGATCACCTCGTACGTCCACCGCACCTGCGGCTCCCCCCGCGCGGTGTCGCGCGACGCGCAGCGTTCCGCCTGTTCCCGCAGGCCCGCGACCGTGTGGTCCGCGTCGGCCGTCCGCGCGCGCGAGTCGGTCACGTCCACGCTCACCGACGTACGGCCGTGCGGGTCGTCGTGCGCGCGCTGCGACTGCCGCCGCGCCTCGCGCTTGCGCCTCCTCAGCGAGACCGGCACCGCCCACAGCTGGTACTTCGCGCCGTCCTTGGTGAACACCTCGCTCGAATACCCGGCCCGTACGTCGGCCACGGACGCCCACGGCAGCACGATCGTCCGGAACGGGTTCCGGATCCGCAGCCGGTCGTCGTTGGCGAACACGGCGGGCCGGATGGTGAAGGCCACCACCAGCGGCACGGCGAGCAGCAGGCCCGCGAGCGCGAGCCACGGCGTCCTGCCGTGGCCCCGGACCAGCGCGTCGATCCCCATCCAGGCACCGAGCGCGAGAAGCAGCACACCGCCCGCGATGCCTGCGGGCGACCGGAAGACGCGCTCCGCGTAGGCCGGCTCGGGGGACTGATCGGGACTCGTCATGCTTTCGATTCTGCCGTACGCGCCGACGGTCCCGAGCCAGTCGGGGAGCGGCCACCGCCACGGACGGGGACCGGCCTCCCCTGCGCTCGCTCGTCCCTTGCTCGCCGAGGACACGGTGCCGAGAGACAATGGGCGGTACGGGCTCGTGGAAGAAACCCGGTCGATTGGCGGGCGAGTGCATGACCGTGAACCCACGAAAGGCACAAGATCCGCGGCCGGCAGGAGCACGATCGGCTACCGATCGCCTGCGCATACTCGCCGCGGTGGGGGACGACGTGTCCGAAACGGAGGCGCTGCGCTGTGCGTTGCACCACGCGGTCGCCTTCCTCGGCGGACCCGGCGGGATGATACACGTGCGGAGCCCGCAGAACGCCGGACTCCATCTGATGCTCACCGACGGCCTGCCACCGTCCGCCACGAAGCGCTGGCAGGACCTGGCCGGGAAGGACACGACGGTTCCGCCCCTCGCCGCGCGGGGAGGGGCGTACGTGTGGCGGCCCGCGCCGGCCTTCGCCGAACAGTCGCCGTCCGGTCGGCGCCCGGCCGCCGCGGAGGAACCCGACGGCCCCGAGGCCCTGGAGGGCACGGAGGACGCGGCCCTGAGCGTGCTCGCCCCGTGCGGTCTGGCCTCCGTACCCCTGCTCGCGCCGACCGGACCGCTCGGTCTGATCGGCGTGCTCTCCGTCGTGACGCCCCCGGCCGAGGAGCCGACCGCCGAGCAGCGTGCCTTCCTTGAGGAGGTGGCCCGCTGGGCGGCCGGACATCTGGCACGCTCCCTCTCCCTCCCGCGTGGTGCGAACCCCGAGCTGCGGCCGGAGCCGCTGAACGGCTCCGCCCTGCGGCAGGCCCTCAAGGCCGTCAGGATCGGCGCCTGGGACTGGAACATCCGGACGGGTGAGCTGGACTGGGACGAGTCGGCGATGACGGTGCTCGGCGTCGATCCGACCACCTTCGACCACCGGATCGAGACATGGCTCGGGCTGGTCCATCCCGAGGATCTGCCCTGGGTGATGGTCGACACCGACGAGGCGATCCGCACCCGGAGTGTGTACGGCGTCGAGTACCGCGTGTGCCGCCCGGACGGCACGTCCGGCTGGGCGGAGGCGCGCGGCCGGGTGATCCTCGGCGACGACGGCGAGCCCCTCCACATGGTCGGCACCGTGTGGGACACGACGCAGACCCATGTCGCCCGCGAGCACGTGGACCACGCGCTGCGGCACATGAGCGACGGGTTCCTCGCGGTCGACACCGAGTGGCGGGTCACTTTCATCAACATCGAGGCCGAGCGCGCGCTCGGCTCCGCACGCGAACCCCTCGGCCGCGTTCTCTGGGACATCCCCTTCGGCCGCGAGCCCGGTCTGGAGGACCGCTTCAGGCAGGCCGTGGAGACCCACCGGCCGATCGGTCTCGACGTCCGGTCACCGGCCAACGAGCGCTGGTACCACCTGCGTCTGGTCCCCGTACCGGGAGGGCTGACCGTCTATCTCACCGATGTCACCGAGAAGCGGGCACGGGAGGCCGAACGCACGGCCACGGACCGGACCGCGCACGAACGGGCCGTCCGTATCGCCGAGTTGACCAAGGCGCTCGCGGAGGCGCTCTCCACCGAGGACGTGATGAGAGCCGTCGCCCAGCATGTCATCCAGCCGTTCCGCGCCACCGGTCTGGTCGTCGTGGCCTTCGAGGACGACAACACGCGGCTGATCGGCTCCGTCGGGTACGAGGCCACCGACCTCGAACGGATCCTCTCGTTCCCGCTCACCACGACCACCCCCCTGTCGGACGTGCTCAGCACCCGCGCCCCGCTGTTCATCGCCTCCGTGGCGGAGATGAAGATGCGCTACCCCGCGCTGGCCGACATCCCCACCCCCGGGCGCCAGGCGTGGGCCTTCCTGCCGCTGATCGCCTCGCGGCGGACCACGGGCTGCTGCGTCATCTCCTTCGACAAGCCGCGGCTGCTCACCGACGAGGAGCGCACCCTGCTCGTCGCCCTCAGCGGGCTCCTCGCGCAGGCCCTGGAGCGGGCCAGGCTGTACGACTCCGAGCACCTGCGCGCCAAGGAACTCCAGCGCGGTCTGCTCCCCCGGCACCTGCCCTCGCCGCCCGCCGCGACCGCCGCCGCCCGCTATCTGCCCTCCGACCGGCGCCTGGACGTCGGCGGCGACTGGTACGACCTGATACCGCTGTCGGCCGAGCGGGTCGCCCTCGTCATCGGTGACGTGATGGGGCACGGTCTGTCCGAGGCGGCGACCATGGGACGGCTGAGGACGGCGGTACGCACGCTCGCGGATCTCGAACTGCCGCCCGACGAGATCCTCGGCCAGCTCAACGGCATCGTCAGTGACCTCGGTGACGACTTCTACGCGACCTGCCTCTACGCGGTGTACGACCCCACCACCCAGACCTGCGTCTTCGCGAGCGCCGGCCATCTGCCGCCGGTCGTCGTCGGCCCCGACCGCATCGCGCGCGTTCCGGAGATCTCCCCCAACCCGCCGCTCGGCGCCGCCGTTCCGCCCTTCGACACCGTCGAGCTGCCGGTGCCCGAGGGCAGCCTGCTCTGCCTGTTCACCGACGGGCTGGTGGAAGCCGGCGACCGGGACATCGAGGCCGGTACGGAAGAGCTCGCCCGTGTCCTCACCGACGCCCTGCGCGCCGACGACGATCCGAGCCTGGACGAGCTGTGCGACACGGTGGTCTCCGCGCTGCTGCCGACCGGGGAACAGACCACGGACGACGCCGTCCTGTTCATCGCCAGGCTGCGCCGGCTGGCCGCCGAGAACATCGCCTCCTGGCCGCTGCCGCAGGATCCGGTCGCCGCGGGCCAGGCCCGGGAGCACGTCCGTACCCAGCTCGACGCCTGGCACCTCGACGATCTCGCCATGACCACGGAGCTGCTCGCCAGCGAGCTGGTGAGCAATGTCGTCCGGCACGCGCAGGGCCCGGTCCGGCTGCGGCTGCTGCGTGGCCGGACGCTGGTGTGCGAGGTCTCGGACGGCAGCCTCACCACACCGCACGTCCGCCGGGCCTCGGCCACCGACGAGAGCGGGCGCGGGCTGCAGCTCGTGTCCGCCCTCGCACAGCGCTGGGGCGCCCGGTACACCACGTCGGGCAAGTCCATCTGGACCGAGCAGCCGCTGCCCGCTCCCCCGCCGACACCTCCGGCACCCCCGACCTCGCCGAATACGCCGAATCCGTGACCGGTCCCGGCAGGGGTGGCGGTATCGCCTCGAACCGGCGCGGTGACCGTGAGATGTCCGTCCTGTGCCCGTACCTGCTTCGGGGACCCCCTGTACATGCTGCTACGCGCGTAGATATGCTCATGTGGTGACCATGCCCACGACTGCACCCTCGCCCACAGGCTCCGCCGTGGGCGGTGCCCCCCTCGCCGACGTGACCGCGTCCGACAGCTCGCTGCGCCGGTTCCTCCACGGGCTGCCCGGCGTCGACGCCGTCGGCCTGGAGGCGCGCGCCGCCTCGCTCGGTACGCGCTCGATCAAGACGACGGCCAAGGCGTACGCCATCGACCTGGCCATCTCGATGATCGACCTGACGACCCTCGAAGGCGCCGACACCCCCGGCAAGGTCCGGTCGCTCGCCGCCAAGGCGCTGCACCCGGACCCGACGGACCGCACCGTCCCGACGACCGCCGCGCTCTGCGTCTATCCGGACATGGTGGAGACGGCCGTCGCCGCGCTCGCCGGGAGCGATGTGAAGGTCGCCTCGGTCGCGACCGCCTTCCCGGCCGGGCGTACGGCCCTGGCCGTGAAGCTCGCCGACGTGCGGGACGCGGTCGCCGCCGGTGCCCACGAGATCGACATGGTGATCGACCGCGGCGCGTTCCTCGCGGGCCACTACCTGAAGGTCTACGAGGAGATCGTGGCCGTGAAGGCCGAGTGCGGCGCCGCCCGCCTCAAGGTCATCTTCGAGACGGGTGAACTGTCCACGTACGACAACATCCGCCGCGCCTGCTGGCTCGGCATGGTCGCCGGCGCGGACTTCATCAAGACGTCGACCGGCAAGGTCGCCGTCAACGCCACCCCGGCCAACACGCTGCTGCTGCTGGAGGCAGTACGCGACTTCCGGGCCCAGACCGGTGTCCAGGTGGGTGTGAAGCCCGCCGGCGGGATCCGGACCAGCAAGGACGCGATCAAGTTCCTCGTGCTGGTCAACGAGACCGTGGGCGAGGACTGGCTGGACAACCACTGGTTCCGCTTCGGCGCCTCCAGCCTCCTCAACGACCTGCTGATGCAGCGCCAGAAGCTGGCCACCGGCCGCTACTCCGGCCCCGACTACGTCACGGTGGACTGATACACGATGGCTTTCGAATACGCACCGGCCCCCGAGTCGCGCTCGGTCGTCGACATCGCGCCGAGCTACGGCCTGTTCATCGACGGCGAGTTCACCGACGCCGCCGACGGCAAGGTCTTCAAGACGGTCTCCCCCGCCACGGAGGAGGTCCTCTCCGAGGTCGCCCGGGCGGGCGCGGAGGACGTCGACCGGGCCGTGAAGGCGGCCCGCAAGGCATTCGCGAAGTGGTCCGCACTGCCCGGTGCCGAGCGCGCCAAGTACCTCTTCCGGATCGCCCGGATCATCCAGGAGCGCTCGCGCGAACTGGCCGTCCTGGAGACCCTCGACAACGGCAAGCCGATCCGCGAGACCCGCGACGCGGATCTGCCGCTGGTCGCCGCGCACTTCTTCTACTACGCGGGCTGGGCCGACAAGCTCGACCACGCCGGCTACGGAATCGGTCCGCGCCCGCTGGGCGTCGCCGGCCAGGTCATCCCGTGGAACTTCCCGCTGCTGATGCTCGCGTGGAAGATCGCCCCGGCGCTCGCCACGGGCAACACCGTGGTGCTGAAGCCCGCCGAGACGACCCCGCTGAGCGCGCTGTTCTTCGCGGACATCTGCCGCCAGGCCGGTCTGCCGCGCGGTGTCGTCAACATCCTTCCCGGATACGGCGACGCGGGCGCCGCCCTCGTCGGGCACGAGGACGTCAACAAGATCGCCTTCACGGGTTCGACCGCCGTCGGCAAGGCCATCGCCCGGCAGATCGCGGGCACGGACAAGAAGGTCACGCTCGAACTCGGCGGCAAGGGCGCCAACATCGTCTTCGACGACGCCCCGGTCGACCAGGCCGTCGAGGGCATCGTCACCGGCATCTTCTTCAACCAGGGCCAGGTCTGCTGCGCGGGATCGCGGCTGCTGGTCCAGGAGTCGGTCCAGGACGAGCTGCTGGACTCGCTCAAGCGCCGGCTGTCCACCCTGCGTGTCGGCGACCCGCTGGACAAGAACACGGATCTCGGCGCCATCAACTCCGCCGAGCAGCTGGCCCGCATCAGGACACTGGCCGACGCGGGCGAGGCCGAGGGCGCCGAGCGCTGGTCGCCGGAGTGCGAACTCCCCTCGTCCGGCTACTGGTTCGCGCCGACCCTCTTCACGAACGTCACGCAGGCGCACACCGTCGCGCGCGACGAGATCTTCGGCCCGGTGCTCTCCGTACTGACGTTCCGCACACCGGACGAGGCGGTCGCCAAGGCCAACAACACGCAGTACGGCCTCTCCGCCGGCATCTGGACGGAGAAGGGCTCCCGCATCCTCGCCGTCGCGAACAAGCTCCGCGCGGGCGTGGTGTGGGCCAACACGTTCAACAAGTTCGACCCGACCTCGCCCTTCGGCGGCTACAAGGAGTCGGGCTACGGCCGCGAGGGCGGTCGCCACGGCCTGGAGGCGTATCTCGATGTCTGAGTCCGAGCGACTGTCAGTCTTCAAGACCTACAAGCTGTACGTCGGGGGCAAGTTCCCCCGCTCCGAGAGCGGCCGGGTGTACGAGGTGACCGACTCCAAAGGCCGGTGGCTGGCCAACGCGCCGAAGTCCTCCCGCAAGGACGCACGTGACGCGGTCTCCGCCGCCCGCAAGGCGTTCGGCGGCTGGTCGGGCGCGACCGCGTACAACAGGGGCCAGGTGCTCTACCGCGTCGCCGAGATGCTGGAGGGCCGGCGCGCGCAGTTCACCGCCGAGGTGGCCGCCTCCGAGGGCATCTCCAAGACGAAGGCGGCGGCCGTCGTGGCCGCGACCGTCGACCGCTGGGTCTGGTACGCGGGCTGGACGGACAAGATCGGCCAGGTCACAGGGGGTGCCAACCCGGTGGCGGGCCCGTTCTTCAACCTGTCCACGCCGGAGCCCACCGGTGTCGTGACGGTCCTCGCGCCGCAGGAGTCGTCGTTCCTCGGACTGGTCTCGGTCCTCGCCCCGGTGATCGCCTGCGGCAACACGGCGGTCGTCGTGGCGAGCGAGCGGTCCCCGCTGCCCGCCCTGTCCCTCGGGGAGGTGCTGGCCACCTCCGACGTGCCGGGCGGCGTCGTCAACATCCTCTCGGGCGGTACGGCGGAGCTGGCAGCCCCGCTCGCGGCGCACCAGGACGTCAACGGCATCGATCTGTACGGCGCCGACGCGGTGCTGGCCAAGGAGCTGGAGATCGCGGCGGCGGACAACCTCAAGCGGGTACTGCGCCCGTCCCCGGTGGACTTCTCCGCCGACCCCGGTATCGGGCGTCTGACGGCCTTCCTGGAGACGAAGACGGTCTGGCACCCCACGGGCAGCCTGGGCGCCTCGGGCTCGGGCTACTGATCGGTCCCCGGTCGCCGGGCGGGCTCGTCGAGCCCGCCCGGCGACCGGGGAGCAGGATCGGCGCGCTCAGCCGGGCAGCAGCCCCGTCACCGGTCCGACCAGCGGCAGGTCCTGAAGACCGCCGCCCTGGGTGATCGAGTCCGTCACCACCGCCGTCGACAGCGGCTTGAAGTCGGCGATCTGCGTGCCGACCGCGTTGTCCAGCGGGTCGACACCCGTCTTGGCCAGCGGGTTGAGCTGAAGGCTCTTGACCGGGCCCAGCCCTCCGGCGAGGGTGTGCCCGACCGCGCCGGCGAGCCCCTCGCCGGCCGCCGCTCCGGCCTCGGCGAGTTCACTGTCGGAGCCCGACGCGGGCACGGGCGCGGCCGGTGCCGCCTGCGCCGCGGCGCCGCCGAGCCCGATGACCGCGCCCGCCGCGGTGAACGTCAGCCCGGCGCGCAGCAGGGCGCGGTGCCGGGAGGTGGGAGCTGAATGACGTGCCATGGGATTCCTGCCTGGGCGAACTGGACGGGTAAGGGGAATGACACGCACAGTAGTTGAGATGTGACGCTCGATACCAACACCGCAGGCGGGGGTCCCCTGGGCGGGTGTATGCCTCACACTGGTGTCCCGTGAGTCCCCACCGAACCGCCTCCGCGCGCGTCGTCCTGCTCGCGGGCCCCTCCGGCTCCGGCAAGTCCTCGCTCGCCGCCCGCGCGGGCCTGCCCGTGCTCCGTCTCGACGACTTCTACAAAGAGGGCGACGACCCGACGCTGCCGCTGGTCGCGGGCAGCACGGACATCGACTGGGACTCCGCGCTGTCCTGGGACGCGGACGCGGCGGTCGCCGCGATCCTGGAGCTGTGCCGTACGGGCCGCACCACCGTCCCGGTCTACTCCATCGCCACCAGCTCCCGTGTCGACAAGGAGGAGCTGGACATCGGGCGTACCCAACTGTTCATCGCCGAGGGCATCTTCGCGGCCGATGTCGTCGCACGCTGCGAGGAGCTGGGTGTCCTGGCCGACGCGCTCTGTCTGCGGGGCCGTCCCTCGACGACGTTCCGCCGCAGGCTGGTGCGTGATCTGCGCGAGGGCCGGAAGTCGGTGGCGTTCCTGTTGCGGCGCGGCTGGCGGCTGATGCGCGCGGAGCGCGGCATCGTCTGCCGTCAGACGGCCCTGGGGGCGCATCCCTGCGCGAAGGCGGAGGCGCTCGGCAGGATCGCCAACGCCGCGGCGGGCAGCACCCGGCCCCGTACGGCGCCGGAGGACCCGTCCGCGCCCGTCCGCCCGGCGAACACCGGCCGCTGAACGTCCCGCGTACCTCCCGGGGCGCACGAACGGCCCCGGAACGCGC
>NZ_JAAPBF010000138.1 GCF_022695985.1 Streptomyces sp. NP-1717 | reverse complement strand
ACAGAGCCGCGACCGCTGCCGCCGTGTGCGGCGCGCTCCTGATAACCGGATGTTCGTCCGACTTCGGCAGCGACAGCAGTGGCGAACAGGACAGCTCCGGCAAGCAGGAGCTCACCGTCATGATCGGCTCCTCCGGCGACGCCGAGACCAACGCCGTCAAGGCCGCGGCGGCCGCCTGGGCGAAGAAGACCGGCAACAGCGTGACCGTCACCCCGGCCCAGAACCTGGACCAGCAGCTCGGCCAGGCGCTGGCCGGAGGCAAGCCGCCGGACGTCTTCTACGTCGGCTCGTCGGTCTTCGCCAACTACGCCAAGGGCAACTCCCTCTACGCGTACGGCGACAAGCTCAAGGACAAGGAAGACTTCTCCGTAACGCTGCGCAGCTCCTTCAGCTACGACGACAAGTTCTACTGCGCCCCCAAGGACAGCTCCACCCTCTCCCTCGCGATCAACACCAAGATGTGGAAGGACGCCGGGCTCACCGACGACGACTACCCCAAGACCTGGGACGACCTGGCGAGCGTCGCCAAGAAGCTCACCAAGGGCAAGGTCAGCGGCCTCGTCGTCAACAGCTCGTACAACCAGCTCGGCCCCTTCCTCAAGCAGGCCGGCGGCTGGATCACCAACGCCGACCAGACCGAGATAACGGCCGACAGCCCCGAGAACGTCGAGGCGCTGACGTATGTGAAGAAGCTCCTCACCGACGGTGTGCTCAGCTACCCCAAGCAGGTCGACGCGGGCTGGGGCGGTGAGGCGCTCGGCAGCCAGAAGGCGGCCATGACCATCGAGGGCAACTGGCTCTCCGGCGCGATGTCCAACGACTTCCCGGACGTCGACTACACGGTCGTCCCGCTGCCCCGGGGCCCCAAGGGCCAGGGCACGCTCTCCTTCAGCACCTGCTGGGGCATCGCCAACAAGAGCACCCACCACGACGCGGCCGTCTCGCTCGTCGAGGCCTTCACTTCCGCCGACCAGCAGGTGAAGTTCGCCGACGAGTACGGCGTGATGCCCTCGCGCGCCAGCGCACTGGACAGGTACGCGAGGAACCACCCGCAGGACAAGGCATTCGTGGACGGATCCGCCTACGCGCAGGGCCCGGTCACCCTGCCCGGCTTCACCAAGGTCCTCGAACAGTTCGACACGGACCTGGCCGGACTGGCGAAGGCCGACCCGAAGAAGATCCTCGGCGACCTCCAGACCAACGGCGAGCAGGTCCTGAAGAACAACGGCTGAGGCCGGTCCCATCCCGTACGACACCCGCCGGGAGGACGATCCCGGCGGGTGCGGGAGGAAAGAGTAAAGACAATGAGTCAGTACGGCAGCGGCAGCGGCTCTGTCGCGGCGCCGCCCGCCGCGGCCGGAGGCGACGGACGGCGTCGCCGCCGCGAGCCGGCGTCCCGCATCAAGGGCCGGCAGGGACTGTGGGGCTGGCTCTTCGTCAGCCCGATGGTGGTGGTCCTCGGACTGTTCCTGCTGCTGCCCATCGGGATGGCCCTGTGGGTCAGCCTGCTGAACTGGGACGGGCAGTCCAACCCCTTCACCGGCGCCGCCGACTTCGTCGGTCTCGACAACTACTCCAACGTCCTGACCGACGACGGCCTCGACCGCACGCTGTTCATGACCTCGGTCCGCAACAACCTCTACTTCGTCCTGCTGGTCGTACCGCTCCAGACGATCCTCGCCCTCGCGCTCGCCGTCGCGGTCAACAGCCGCCGAATAAAGGGCAAGAGCCTCTTCCGGACGATCTTCTACTTCCCCTCGGTGACCAGCTCCATCGCCATCTCCACCGTCTTCCTCTTCCTGTTCCAGGGCAGCGGCGCCGTCAACGCGCTGCTGAAGTGGGTCGGCATCACCGGACCGAAGTGGTTCACCGACGCCGACGGACTGGTGTGGACGGTGCTCGGCGGTCTCGGCATCGTCGACCCCGACAAGCCGACGGCGGCGCTCGCGTCCAACGGGTTCCTCGGACTGTCCTGGTGGGACTGGCTCTCCGGCCCCTCCATAGCGATGTGCACCATCATCGCGCTGATCGTGTGGACCTCGTCCGGCACCTACATGCTGATCTTCCTCGCCGCGCTCCAGGACGTGCCCGCCGAGCTGGAGGAGGCCGCGCTGCTGGACGGCGCCAACCGCTGGCAGTCCTTCTGGAACGTCACCATCCCCGCGCTGCGGCCGGTGATCTTCCTGGTCCTCACGCTCGGCCTGATCGGCAGCTGGCAGATCTTCGACGCCGTCTACGTGATGAGCCAGGGCGCCCCGGGCAACACCACCCTCACCCCCGCCTTCCTCTCCTACACCGCGGGCTTCCAGGACTCCGAATACGGCCGCGCGGCGGCCATCGCCTTCATCCTGCTGGCGATCATCATGGTGATGACCCTGATCCAGCGCGTCCTGCTGCGCGACCGGGACAGGCCCGCCAGGACGGCCGGCCGGTTCGGCGCCCTTCGCCGGAGGACCTCATGAGTACGCTACCGACGACCCCACCGGCGCGGAAGAACCCTTCGACCTGGCAGCCCCGCACCTCCGGCAGCGGTCCCGCCGGGCCGCGAGCCCCCCGCAGCGCCGGGCGGCGGATCCTGCTCGCCTTCGTGTATCTGGTGCTCACGGCGGTCGGGCTGATCTATCTGCTGCCGTTCGTCATCCAGATCGTCACGTCGTTCAAGACCGATCCGGACGCGGCGGGCAATCCGCTGGGCCTGCTGCCGAACCCGTTCTCGCTGGAGTCCTACCGGCGGCTGTTCGGGCTCGGGAACTCCGGCGACGCCGTGCCGTTCAGCACCTGGCTGAGCAACTCGGTCCTCGTCACCCTGTTCATCACCGCCGGGCGGGTCTTCTTCGACTCGCTGGCCGGCTACGCGCTGGCCCGCCTCGACTTCCGCGGGCGCAACCTGCTGTTCAACGGCCTGCTGACGATCATGGCGGTGCCCGGTGTGGTGCTGCTGATCCCGAAGTTCCTCGTCCTGAACCAACTGGGCATCTTCGACACTTACTCGGCCATGATCATCCCGCTGATGGTCGACGCGGCCGGAGTGTTCATCATGCGGCAGTTCTTCCTCTCCATCCCCAGGGAGGTCGAGGAGGCGGCCAGGATCGACGGCGCCAGTGTCTTCCGGACCTTCTGGTCGGTGGTGCTGCCGATGGCCAAACCCGCCCTGATCACCCTGACCATCCTCTCCTTCCAGGGGTCGTGGAACGAGTTCACCCACTTCCTGGTCGCGACCCAGTCGCCCGAGTACCAGACGCTGACGACCGGCCTCGCGTCCTTCGTCTCCGGAAGTCTCAGCAGCGGAACGCAGTATCCGCTCAAACTGACGGCGGCCCTGCTGGCGACCGTCCCCGTCGCGGTGCTCTTCTTCGCCTTCCAGCGCCACTTCGTACGCAGCGCGAACTCGGGGGCGGTCAAGGAATAGGTCAAACTTCGCGTGACCGCCTGCGTTCGGGCCGGACGGCTGGTCAGAATGTGGCATGGTCATCCGCCGT
The DNA here is from genome assembly GCF_022695985.1 of Streptomyces sp. NP-1717. Classification (GTDB taxonomy): domain Bacteria; phylum Actinomycetota; class Actinomycetes; order Streptomycetales; family Streptomycetaceae; genus Streptomyces. Next base: position 15,375 of record NZ_JAAPBF010000138.1, on the reverse strand, counting down.
CTCAGCTACCTGCTCGACCGGGAGCCGGACACCGGCAGCGTCCGCCTCCAGCCACGCCGGTCGCCCGAGCCCCCGCACTCCGGGGGCGAGGGCGGCGCGCACGGCGGCACCGACTCGGGAGCCCCGGACGATCTGCTCGCGCAGGTCGAGCAGATCATCACGCTGACCCATCGCCGGACCCCGCACGGAGCCCTGAGCTGCAGCCGGCTCCCGGACGGCGGCAGCCTGCTGTGCGACGGCCGCGAGGACGGTGAACGGCCCGGCGAGTCAAGGCAGTTCATCGAAGCCGTGCACCTCCCCTCGGGCGCCGACGGGTTCGACCGGGTATGGCCCATCGACACCTGGCGCTCCCGGTCCTGGGACACTCCGGCACCTGCCGAGGGGCACGGGGATCCGCTGCCCGCGCCCGAAGGACACCTCGACCTCCCGCTGCTCGTCCGGTTCGCCCGGGAACAGGCGTCGCGCGTCGCACCGTTCCTCGCCGACGTCCGGCGCCTGTGGGCCGACCCCGCCGGCCGGCAGATCGTCATCGCCGAGGAGGACCCGGAGACGGTCGTCCGCTGGATCGCGCTCGCCTGCGCCTCACTGCCCGAACAGCACGCCAGAGCGCTGACGTTCGTCACCCGCGCCGACGAGCCGCACGACGCGCCCCAGCAGATCGTCGGGATCGGCCCGGACTCGTCGTTCGACCGGCACGACCCGCTGCTCGTCGAGCACCTCTACCGCGTCCACGACGGACTCGGCGGACCGGGCAGCCCCCATGTCCCCGACACCTGGGCCGAGTTGACGGCCGCGCTTTGGCAGGCGGGTGCCCCGCCGACCGCTTCGGCGGCCGGTACGGCGGGGGCCGACGACCCGTTCGCCCCCGCCGTGCTCGTGCGCCAACTCCTGCGTACGGGAACGGCGTCGGGGGACGGCCTCACCACACTCCACCAGGACTCCCTGCGCGCGGTCGTCGACACGCTCGCCCGGACCGTCCAGGACCGGACCCAGGACTCCCCGGCCATCGAGGAGTTGACCCGCGTCTGCCAGGAACTCGGCAAGCATTGCGGCGACGGGGTCACCGACGCGCTGGCACTGGCCCTCGTCCGCCGGCGGCTCGCCGCCGCCCTCGCCCAGGACACCGCGACCGGGCAGGACCCCCTCGTCGGTCTGCCCCTCGGAGAAGCGGCCAGACGCTCGCTGCGCTCCGAGTTCGGACTCGACTTCGACAAGGGACTGGTGCGCAGAATCCGCGGCCCGGTCGCCACCTGGGCGGAACCACTGCATCTCGCGCTCGTCCTCCACGGTGACCAGGGTCCCGGCGTCGAGGACGCCGTGAACAAGCTCGTGCGCGTACTGCTCCAGCCCCGTGGCCGCGAGTGCGCCGACGCCGTCACCGTCCTGAAGACCGTCGGTCACCAGGGGCTGAACCGGCGGGTCCTCGCACGGATCGCCGTCGAGACCGCCGGCCGGCGCAGCCATCTCCTGCGGGAGCTGCTGAGGTCGCCCCACGGCGAGTGGGTACGGGCCCACCGCGACATCGCGCCGCCTTCCGTACGCCTCGTCGAGCAGGCGGTGTGGTGGGGCGGCCCGCCGCACCACCTGCGCGGGATAGACCTTTTCGCGAAACTCGCCGAACCCGCCCCCGGCGCGGCCGTGTCACCCGCCGCGGACCCGCCGACGCTGGAGACCCTGTGGGGACTCGTCTGGGGGGCCGACCAGCCCGAGCGGCCGGACTTCCCCCGCATCATCCGTATCTGCGGCGCGGAAGCCGTTCTCGGTGCCGGACTCGGCACCCGGTTCCTGGCGTGGCTCACCTCACCCGGCCGGTTCGACCAGGAACTGGCGGACTTCGCCCGGGCGGTCCACCGTCGGCCCGAGCTGACCAAGCGGGAGCGCGCCATCGCCCAACTGCTCGCCCTCGCCGACGACTTCGCCCGGACGAGCCAGTCGCCCCGGGAAGTCGTGGACAGGGTCGACGAACTGCGCCGGGCCGGATCGCCGCTGGACGCGCCCCTGTGGGACGGCGTCCAGTACCTGCTCGCCCGCGGCCTCGCCGGTCTCTCGCCGCACGAGCTCTACCAGTCGGGCGCCCTGTCGTTCCTCGCCACCGCCGAACCGGCGCTCCAGCGGCACTACCGCGCCGCCGTGGTGGCCGAGTTCTCCGACGACGCCAAGGTCAACCGCATGGCCGCGCAGCCGGAGGCCGTCGCCGACCTCTTCTGCGTCTGGCGCCGGGAGCTCAACCGGACCTCCCGCGACTGGCCTTCGGTGGTCGATGAGCTGCTGCGGCACACGCTGGGCGTCGTCGTGCGCCGGATGAACGACGAGCAGCGCGGCGCGGTCGCCACCCGACTCGCCGGGCGGTCGAACAACTGGGTCCAGAACTGGCTGCGTTGGACGAACGGGGTCGGCGACGGCGCGGACACCCGGATCCCGGGCCGGCCCGCCCCGTACTCACCGGGACAGGGACGCCCGCCGGGCGGCGGCCACGTCCCCGGTCAGCCGCCACCGCCACGGCCCGGCGAGCTGCCGGCCGTCCCGCCCGAATACCCGTCCGGATACTCGCCGACACGCCCGCCGCGCTGAGTGCACGCCGCACCGACGCGGAGCGACGCGGGGCTCAATATCTCCGCTCGGCGAACCTACCGAAGGGCCCTCAACTAGGCTTTCCACCACCGCTTTCGGCGGCACCGGACCGCATCACCACACACCCGGACAGCACGACACCCACACAGCACCACACAGCTAGAACCAGGCGTGCGCGAACGGGACGCCTCGGGGGAGAGGACCAGCGTGACCATCATTCTCGACGTGCCCGGCGGCAGTATGGCCAGCCGCCCGGCACACTTCATCTGGATGCTCGACTGTTCGGGCTCCATGGGAGTGAACGGCAAGATCGGCGAGTTGAACTTCGCCATCCGTGAGGCCATTCCGGAAATGCAGCAGGCCGCCCAGTCCAACCCGGCCGCCTCACTGCTCGTACGCGCCATCTCCTTCGCGAGCGGCGCGAGTTGGCACATCCAGGAGCCCACTCCGGTGGACCGGTTCACCTGGGAGGACGTACACACCTACGGCGCCACGGACATGGGCGCCGCCTTCCGCATGGCCGCCGCCGCGCTCCAGACCCCGCCGATGCCGCAGCGCGCCCTGCCGCCCGTCCTGGCCCTCGTCTCCGACGGCCAGCCGACCGACGACTGGCGCTCCGGGCTGCGCGCCATCGACGACACGCCGTGGGGCAAGCGCGCCGTGCGGGTCGCCGTGGCGATCGGCGACGACGCGGACAAGAGCATGCTCAAGGAGTTCCTCGGCAATCCCGAACTCGAACCGCTGCTCGCCAAGAACCCCCGCCAACTGGCCGCCGCGATCCGCTGGATGTCCACCGCGGTGGTGAAGGAGGCGTCGGCGCCGAAGATCGAGGACGCCACACCCGCGAACGTCTCGCCCGTCGTGCCGCTCACCAAGGACGAGACCGACATCTGGTGAACGCCACCGGGACACCCGCCGTGGCGTGGGAACTCCTCGACGGGGGAGTCAAGGGAATCGCCAAGAAGTACAGCCAGGACCGGGGCAGGGCGCTCACCACGGCGGACGGCCGCGCCGTCGTGCTGGCGGTCGCCGACGGGCACGGATCGCGCGCGCACTTCCGCAGCGATCTCGGCGCGCGCTGGGCAGTGGAGGCGTTCACGGCCAGTGCCGGGATCTACGCGCACGAGGTCGTACGACGCGGGCAGGACGCCGCGAACTGGCCCCGGCTGCTCGCCGAGGCGCGCTCGCTCCCGCAGCAGGTCGTGCACGCCTGGCGCCGCCGCGTCCTGATGCACGAGGCCAACTCACCGGCCCACGGCGGAAGCGGAGGCGCCGCGCCGAGCGGCAAGGCCGGGGCCACGACCGGGGCCACCACCCAAAGGGCCGCCCGGCCCGGTGCCGGGTCCGCGCCCGAGGCCGACCTCGCCGTCTACGGCAGCACGCTCATCGGCGCCGTCATCACCGAACGCCTGCTGGTCTGCTGGCAGTTGGGAGACGGCGACATCGTCCTCGTCGATCCGGACGGCACGACCCGCATGCCGTTCTACACCGGTCCCGACATGGGCGACGAGACGGAATCGCTCTGTGAGCCCGAAGCCTGGCGCAAGGCGCGACTGCACTGGCAGCCCCTCACCGGCGGCCCGCCCCCCGGCGTACTGATCTCCACCGACGGACTCTCCAAGAGCTTCGCCGACCACGAGGGATTCCTCGCCTTCGCCACCGGGGTCCGGTCGCGCGCCGCGTCCCACGGCGTCGCGGCCGTCCAGGCCCAGCTCCCCGACTGGCTCGGCCACGCGGCCAAGTACTCCGGGGACGACGCGACCCTCGCGGGCGCCATCCCGGCGGCCGGCCCCGGCGCCGCCCCGGCCGCCCCCCACACAGACACGCACTGACGCAGAGAGGAACAGCATGGCGAACGGCATGCTCGCAGCCGGACAGATCCTGGTCACCGAATCCGGGGACCAGGTCACGGTCGCCGAGCTCTTCGGCTCGGGCGGCCAGGGCGAGGTCTACCGGGTGCGGACACCGCACGGCGACCGGGCCGTGAAGTGGTACTACCCGCAACTGGCCGACGCCCGGCAGCGGCAGATCCTCGAAGGGCTCATCCACCACGGCTGGGGCGACGACCGGTTCCTGTGGCCGCAGACGGTCGTGATGGACCCGAACGCCTCCTACCCGGGCTTCGGCTACCTGATGGACGTACGGCCCCAGCGCTTCCACGACCTGCCGGCGCTCTTCCGCCGTGACCCGTCGGTGGCGGCGACCACCCTGCGTACGCTCGTCGCCGCCGCGCTGCACACCGTCGAGGCGTACTTCACCCTGCACTCCAAGGGCATCGCCTACCGCGACATCAACTGGGGCAACATCTTCTTCGACCCGGCCACCGGCGACGTGCTGGTGTGCGACAACGACAACGCCGTCGTGGACGGCGAAGCCGCCGCCGTCGCCGGGACGATGGACTTCATGGCGCCCGAGCTGGTACGCGGCGACAAAGGCGCGCTGCCCGGCATCCAGAGCGATCTGCACTCACTCGCCGTGCTGCTCTTCCTGCTGCTGATGAACCATCACCCGCTCGACGGCGCGCAGGCGTTGCAGATCCGCTGCATGGACGAGGCGGCCAAGCGCAAGATGTACGGCACCCACCCGCTCTTCATCTACGACCCCGCCGACCCGGCCAACAGGCCCGTGCCCGGCGAACACCCGACCGTCATCGCCACCTGGGGCGCGCTCCCGAAGATCCTGCGCGACCTGTTCGTCAAGACGTTCACCCACGGGCTCAACACACCCTCGACACGGGTCCGCGAGTCGCAGTGGCGGGACGCGCTGAGCCGGGTGCTCGACGCGATCACGTTGTGCGCCTCCTGCGGCCGGCAGAACATGACCCAGCCCGACGGCCCCGCACCCGACTGCTGGAAGTGCGGCAAAGCCGTACTGCTGCCCCCGAAGCTCGAAATCGTCACGGGCCGGGGCGCCCTGCGTACCCGCCGCGGCATCCGCCTCGACCCGAAGGCGCGCGTCTACGCGCACCACCTGGTCGACGACCCCGAGCGGCACGACTTCACCGCCGTGGTGGGCGAGATGACCGAACATCCGCAGCAGCGCGGTCGGTTCGGGCTCACCAACCGTACGGCGTCAGGCTGGACCGTCCGCCGCGACGACGGCACCGTCCAGGAGGTCGGCCCCGGCCGCACGGTGGCACTGCGCCCCGGCCTGCTCCTGGAGTTCGGCGGCGGCACGGAGGCGGAGGTCCACGCCTAGGGGGTGTCAATCACCTGCCGTTCCGGTTGGTGTGAGGCCGGCATCGTGCGCCTCACGCCAGCCGGAACGGCGAGGCCGACTCCTCTGCGGTGGGGCTCGCTACGCGCGTTGCGGCACACGCCTGTCATCTGACGGACTGTGCGGACCTGTCCGGGGCGTCGGTCCTGAGCTCAGGGATCATGTGAAGCCGTGACGGTTGCGTGGTCATCTCGCCCACGGCCCTCACCGAACCCCTCATCGGCGCGGCCCTGAGGGTCCGTCTCGACGCGATGAGAGCCGTGACGACCTTCGCCTCCGTTTCCGCGAAGACGTCGCCGATACACATTCTCTTGCCCGCCCCGAACGGGAGGAAGGCTTCCCTGGGGGGTTGCGGCCGGTCCGGGAGCCAGCGATCAGGATCGAACCGGTCAGGGTCGGCGTACAGACTCGGATCGCGGTGCACGGCGTAGGGACTGAAAATCACGTCCGTTCCGGCCGGGAGCACGGTCTTGCCCAGCCGGACGTCACGCAGGGCCTGTCGGGTGAGGAGCCACGGCGCGTACATGCGCAGAGTCTCCTGGACGAGCCGCCCGGTGAAGGGGAGACGGCCGAGATGGTCGGCGGTGAGTTCGTCGCCGGCGAGCACGCTGTCGACCTCCTCGTGCAGGCGGCGCTCCAGGCCGGGGTCGCGGCCGACTTCGTAGAACAGCCATGAGAGCACCACTGCGGTGGTCTCGGAGCTGGCCGCGAGCAGCGCTGTCACCTCGGACAGGATGCCGTTGCTGTCCATGGCTTCGCCGGCGTCGTCCTGAGTGTTCATCAGCAGCGAGATGACGTCCTGGTACGAGTCGGGCCGCCTCTGGTGATCCTCGATGATCTCCGTGACCGCGTTCCGCAGCGCGGAGCTCGCAGCCGCGATTTTCCGGTTTCCGCGTGTGGGCAGGTTCTCCAGCGCGCGTATCGGCAGCAGGACCTTGAGCAGCGCGGCGCGGAAAACGGTGTCGACACTCTCCAGGATGACCCATGCGGGCTCGCGTGCCGGGACGGATGAGAACAGGGCCGACATCACCACGTTCTGAGTGATCAGCTGCATCTCGGTCTTCATGTCAAGGGTCGTGGTGGGGTCCCACGAGTCGATGGTCGGCGCGGTGGTGCTCACCATCTTCTCGACGTAGCTCCTGACCATCTCTCTGTGGAAAGGCGGCTGCATCCGCCGCCTGCGTGCCAGATGCACGCGGCCCTCGGTGACAGGCAGAGCATCCTTGCTGAAGAGTTTCAGTCCCTCGAGAAGGAGGCCCTTGGAGAACGCGTCCGCCTGCCGGGTGAGCATCTCGTGTATCAGTGCGGGGTCGTTCACGACAGCCACGCTCTTGGGACCCAGCCGGATACGCACGATCGGACCGTGGGCGCGGATGTCCCGCATGAACTTCAGCCGGCTGCTGCTCCCTGCCATGGAGAGACCGTGCCCGAGGAGCGGAAGGCGCCCTGGGACTACGGGCGGGATTCCGGGTGCGCTGTCCAAAACATGTCCTTTCCCGTGGCGAGTCGCTGACTTGGTGGGCATTTCCGTGCCACGTGTCAGTGGCGCGGACGGGCCGGCGAACTCGGTGCGCGCGGTCATGCCGACCGGGCGACCCGCCGCCGGCGGGGTCGATCAAGGACACACGTGCCCGGTGAGAGCGAAGGCGTCGGAGACAGGTGGTGCCCTCGATGGGCTCTGTGGTCCGTGCGACCTCCTCACGGAACAGGCCTTCCCCTTTTGGCCCAGTTCCGCACGCCGATCGATGTCCCGATTCCCTCTTCTTGTCGGCCATGCCCTGTCCGGCGGCTCTTCGGGGTCCGGGAACACCTGGTCCGGAACCTCGCCGCATTGCCGGACTCGTCCAGGTGCGTCCGGCGCGAGGGCGGCCCTCCGCCTTGCGGCGCACCGCACCGGCCGCCGCCTGCCCCGCCCGGCGCCCGCCCCGCCCCGATTCCCGGGTGTCTCAGAAGCGGGTGCGCAGGCGGCGCCACCACGGGCGGCCGCGGGGCGGGGCGCCGTTGCCCCAGGGCGTCCACGGGAACGTCAGCAGCGCCAGGGCGCGGCTGTTGCGGGGCGGCTGCGGTGGCGGGTTGGGGACGTGCGGCAGGGACGTCGTGGCCGGGACCGTGGGGATGGACACCGCGTCCGGGCGGGGCACCGCGCTCACCTCGACACGGCACGGGCGCCCGCTCAGCGGGAGCTCGACGCGCCCCTCGGCCAGGTAGCGGCTCCGTGCCACCCGCATCTCCCGCCGCCGGCCCTCCTGCTCCCACGCCACCAGCACCAGGACCGCGGGCTCGGGCCAGCGGAACCGCAGCTCCGCCGTACCCGGCGCCAGGCGTCGCGCGGTCAAGTCCTCGACCGCGCCCGGCCGTTCGACCAGTACGCTCGGCCCCGCCACCGCCCGGTCGCCGAGCACGCTGACCGCCGTCATCCGTACCCGGGACCGCGCCTCGGGCACCACGCTCACCGGACCCTCATCCGGCGCCGACCGCGCGGCCGGTGTGCCTGACGCGTCGTCACCCGCCGCCAGGGGCGGGCCGGACCACTCCACCAGACGGCCGTTCCCGCGTGCCGGTGGACGCCAGTCGATCGTCACGGTGCCGCCTTCGAGGCTCCGTACGGTGACGTCCTCGACCGGCGACGGCCACTCCAGGGACGTCGCCGCCACCCGCAGCCCCGGCGACCACACCAACTCCCCGCCGTCGTCCGGCAGATCGGGCACCGCGGGGTAGCCGCAGGAGATGTCGTACAGATACGTCCCCGGCCGCAGCGGGCGGTCCGTGAACCCCTTCCGCCCGGCCGGCACCAGCAGTCCGTCCACCGGCACACCGTCCACCGGCTGCCCGGACCCGTCCGGCCCCCCGGGCCGGCGCGCGGCCGAACGCACCGCCCTGAATCCCCTCGCCGCCGGGTGCGCGCGCCACTCCAGCCGTACGCCGTCGGGCACCGGCACCGCGCGGACCTCCTCCACGTCCGGCACCAGCAGAACGGCGCCGGTCACACGCGGCGTCCCCGCCAACTGGCCCCGGCGCAGCGGCAGTACGGCGTACCGCACCCGCCTGCCGATCGGGGCGTCCAGGTCGAGCACCGAGAGCGAGCCGTCCGGGGACGGCACCTCGACGGCCCGCCCGGGCGCGCCGTCCGGGAAGCGCAGCACCCGGTACGACACCGGCCCTCCCCGGTCCTTTCCCCCGCGGGCCGTGTCACGCGGCAGGCGCGCCGCCGTCCACGTCAGCGTGACGGCCCGCCGCTCGACGCCCACCCGCACCGTCGAGTCGACGGGAGACGGCGCGTCGGGGGAGTGCCGCTCGTCGGCGAGCAGCGTGGCGGCGCCGAGTAGGCCCGTCAGCGCCCGCTCGTCGTCGGTCGCCCGCCGTACGGCCGCGAGCCAGGAGACCGTAGCGGCGCGCAGCTCACCGAGCCGCCCGAGCCGCCCCGCCTCCTCCATCAGCCGGTCCACGGCCGCCGCCCGCTCGTTCAGCCGGGCCAGGAAGTTGGCCAGCACATGGTCGGTGGGGTGCGACGGCAGGAGTTCGGCGATCCGCAGGGCCTCCCGCAGCCGCTCACCCGGCCAGACCTCGTTGACCGACTCGGCCGCGTCACGCACCGGCCCCCGGCCCGCGAATCCCGCCGCGACGGCTGCCGCCAGCGGCGCGGCCTCCGCGCTGTGCACACCCAGCGCCTCCGCGGCCTCGGCGGTCGGCCCCCCGGCCCGGTCCTTCAGCTCACGGCACACCTGCCACAGCACGACGCGCCGGGGCCCCATCGGATCGTCGCGCACGACGGTCTCCATGGTGTCCATCAGCGCCGCCGCCGTACCGCCCCGCGGATCGGTGGACGTGCGCCACCGCTCGGCGGTCTCCTGGATGTGACGCAGGTCCACCCGCGTCCACGCGCGCCCCCGGGCGGGGAACCAGAGCCCGTCCAGGATCCGGAACCCGTCGTCCTCCGTGGCCTTCGGCAGTGTCGCGAAGACGCCCGTCCCGGCCTCGACGGCCGGGCCCCGCAGCAGATCGGCGGCATGCCGGAACCCCAGCCGGCGCATCACCGAGTCGAGTTCGGCGAAGCCGCGCATACCGGGGAACTGCGGCAGCACGGGCGGCGGCAGCCGCCGCCCGTCCGTTCCGCCGCTCACGTCTTCCGCCCGTGCGCCGGGCCGCCACCGCTCCACGCCGTGGGTCCTCTCGTTCGTCGCGCTCCCCGGCCGCCCGGCCGGCGGTCAGCGGGGCGAGGTGTAGAAGTAGATCCTGATGATCGCCGTGTTCGACGGTTCACCGAGATCGTGGAAGTCGTCCGTCGCCGTCTTCTTGGAGAACATCTCCGGACGGGCCTCGCTGAGCAGCGAGTTGACGCGGTGCGCGTACTCGGTACCACCCTGGCTGCCGCCGAAGGTCAGGACCAGCGCGGCCGTGCGCCCCGGCCACTTCTTCGTGCCCTTGCTGATCTGGGCGACGATGTCCTTGCTCGCGCCGCCCTTCACCCGGATCTGCTGCGGCTTAAGCTCCACCGACCTCGGACCGGCGGGGGACGGCGTCGGAGAGGGCGACGGGGAGGGCGAGCCGGTCGGCGACGGCCTGGCCGCGGGGCGGGCGGCCAGCGGGTCCGGCCGGTCCGCCATCGACACCAGGGCGAGCACCAGCACGAGGTCGGCGAAGAGCCAGCCCGCCAGCATGACGACACCGGGCCGCCCGCCGCGCCGTACCCGTCCGGCCAGTCGGCCCGCGCGGCGTACGGGACGGCTCACGAGCCCACCCCGTCCTGCGGCGGATACGGCGGACGGGCCGGGCCCTGCCCGGGGATTCCGGGCGTGGTCGGCGCGTCGGGTCCGGCGCCCGCGCCGCCGCCGGAACTCCCGTTCGCGCCGCCGTTGGGACCGCCGTTCGCGCCGTTCACCGACAGCCGTTCCGTGGGCGTGTCGTACTCGAAACCCGCCCCGTACGCGCGGCCGCCGGCGAGCGTCGGCGCTCCCGCCGATTCCGGCTCCGGGTGCGGTGCGGGCACGGTCGTCACGGCGTAGCCCGCGTCCGGCCCCGCGACGCCCCCTGACCTGGTCCCGGCCGGGGGCACCGTGATCCCCCGCAGTCCTGTCTCCAGACGGGCCGCCGCGTCCTGCCAGTGTGCCGCCGCGGCGTCCCAGCGCTCCGTGGCCTCCCGCATCCCGTCGACGGCGTCGTTCGTGCGCCCGGCGCTGTCCACCAGCGCCTTGGACGCGCGCTCCGTGGCCTGCGCCACCGTCTCCGACTTCGTCGCCAGCGTCTGCTGGGCCGCGGCGAGCGCCTTCAGCGACGCCTCCACCGTGTCGCCCGCCGACTTGATCCGGTCGGCGATCCGGCCGGCCGCCGCCTGGTTCTCGGCGCCCGCCTGCGCGGTCGCCGCCTGCCCGCCCCGTACGGCCGCCTCGATACGGTCCGCCGCCGTGCCGAGCTTCGGCAGCTCGCCGGTCAGCGCCAGGGCGGCGCTCTCCAGCGAGGTGGTCGCGTCCTCCAGCGCCTTCGCCGAGCTGACCAGCGAACTGTGACTGCGGTCGGCGCGGGACGCCAGCGACTCCATACGGGTGGCGGCCTTGCTCAGACCTGCCGTGAACTGCTGCGGAGAGGCCGCGCGATGGGGGACGAGCGCCAGCTGGATCCGGGTGAGCAGGGACGCCAGCCGGCCGAGTGCGTACTCCTGCTCCTCGTTGAGCTTGGCCTCCACCCGGTCCGCGCGCGAGCGGGCGCGCGCGTGCCAGAGCGAGAGCACCACCAGAAGGCTGATCAGCACGACCGCCATCAGTGCCACGTTCTCGAAGCGGCCCGTCGAGGAGAGATGACCGCCGAAGCCCGTCTGCCACAGCTGGAGGAACGGCCGGGTCGCCTCCTTGGGATTCTCCTGGCTCAACTCCCCGTAGGCGCGCACCGCTTCCCGCAGACCGAACCAGGTGATGAGTAGTGGGACGAACACCAGCACGCCCAGCGACGCCTCCAACGCGCCTTCCCGGACGGGGCGTTGACGCATCTCGTCACGGATCACCCGGACGAGCGCCCCGGCGCCCGCCTTGGCCGCCAGTGCCACCCGGAGCTGTGAGCGGAGCGGTGCGCGAGGCGCCGGCGGCGGCTGGGCCAGGCTCTCCGGACGTACGTACGCCTGCACCAGATCGACATCCGCCCATCGGTCGAGACGTGTGTTCTGCTCCAGGTCGTGGGCGAGATCGATGAGTTCCGCACGGCGCAGTTCGAAGGCGGGCTCGGCGGCGAGGAGTCTCAGCTCCCCTGCCAGTTTCCTCTGCCGCGGATCCGCCTGCGCCGTGTTGGTTGTTGCCTGTGCCAACCCTGTTTCCCCCTGAATCAGGTGTGCCCCGTGAACGTGCACCGTGAGTCGCGGCCCGGTCGCCCACCTCGCCGCGACCTTATGGGGGGACGCCCCCGGGATCGCGGTGGTTCCTCGCGTCGTGCTCCGGTCGTCGCGAAAGCGCGTCACCCGGGCCGAGTTGAGGATGCCACATGTGGCATCGCCGCCATGCCGTGATTACGTGGCACTTCCACCGGCGCCCGCGTTGACAGGGGGACCGAGCGGATCTACGTTCCTACAGAAAGCGCTTACTCGACTGCTCGGCTCGTCCCAGGGGGAGTGTTGACGACGTCCCGCACAGGCTCATCCGCAAGCACGGGCACGGTCTCGGGGTTCGCCGGACTGCCCGGCGCCGTCGCCGTGTCGCATCTGGCCGTGTACGACTGGGAGGCGGCCGACGGCCTCCGCGGCGGCACCCCGCATCTCCATCTGACCTGCTCGGAAGGGTATGTCGTGACCGCGGGACGCGGCGCCGTGCAGACCCTCACCGCCGAGGGGTTCGAGAGCACGCCGCTGGAGCCGGGGGCCCTGGTGTGGTTCACCCCGGGCACGATTCACCGCCTCGTGAACGAGGACGGGCTGCGGATCGTCGTACTCATGCAGAACAACGGACTGCCCGAGGCCGGGGACGCCGTGCTGACCCTGCCGCCGGAACATCTGACCGATCCCGAGACGTACGGGCGCCTCGTCCGTGTCCCCGAGGGCACCGAGGCCGAACAGGCGGCCTTCGCCCGGCGCAGACGGGACCTGGCGGTCGAGGGGTTCGCGGCGCTGCGCGCGGCGTGGGACGCGGGTGACGAGAAGCCGCTGCTGGACTTCCACCGGGCGGCCGGTGCGCTGGTGGCGCCGAGGCTGGCGGACTGGCGGGCGCGCTGGGAGGTTGGTGCGGCGGATGCCACGCGGCAGACCGGCGCGCAGCTCGACCGGCTCGCCGAGGGGGACGCCGCGCATCTCGCCGACGCGCGGGTCCACGCCCGACTGCCGTGGGCGCGGGGGAAGTTCGGGATGTGCGGGCGGCTCGACACGTACGCGGTGTGAGGCACCCGGCAGAAGCGGAGCGGGGTGGTGCGCCGGCCGGACCGGCGCACCACGCCTGTGGTCCGATCAGTCGGCGTAGACCTCCAGTTCGGAGAGCTGCGCCGCCGGCCAGCCGGTGTTGGCGGTGACCGTGACCCGTACGTAGCGGGTCGCCGTCCCCGGCAGGGTGAGCGTGGCGGTGTTGGCGCTCGACGGGTTGAAGGTGACGCCCGACGGGGCCTTGAGTGAGGTGTAGGCGGAGTTGTCGGTGCTGCCCGAGACACCGAGTGTCTGCGTACGGGTCTGCCAGGCAGCGGCCGGCGGCAGCTTCAGCACCAGCCGGTCGACGTTCTTCGCGGCGCCGAGGTCCACGGTGATGGACTGCGGGAAGGCGTTGTTGGTGCTCTCCCAGTAGGTGTTGGCGTTGCCGTCGACGGCGTTGCCGGGGCCGTACGTCTGCGCCTGGCCGGTCGCGGTCACCGGACGGCCCTCGGCGAGGTTGCCCTCGTCACCCGGCGGGTCGGTCGGCGGGTCGGTCGGGTCCCCGGGGTCGGACGGGCCGCCGGGCACACCGCCGTTGGTCCACTGCGGTGCGGGCCACACACCGGTGCAGGCGGGCGGGTTTGAGTACCAGCCGAAGTTGCCTCCGCCGACCTGGGTGATCTGGAACCCGGGGCCCACACAGTTGTGGATCTTGTTGGACTGGGCGATGTTGGTGGCCTTGACGTTCTCGAACGTGGCTTTGCCCGGTGCCTGGATCTGGAGCGCGTAGGTACCCGCGCCGTCGATCCTGACGTTCTTGAAGTTCAGCCCGTTCGTCGCGCCCTCGATCAGATGGATCGCCGCGTACGAGCTGTCGAGTATCTCGGTGTCGGTGATGTTGATGGTGGCGTTGTTGATCGGCTCGTTGAGCCCGCTGAACCACACCGCGCCGACGCCGAACTGCCAGTTGAAGTCGTTGTTCCCGGCCCGGATCAGTGTGTTGCGCGCGGCGGTGTGGGTGCCCGAGACCGCCGTCCCCTGGCCGGAGTTGACCCCGGGGTAGCGGTTGGCGATGTGCAGCCCGCCGCCGTTGGTGATCGTGTCCGACATGACGTTGTCGGAGATGGTGATGTCCTTGCCGCCGTAGGTGACGATGTTGTTCGCCAGGATCGGCAGGATCACCGTGTTGAAGGTGAACTTGTTGTTGACGTTCGGGATGTTCTCCGCCCACATGGCCAGACCGTCGTCACCGGTGTTGCGGACGAACGTGTTGGTGACGGTGGAGTTCGTGACGCCGTAGTGGAAGTTCACCCCGTCGGCCGTCTGGTCCAGGATGCGGCTGTTCTTGATGGTGAGGTTGTTCATCGGACCGTCCACCCAGACACCGCACTTGGTGTGCTGCATCCAGATGTTGTCGATGACGGAGTTGGACAGTGCCCCGCCGATGGCGTTGACCTGGTCGTTGTCCACACGCTCGCGGATGTCGCCGATGATGGCGAAGTCCTTCAGGGTGACGTTGCTGCTGCCGCCCTGGTTCGCGTACTTACCGTAGACGCCCACCGCTTTGCTGCGGTCGGTGGGATGACGGCCCTTCAGGACGCTGTACCAGGGCCCGGCACCGGCGAGAGTCACCTTGTCGACCACGATGTGGTCGCGGATCTCGAAGTTCCCCTGCGGGATGTAGACGGCCCGGTTCTGGGCCTGCCCCGCGGCGACCGCCGCCTGGAACTTGGCGGTCGAGTCGGCAGCGCCGGACGGGTCGGCGCCGAAGTCGGCCACGACGTCGAGCGCGCCGGCGGGCTTCGGCTTCGGCGCGTCGACCAGTTCGAAGTCGGCGAGGTCGATGGTGAAGGTCGGTGACTGCGCGGTCGAGGACACCTGGAGGCGGACCTTCGTGCCGGTCGCCAGGGTCGAGCCGAACATGGTGCGCGTCTCGTCGTAGAAGTGGTGGGGGTTGGTGTCGCCGGGGTTGTTGTTGAACGGGTAACCGCCGTAGTACCAGCCGTACTTGGAGGTCACCGGCACGTTCTTGAGCTGGTTTCCGTTGACCCGCACGTCGATCCCGGCGTCCCGGCCGGTGCCCGCGGAGTTGTCGGGCAGCGAGTAGCGGAAGGTCATCGCGTTGGCCGGCTTGGTGAGGGTGAACTCCACGTACTCACCGACCGCGTCGAGCGTCACGGCCTGCCGTCCGGAGGCCTCGGAGGGGAGCGATCCGTACAGCCGGTTGGGGCCTATCAGGGTGCCGTTGGTGGCCGCGTACTCGGCCTCGTGCTCCA
>NZ_JAAPBF010000137.1 GCF_022695985.1 Streptomyces sp. NP-1717 | reverse complement strand
CCTCGTCCAGCTCCTCGGGCACGGCGTAGTCGAAGAACTGGTCGAGATGCAGCACCCCTTTGTTCACGACGACGCGCGCGACGGGCAGCTCCCGCGCCAGCGGCGCCCCTCGCCATGTCCGGGGCTTGGCACGGGGCACCTTGGCGGCCCGCACGGTCTCCCGGATGAACGCGAGCTGCTCCGGCCCACCGCTCCCGGCGGACTCCTCGGGCTGCTCGTCGTCGCTGCTCACAGCCAAATTCTTACCAGACGCCACCGACACCCGAGGACGGTCGGCGGACGGGCCCGCGAGGTCGGGCGCCTTCCCGGGAGGTGGTCGCCGATACGGCGGCGGGCCCCCGGCACCGATGGTGTCGGGGGCCCGCCGTCGCTGACGTACGCGGTACGCCTTACAGACCGGCCGCCTCGCGCAGCGCGTCCACGCGGTCCGTGCGCTCCCAGGTGAAGTCCGGCTCGTCGCGGCCGAAGTGGCCGTACGCCGCCGTCTGGGCGTAGATCGGGCGGAGCAGGTCCAGGTCGCGGATGATCGCGGCCGGGCGGAGGTCGAAGACCGTGGCGATGGCCTGTTCGATCTTCTCGACGTCGACCGAGGCCGTGCCGAAGGTCTCGACGAACAGGCCCACCGGCTCGGCCTTGCCGATCGCGTACGCGACCTGGACCTCGCAGCGCGAGGCGAGGCCCGCGGCCACCACGTTCTTGGCGACCCAGCGCATGGCGTAGGCGGCCGAGCGGTCCACCTTGGACGGGTCCTTGCCGGAGAAGGCGCCGCCGCCGTGGCGGGCCATGCCGCCGTAGGTGTCGATGATGATCTTACGGCCGGTGAGACCGGCGTCACCCATGGGGCCGCCGATCTCGAAGCGGCCCGTCGGGTTGACCAGCAGGCGGTAGCCCTCGGTCTCCAGCTTGATGCCGTCCTCGAGGAGCTGCTTGATCACATGCTCGACGACGAACTCGCGGATGTCGGGTGCCAGGAGCGAGTCCAGGTCGATGTCCGAGGCGTGCTGCGAGGAGACGACGACGGTGTCGAGGCGGACGGCCTTGTCGCCGTCGTACTCGATGGTGACCTGGGTCTTGCCGTCGGGGCGCAGGTACGGGATGGTCCCGTTCTTGCGGACCTCGGAGAGCCGGCGCGAGAGCCGGTGGGCGAGGTGGATCGGGAGCGGCATCAGCTCGGGCGTCTCGTCGCAGGCGTAGCCGAACATCAGGCCCTGGTCGCCGGCGCCCTGCTTGTCGAGCTCGTCGCCCTCTCCCTCGACCCGCTTCTCGTACGCGGTGTCGACGCCCTGGGCGATGTCGGGCGACTGGGCGCCGATGGACACCGAGACGCCGCAGGACGCGCCGTCGAAGCCCTTCTTGGACGAGTCGTAGCCGATCTCCAGGACCTTGTCCCGGACCAGCTTCGCGATGGGCGCGTAGGCCTTGGTGGTGACCTCACCGGCCACATGGACCAGGCCTGTCGTGATCAGGGTCTCGACGGCCACCCGCGAGGTGGGGTCCTCCCTCAGGAGCGCGTCGAGAATGGTGTCGCTGATCTGGTCAGCGATCTTGTCAGGGTGACCTTCGGTCACAGACTCCGAAGTGAACAGACGGCGCGACACATCGCTCCCTGGGGTTGCAGCGGCTGCTGGCTAGATCCTTGTCGGAACGGGCGGGGAGCTGCGCCCCGCGACGTTCCGGGGCCAGTTTATCCGGCAGACGGCGCGAAAGGTCCAGGCGTCTCGGCCAGTGGGAGTGGAGTTAGGGGTTGCCGCTCCGTCCTGCGATACGACGATCACCGCCTATCCCGACCCCAAACATTGGGTTTGGGCCGATTTCACACACCCGGAAGGAGGAACGAAGAATTAACTTCCCGTTCGTCTACGCGGGCCCGAGTGCCGGTACGACCAGGTCCCAGACGGTGTCGGCGAGGGCCTCCTTGGGACCGTGAGGAACCGGCGTCTCCCCGCCGTCCGAGGAGAGGATCACCGCTTCGCTCTCCTCGGCGCCGAAGGTCTTGCGCTCCCCCACCTCGTTGACGACCAGCAGGTCGCAGCCCTTGCGGCGGAGCTTCGCCCGGCCGTTGGCGAGCACGTCGTCCGTCTCGGCGGCGAAGCCGACGATCACCTGTCCGGGCCTGGCGCGCTCCGCGCCGATCTCCGCGAGGATGTCCGGGTTGCGCACGAGCACGATCGGCGCCGGCTCCTCGCCGTCCTTCTTCTTGATCTTTCCCTCGGCGTAGGAGGCGGGGCGGAAATCGGCCACAGCCGCGGCCATCACCACGACGTCGGCGTCCGCGGCCGATTTCAGTACCGCCTCACGGAGTTGTACGGCGGTCCCCACGCGCACCACGTCCACGCCCGCCGGGTCCGGCAGCCCGGTGTTGGCCTCGATGAGGGTGACCCGGGCGCCGCGGGCCGCCGCCGTACGGGCCAGGGCGTACCCCTGCTTCCCGGAGGAGCGGTTGCCGAGGAAGCGCACGGGGTCGAGCGGCTCGCGCGTCCCGCCGGCGGAGACGACGACATGCCGCCCCGCCAGGTCGGGCGTACTCACGCCGCGCGCCAGCAGCCTGCGGCAGACGTCGAAGATCGCGTGGGGGTCGGGCAGCCGCCCCTTGCCGGTGTCGACGCCGGTGAGGCGGCCGACCGCGGGCTCGATCACGACCGCTCCGCGCTCGCGCAGGGTCGCGACGTTCGCCCGGGTCGCGGGGTGCTCCCACATCTCGGTGTGCATGGCGGGGGCGAAGACCACGGGGCAGCGCGCGGTGAGGAGCGTGTTGGTCAGCAGGTCGTCGGCCAGGCCCTGGGCGGCCTTGGCCAGCAGGTCGGCAGTGGCGGGGGCGACGACGACGAGGTCCGCGGACTGCCCGATGCGCACGTGGGGCACCTCGTGGACGTCGGACCAGACCTCGGTGGAGACGGGGTGGCCGGAGAGGGCGGCCCAGGTCGGGGCGCCGACGAAGTGCAGGGCGGACGCGGTCGGCACGACCCGTACGTCATGGCCCGACTCGGTGAGGCGGCGCAGCAGCTCGCACGCCTTGTACGCGGCGATCCCGCCGCTCACTCCCAGGACGACCCTGGGCCTGTCGCCCGGCCGTACCGGCTGCTTCGACCGCTCCGCCTGGTCCACCGTGTCTCCCCGCGTTCGGATGGATTCGTCTCCCCCATGACACACCACGGGCCCGGCAGTCGCGCTGCCGGGCCCGTGGTGAGAGAACTTGTCGCCGTTACTGCGCCGGGCCGTCGATGGCCTCGGACGTCAGCAGACCCGCGTTGATCTCGCGCAGGGCGATCGAGAGCGGCTTCTCGTGGACGTGGGTGTCCACCAGCGGACCGACGTACTCGAGCAGGCCCTCGCCGAGCTGCGAGTAGTACGCGTTGATCTGACGCGCCCGCTTGGCCGCGTAGATCACGAGGCTGTACTTCGAGTCCGTGGCCTCGAGCAGCTCGTCGATCGGCGGGTTGATGATGCCCTCGGGCGTGGAAATGGAAGAGGACACTCTCTTGCCTTCCGAAGAAAAATCAGGGAAATACAGGAAATACCTGGTGCTGCCGACGGCTGCGTGAAAGCAGACAGGGGTCAGACAACTGCC
Source organism: Streptomyces sp. NP-1717 (assembly GCF_022695985.1). Taxonomy (GTDB): domain Bacteria; phylum Actinomycetota; class Actinomycetes; order Streptomycetales; family Streptomycetaceae; genus Streptomyces. Next base: position 15,366 of record NZ_JAAPBF010000137.1, on the reverse strand, counting down.
ATCAAGGCTAGCAGCTCGCGCGCCACGTCCTCGACGGAGGTGTTCACCAGGCTGATGTCGAACTCGGACTCGGCGGCCAGCTCCACCTTCGCGGCCACCAGCCGGCGCTCGATCACCTCGGGCGACTCGGTGCCCCGGCCGGTCAGCCGGCGGACCAGCTCGTCCCAGCTCGGCGGCGCCAGGAAGACCAGTTGCGAGTCCGGCATCGAGTCCTTGACCTGCCGCGCGCCCTGGAGGTCGATCTCCAGGAGCACGGGCTCGCCCGCCTCCAGTCGTGTCTGCACCGCGCGACGCGGTGTGCCGTAGCGGTTGCCCGCGAATTCGGCCCACTCCAGCAGCTCGCCGTTGGCGACCAGCTTGTCGAACTCCTCGTCGGTGACGAAGAAGTACTGGACGCCGTGGCGTTCGCCGGGACGCGGCTTTCTGGTGGTGGCCGACACCGAGAGCCAGACCTCGGGGTGGACCTTGCGCATATGCGCGACGACCGTGCTCTTGCCGACGCCCGAGGGGCCGGAGAGCACGGTCAGCCGCGGATGAACCTCTGGTGCCATGCAGCGATTATCCAGGTTCCCGGGAGTGCCCGGGAACGTCAGGCGGGACTGCCGCCGAACTCGCGTTCAAGCGACGCGATCTGGTTGGAGCCGAGACCCCGGACACGGCGGCTCTCGGAGATGCCGAGTCGCTCCATGATCTGCTTGGCGCGGACCTTGCCCACGCCGGGCAGGGATTCGAGGAGGGCGGAGACCTTCATCTTGCCGATGACGTCGTTCTCCTGACCCTGCTTGATGACCTCGTGGAGGGAGGCGCCGGAATGCTTGAGTCGATTCTTGACCTCGGCCCGCTCCCGGCGAGCCGCGGCGGCCTTTTCGAGCGCGGCTGCGCGCTGTTCAGGGGTAAGGGGCGGAAGAGCCACGCCTACGTCACCTCGGATGTCGAACTGTCGGATACGGACCGGTGCGGAACTGGTTCGTCCCACACCAGGCGAGCAACGAGCGAAGCTTCCGCGCGTTGACTCTCGACGGAGACTAGCGGTGTAGACCGCTCTCGTCAGCGAGAACAGCCGAAAAGTCCTGGTCAGCATCGCTCGACCAGGACATTCCCGGCAAAACAACCCGCTTTTCTGTCAGGATCGGCGTTCGAACAGCCTCAGCGCGCTCGCCGAGCGCCCTCGACCGCCGTCCTGACGTCGTCGCTGAAATGCTCCGCCGCCGCACGCAGGGCGTAAACATCCGGACCGTGGCGGAGTACTCCCCGGCTCACACTCGGCACCACGTCACCGACGGCCGCGCCGAACAGACCGGGAAGGTCCGCCGGGGTCGCGCCCTGTGCCCCGATGCCGGGGGCGAGGAGCGGGCCGTTGATCGCGAGATCCACCCCGGCCTCCGCGAGGGTGGCCCCGACGACGGCGCCGACCGAACCGAGCGGCGTCACCCCGGCGTTCTCCCCGGCGGCGTGGTCGAGCATCGTCTGCGCGACCGAGGGGCCGCCCGCGGTTCTCGCCCGCTGGACCTCGGCGCCCTCCGGGTTGGAGGTGAGCGCGAGCACGAAGAGGCCGGAGCCGCTGACACGGGCCGCGTCCAGCGCCGGGCGCAGCGAACCGAAGCCGAGGTACGGCGAGACCGTGAGGGCGTCGGAGAAGAGCGGGCTGTCCTTGTCGAGGTACGTGGCCGCGTACGCGGCCATGGTGGAGCCGATGTCGCCGCGCTTGGCGTCCATCAGGACGAGCGCGCCGGCGGCCCGCGCCTCGGCGACCGCCTTCTCCAGTACGGCGACACCGCGCGAGCCGAACCGCTCGAAGAACGCCGACTGCGGCTTCAGTACGGCGACGCGGTCGGCCAGCGCCTCGACGACGGTACGGGTGAAGGCCGTCAGGCCCGCGACGTCGTCGCTCAGACCCCAGTCGTGCAGGAGAGAGGCGTGCGGGTCGATGCCCACGCAGAGCGGGCCCCGGGCGTCCATGGCGCGGCGCAGGCGTGCCCCGAAGGGTGCCGGCTCCGTGTCCGCGGACGCGGCGGTGAGGGTGGCGTCGTTCACGCGCGCACCTTCCTCGTGTCGGCGCCGACCGCCTCGGCGAGGGTGGCGTACTGACTGGTGGCCAGCCGGGCGGCGAGCCCCTTGTGGATGCCCCGGCTCCAGAACGGGCCCTGGTAGATGAAGGCGCTGTAGCCCTGGACGAGCGTCGCGCCGGCCAGGATCCGCTGCCAGGCGTCCTCGGCGTTCTCGATGCCGCCGACGCCGACCAGGGTGATCCGGTCGCCCACGCGCGCGTACAGCCGCCTCAGCACCTCCAGCGAGCGCGCCTTCAGCGGAGCCCCGGACAGTCCGCCGGTCTCGGCGAGCAGCGACGGGGCCGTCTTCAGACCGAGGCCGTGCCGCGCGACGGTGGTGTTGGTGGCGATGATGCCGTCCAGGCCCAGCTCCACGGCCAGGTCGGCGACGGCGTCGATGTCGTCGTCGGCGAGGTCGGGGGCGATCTTGACCAGGAGCGGGACCCGCCGCTCGGGCACGACGCGGTCGGCGGCCTCGCGTACCGCCGTCAGGAGCGGACGGAGCTGGTCGACGGCCTGGAGGTCGCGCAGGCCGGGGGTGTTCGGGGACGAGACGTTGACGACGAGGTAGTCGGCGTATGCGGCCAGGCGCTCGGTCGACGTCACGTAGTCGCCGATGGCCCCGTCGTCCGGTACGGCCTTGGTCCTGCCGATGTTGACGCCGACCGTCGTACGGAAGATCTCGCGGCGGGTGGCCAGCCGCAGGGCGACGGTCGCCGATCCGTCGTTGTTGAAGCCCATGCGGTTGATCAGCGCCCGGTCGGCGGGCAGCCGGAACAGCCTCTGCGGGGCGTTGCCCTGCTGCGGCCGCCCGGTGACCGTGCCGATCTCGACGTGGTCGAAGCCGAGCATCGCCATGCCGTCGACGGCGACGGCGTTCTTGTCGAAGCCCGCGGCGAGACCGAAGGGGCCGTGCATCCGCAGCCCGAAGGCCTCGGTGCGCAGCGCCTCGTAACGAGGGGCGAGCGCCGCGGCGACGAAGGTGCGCAGCACCGGGACGCGGACGACGAGCCGGATCCAGCGGAAGGCCAGGTGGTGGGCCTGCTCGGGGTCCATGCGTCGGAAGAGGAGCCGGAAGAGGAGTCGGTACATGGAAGCAGGCTCTCCTACTCTTCGCGCGCGGCGATGAGATGCTCGGCGTGTTCCTGGAGCGAACGCACGCCGACGCCGCCGTGGTTGAGGGCGTCGATGCCCTGCACGGCCGCCGCGAGCGCCTGCACCGTCGTCAGGCACGGGACGCCGCGCGCCACCGCCGCGGTGCGGATCTCGTAGCCGTCGAGCCGGCCGCCGGTGCCGTACGGGGTGTTGACGATGAGGTCGACCTCGCCGTCGTGGATGAGCTGGACGATGGTCCGCTCGCCGTTCGGGCCGGTGCCCTCGAACTGCTTGCGCACGATCGTGGCGTTGATGCCGTTGCGGCGCAGGACCTCGGCGGTCCCGGAGGTGGCGAGCAGTTCGAAGCCGTGCGCGACCAGTTCACGCGCCGGGAAGATCATCGAGCGCTTGTCGCGGTTGGCGACGGAGATGAACGCGCGGCCCTTGGTGGGAAGCGGGCCGTACGCCCCCGCCTGCGACTTGGCGTACGCCGTGCCGAAGACGGAGTCGATGCCCATGACCTCGCCGGTGGAGCGCATCTCCGGGCCGAGGACGGTATCGACGCCGCGTCCGTGGATGTCGCGGAAGCGCGACCACGGCATGACGGCCTCCTTGACGGAGATCGGCGCGTCCATGGGCAGGGTGCCGCCGTCGCCGCCCGCCGGCAGCAGGCCCTCCTCACGGAGGCCGGCGATCGTCGCGCCCAGGGAGATCCGGGCGGCGGCCTTGGCCAGGGGCACGGCGGTGGCCTTGGAGGTGAAGGGCACGGTGCGCGACGCGCGCGGGTTGGCCTCCAGGACGTAGAGGATGTCCCCGGCCAGCGCGAACTGGATGTTGATCAGACCGCGGACGCCGACCCCGCGCGCGATGGCCTCGGTGGAGGCGCGCAGCCGCTTGATGTCGAAGCCGCCGAGGGTGATCGGGGGCAGGGCGCACGCCGAGTCGCCGGAGTGGATGCCGGCTTCCTCGATGTGCTCCATGACACCGCCGAGGTAGAGCTCCGTGCCGTCGTAGAGGGCGTCCACGTCGATCTCGATGGCGTCGTCGAGGAAGCGGTCGACCAGGACGGGCCGGGTGGGGCTGATCTCGGTGGACTCGGCGATGTACGAGGAGAGGCGGACCTCGTCGTACACGATCTCCATGCCGCGTCCGCCGAGGACATACGAGGGCCGCACCAGCACGGGGTAGCCGATCTCGTCGGCGATGGCCTTGGCCTCTTCGAAGGTGGTGGCCGTGCCGTGCTTGGGCGCGGGCAGGCCCGCCTCGGCGAGGACGCGGCCGAAGGCGCCGCGGTCCTCGGCGGCGTGGATCGCCTCCGGGGACGTGCCGACGACCGGTACGCCGTTGTCCTTCAGGGCCTGCGCGAGGCCGAGGGGGGTCTGGCCGCCGAGCTGGACGACGACGCCCGCGACGGGCCCGGCCAGGGTCTCCGCGTGGACGATCTCCAGGACGTCCTCCAGGGTGAGCGGCTCGAAGTAGAGCCGGTCGGAGGTGTCGTAGTCGGTGGAGACGGTCTCCGGGTTGCAGTTGACCATGACAGTCTCGTACCCGGCGTCGCTGAGCGCGAAGGAGGCGTGCACACAGGAGTAGTCGAACTCGATGCCCTGGCCGATGCGGTTGGGGCCGGAGCCGAGGATGATCACGGCGGGCTTCTCGCGCGGCGCGACCTCGCTCTCCTCGTCGTAGGAGGAGTAGAAGTACGGCGTCCTGGCGGCGAATTCGGCGGCGCAGGTGTCGACCGTCTTGTAGACGGGGCGGACGCCGAGCGCGTGCCGTACCTCGCGTACGACGTCCTCGCGCAGCCCGCGGATCCCGGCGATCTGGGCGTCGGAGAAGCCGTGTCGCTTGGCCTCGGCGAGGAGTTCGGGGTCGAGGCGGTCGGCGGCGGCCAGCTCGTCCGCGTACTCCTTGATCAGGAAGAGCTGGTCGACGAACCAGGGGTCGATCTTCGTCGATTCGAAGATCTCCTCCTGGGTGGCTCCGGCGCGGATCGCCCGCATGACGGTGTTGATCCGGCCGTCGGTGGGGACCTTCGCCAGCTCCAGGAGCTCGGCCTTGGTACCGAGGTCGCCGGGCCGCCCGGTGAAGTCGAACTGGCTGCCCTTCTTCTCCAGCGAGCGCAGCGCCTTCTGGAGCGACTCGGTGAAGTTGCGGCCGATGGCCATGGCCTCGCCCACCGACTTCATGGTCGTGGTGAGGGTGGCGTCGGCGGCGGGGAACTTCTCGAAGGCGAAGCGCGGGACCTTCACCACGACGTAGTCGAGGGTCGGTTCGAAGGACGCCGGGGTCTTCTCGGTGATGTCGTTGGGGATCTCGTCCAGCGTGTACCCGACGGCGAGGCGCGCGGCGATCTTGGCGATCGGGAAGCCGGTGGCCTTGGAGGCGAGCGCGGAGGAGCGCGAGACCCGGGGGTTCATCTCGATGACGATGATCCGGCCGTCGACCGGGTCGACGGCGAACTGGATGTTGCAGCCGCCGGTGTCGACGCCGACCTCGCGGATGATCGCGATGCCGATGTCGCGCAGCCGCTGGTACTCGCGGTCGGTGAGGGTCATCGCGGGCGCGACGGTGATGGAGTCGCCGGTGTGGACGCCCATCGGGTCGAAGTTCTCGATGGAGCAGACGACCACGACGTTGTCGTTCCTGTCGCGCATCAGCTCCAGTTCGTACTCCTTCCAGCCGAGGATGGACTCCTCCAGGAGCACCTCGGTGGTCGGCGAGAGCATCAGGCCCTGTCCGGCGATCCGGCGCAGCTCGTCCTCGTCGTGGGCGAAGCCGGAGCCGGCGCCGCCCATGGTGAAGGAGGGGCGTACGACGACGGGGTAGCCGCCGAGCTCCTCGACGCCCGCCAGGATGTCGTCCATCGAGTGGCAGATGACGGAGCGGGCGGACTCGCCGTGGCCGATCTTGGCGTTGACGGCTTCGACGACGCCCTTGAAGAGGTCGCGGTCCTCGCCCTTGTTGATGGCCTCGACGTTGGCACCGATCAGCTCGACGCCGTACCTCTCCAGGACGCCGCCCGCGTGCATGGAGATCGCGGTGTTCAGCGCGGTCTGGCCGCCGAGGGTGGGCAGCAGCGCGTCGGGGCGCTCCTTGGCGATGATCTTCTCGACGAACTCGGGGGTGATCGGCTCGACGTACGTGGCGTCGGCGATCTCCGGGTCGGTCATGATCGTCGCGGGGTTGGAGTTGACGAGGATGACGCGCAGGCCCTCGGCCTTGAGTACGCGGCAGGCCTGGGTTCCCGAGTAGTCGAACTCGGCCGCCTGGCCGATGACGATCGGGCCCGAGCCGATGACCAGGACGGACCGGATATCGGAGCGCTTAGGCACGCTGGCCCTCCATCAGGGATGTGAAGCGGTCGAAGAGGTACGCGGCGTCGTGCGGGCCGGCGGCCGCCTCGGGGTGGTACTGGACGCTGAAGGCCGGCCGGTCGAGCAGCCTGAGCCCCTCGACCACGTCGTCGTTGAGACAGACGTGGGAGACCTCGGCGCGGCCGTAGGGGGTGTCGGAGATCCGGTCGAGCGGGGCGTCGACGGCGAACCCGTGGTTGTGCGCGGTGACTTCGACCTTGCCGGTGGAACGATCCTGCACCGGCTGGTTGATACCGCGGTGGCCGTACTTGAGCTTGTAGGTGCCGAAGCCCAGTGCGCGGCCGAGGAGTTGGTTGCCGAAGCAGATGCCGAAGAGCGGGGTGCCGCGCTCCAGCACCGCCTTGACGACGGTGAGGTCGGCGGTGGCGGGGTCGCCGGGGCCGTTGGAGAGGAACACGCCGTCGGGCGCGACCGCGTACACGTCCTCGGCGGTCGCGGTGGCGGGCAGGACGTGCACCTCGATGCCGCGCTCGGCCATCCGCCGGGGGGTCATGCCCTTGATGCCGAGGTCGAGGGCGGCGACGGTGAACCGCTTGGTGCCGACGGCCGGGACGACGTACGGCTCGGTGGTGGCGACCTCCGCGGAGAGGTTCGCGCCCTTCATCGGGGGCGCCTCGTTCACGCGTGCGGTGAGCGCCGTGTCGTCGTCGAGGGCGCCGCCGGCGAGCGCGTCGCCGGAGAAGATGCCGACGCGCATCGCGCCGCGCTCGCGCAGATGGCGCGTGAGGGCGCGGGTGTCGACGCCGCTGATGCCGACGATGCCCTGACGCACCAGTTCCTCGTCCAGGGTGCGCCGGGAGCGCCAGTTGGACGGGAGGCGGGCGGGGTCGCGTACGACGTAGCCGGCGACCCAGATGCGGCCGGACTCGTCGTCCTCGTCGTTGACGCCGGTGTTGCCGATGTGCGGGGCGGTCATGACGACGACCTGGCGGTGGTACGAGGGGTCGGTGAGGGTCTCCTGGTAGCCGGTCATGCCGGTGGAGAACACCGCCTCGCCGAAGGTCTCCCCCACGGCCCCGTAGGCACGGCCGCGGAAGCTCCGGCCGTCCTCCAGGACGAGTACGGCGGGAGCTTTGGCGGCTCCCCGGGTGGAGAGGGTCATCGTGCGGTGCCTTCCGTCGTGACTGGTGCGTCGTCAATCGCGGTGGCCGACGTGTTCGTGGCCGGTGCGTCGCCGGTGGGGGTGGCCGAGGTGCCCGCGGCCGGTGCGTTCTTCGTCGTGGTCGACTGGTTCATGAGGTTGATCGCCTCGACCCAGGCGGCGTGCTCCGCCGCGCGGTCGGAGCGGAAGCCGGAGTCGAGCAGCCGGTCGCCGTGCTGCCAGGTGAGGACCAGCAGTCCGCCCTCGGCGAGGACCTTGCCGGCGATGCCCTTGTCGAGCCGGGCGGCGCGCAGCCGGTCCGCCGGGACGAAGAAGTCGGTGGCCCCCGGCCGTACGACGGCCACGCCCGCGTCGGTCAGCGTGAGCTCCGCCCGGCTGCGGACGCCGAGGCCGTGGGCGACGATCCGGTCCAGCCACTGACCGGCGGTCGTGGAGCCGTGGTAGCGGCCGCTGAGTCGCAGTGTCACGTCCCCCGCCGTCTCCTCGGGCACCTGGGGCAGCTCCGGCAGGTCGGACTGGAGGCTGCCGCGCCACTTCCAGCCCTGGCGCATCAGCCAGTAGACGAACGCGATGAACAGGAGCAGACCCACCACCCAGCCGATGCGGGCGGCCCAGTCGGTCACCTCCGCCGACTTCTGTTCGGCGGCCAGATTGATCAGTACAGCGCTCACGCCAGATTCCCGTCGACGACCGTGGCACGGCCCCGCAGGAAGGTGTGGGTGACGCGTCCCGGCAGCTCACGGCCCTGGTAGGGGGTGTTACGGCTGCGGGAGGCGAAGCCCGCGGGGTCCACCACTCCACGGTAAGCGGGATCGACGAGCGTGAGGTTGGCGGGCTCACCTGCCGAGACGGGACGGCCGTGACCGGCGAGGCGGCCGATCTGCGCGGGGCGCACCGACATCCGGTCGGCGACGCCCGCCCAGTCGATGAGGCCGGTGTCGACCATCGTCTGCTGGACGACGGACAGCGCGGTCTCCAGGCCGACCATGCCCATGGCCGCCGCCGCCCACTCGCAGTCCTTGTCCTCGTGCGGGTGCGGGGCGTGGTCGGTGGCGACGCAGTCGATCGTGCCGTCCGCGAGGGCCTCGCGCAGCGCCAGGACGTCGGCCTCGGTGCGCAGCGGCGGGTTCACCTTGTACACGGGGTTGTACGTCCGTACGAGCTCGTCCGTCAGCAGCAGGTGGTGCGGCGTGACCTCGGCGGTGACGTTCCAGCCCTTGGACTTGGCCCAGCGGACGATCTCGACCGAACCGGCCGTGGAGAGATGGCAGATGTGGACGCGGGAGCCGACGTGGGCGGCCAGCAGTACGTCGCGGGCGATGATCGACTCCTCGGCGACGGCGGGCCAGCCGCCGAGTCCGAGTTCGGAGGAGACGATGCCCTCGTTCATCTGGGCGCCCTCGGTGAGCCGGGGCTCCTGGGCGTGCTGGGCGACGACGCCGTCGAACGCCTTCACGTACTCCAGGGCCCGGCGCATGATCACCGCGTCGTCCACGCACTTGCCGTCGTCGGAGAAGACGCGCACGCCGGCGGCCGAGTCGTGCATGGCGCCGAGTTCGGCGAGCTGCTTGCCCTCCAGGCCGACGGTGACGGCGCCGACGGGCTGTACGTCGCAGTATCCGGACTCGCGGCCGAGCCGCCAGACCTGCTCGACCACGCCGGCGGTGTCCGCGACGGGGAAGGTGTTGGCCATGGCGTGCACGGCGGTGAAGCCGCCGACCGCCGCCGCCCTGGTGCCGGTGAGGACGGTCTCGGAGTCCTCACGGCCGGGCTCGCGCAGATGGGTGTGCAGGTCGACCAGGCCGGGCAGCAGGATCTGCCCCTCGGCCTCCACGACGGTGGCGCCCGGGGCGTCGATGCCGGTGTCCACGCGCTCGACGACCGTGCCGTCGATGAGGACGTCCCGCGCCTCGCCGCCGAGGATCCTGGCACCGCGGATAAGGGTCTTGCTCATGGTTACTTGCTCTCCTCGGTGGCGGACGCCGGGCGGGAATGGGTGACGGCGGGTTCGTTGCCGCCCAGAAGCAGGTACAGCACGGCCATACGGGTCGACACACCGTTGGCGACCTGCTCGACGGCCGTGCAGCGGTCGGAGTCGGCGACCTCGGCGGTGATCTCCATGCCCCGGTTCATCGGGCCGGGGTGCATGACGATCGAGTTGTCGGGCATCCGGGCCATCCGCTCGCCGTCGAGCCCGTAACGCCGTGAGTACTCGCGCTCGGTCGGGAAGAACGCGGCGTTCATCCGCTCGCGCTGGACCCGCAGCATCATCACGGCGTCGGACTTCGGCAGCACCCGGTCCAGGTCGTACGACACCTCGCAGGGCCACTTCTCGACGCCGATCGGCACCAGGGTCGGCGGGGCGACGAGCGTGACCTCGGCGCCGAGGGTGTGCAGCAGCAGGACGTTGGAGCGGGCGACCCGGCTGTGCAGGATGTCGCCGACGACCGTGATGCGGCGGCCTTCGAGGTCCCGGCCGATGCCCGCGTCGGCGCCGACCAGCCTGCGGCGCATGGTGAAGGCGTCCAGCAGGGCCTGGGTGGGATGTTCGTGCGTGCCGTCACCCGCGTTGATGACTGCGCCGTCGATCCAGCCGGAGTTGGCGAGCCGGTACGGGGCGCCGGAGGAGCCGTGCCGGATGACGACGGCGTCGGCGCCCATCGCCTCCAGGGTCAGCGCGGTGTCCTTGAGCGACTCTCCTTTGGAGACCGACGAGCCCTTGGCCGAGAAGTTGATGACGTCGGCGGACAGGCGCTTGGCGGCGGCCTCGAAGGAGATCCGGGTGCGGGTCGAGTCCTCGAAGAAGAGGTTGACGACGGTACGGCCGCGCAGCGTCGGCAGCTTCTTGATGGGCCGGTCGGCGACCCTGGCCATCTCCTCGGCGGTGTCGAGGATCAGTACGGCGTCGTCGCGGGTGAGATCGGCGGCGGAGATGAGATGGCCGGGGGTTCGGGGGCTTGCCCCTGGGAGGCGCAGCATCGGGTGGGCTCCGTTGTGTGGAGGTGGTTCCTGGTTCCCGGGTCTCCCCGGGCGGGCACGGCGGCGCCGGGGCGCGCCGGGGCGCGGGCCGTGTACGGGTCTGCGGTGTACGGGAGGGGCCCGCTAGTGCTCGCCGGCCGGGTCGGGCTTGCGCAGGCCCAGCAGCACGGTGTCGCGGCCGTCCTCCTCGGCGAGCTGGACCTTGACCGTCTCGCGCAGCGAGGTGGGGAGGTTCTTGCCCACGTAGTCGGCGCGGATGGGCAGTTCGCGGTGGCCCCGGTCGACGAGGACGGCGAGCTGGACCGCGCGCGGCCGGCCGATGTCGCCCAGCGCGTCGAGGGCGGCGCGGATCGTGCGGCCGGAGAAGAGCACGTCGTCCACGAGGACGACGAGGCGTCCGTCGACGCCGTCGGCCGGGATGTCGGTGCGGGCCAGCGCGCGGGCGGGTCGCATGCGCAGGTCGTCGCGGTACATCGTGATGTCGAGGGAGCCGACCGGGATCTTGCCGCCGGTGATCTCTTCGAGCTTGTCGGCCAGCCGCCGGGCCAGGAAGACGCCACGGGTGGGGATGCCGAGCAGCACCACGTCGTCGGCGCCCTTGGCGCGTTCGACGATCTCGTGGGCGATACGGGTCAGCGCCCGTGCGATGTCGGGTGCCTCCAGCACAGGGCGGGCGGCGTCGGAGCTGTGCGTGTCCATAAGAAACGGACCTCCTTCTCCGCCTCACGGGACGGACGTTAAAGGACGTCGGATTTGCGCCGTCGACATTACCAGGTCCGGCGCGCTTTTCCGGCCCTGCGGAGGGGCGGGTACGGACCATTCGGCTTGACGCATCCAAGTCACGCTGCGTAACCTCACAGTGAGTTACCAGCCACGCGGCGGAGCCGCAGATTGTCCCAGCGTCCGGGGAGCCTTATGTCCAGCGAATACGCAAAGCAGCTCGGGGCCAAGCTCCGCGCCATCCGCACCCAGCAGGGCCTTTCCCTCCACGGCGTGGAGGAGAAGTCGCAGGGCCGCTGGAAGGCCGTGGTGGTGGGGTCGTACGAGCGCGGCGACCGCGCGGTGACCGTGCAGCGCCTCGCCGAGCTGGCCGATTTCTACGGTGTCCCGGTGCAGGAGCTGCTGCCGGGCACGACGCCCGGCGGAGCCGCCGAGCCGCCGCCGAAGCTCGTTCTCGACCTGGAGCGTCTGGCGCACGTCCCGCAGGAGAAGGCGGGCCCGCTCCAGCGTTACGCGGCGACCATCCAGAGCCAGCGCGGCGACTACAACGGCAAGGTGCTGTCGATCCGCCAGGACGACCTGCGCACGCTGGCGGTCATCTACGACCAGTCGCCGTCGGTCCTCACCGAGCAGCTGATCAGCTGGGGTGTGCTGGACGCGGACGCGCGCCGCGCCGTGGCGCACGACGAAGGCTGACAGCGCGGTACAGAACAGCAGAAACGTCACATCCGACAGGGGCGGACCGCGATCGGCGGGCCGCCCCTCCGGCGTGTCGCGCCCGGCAAGGGCCGTGGACGCCCGGTGTGCGCGCGGTGGGGGCCGTGTGGCCACCTCGGGGCGCCGGCCGACCCCGGGGCCGCCCAGACGGCTCCGGGGGCCCGCAGGACCGGGGGGCTCATGAAGAGGCCGCCCCGGCCGGGAGAGGCGGCGGAGAGACAAGTCACCACGGAGAGCGTCGGATCGAACGCGAGTACGGCGGCGGTGGGCGGTGCGCGCGGCGGGCCGGGTCACACGAATGGCCCAGTGGCCGGCGGCCGGCTTCGATCGGGGGCCGGGCCGCGTGAGCGGCCCGGCCGGCGATCGGCTTCTCCGGGCAGGGAGATCGCCCGGAGGAGGAGCTACTCGGCGTCGGCGCGGAGCAGGCTCGGCTTGAGGTCCTTGAACCGGCCGAGGAGGCCGTTCACGAAGGACGGCGAGTCGTCGGTGGAGAACTCCTTGGCGAGCTGTACCGCCTCGTCGATCACCACGGCGTCGGGCGTACCGTCCACCCACACCAGTTCGTACGTGCCGAGCCGCACGATGTTCCTGTCGACGACCGGCATGCGGTCGAGCGACCAGCCCACCGAGTAGGTGGTGATGAGCTCGTCGATCCGGTCCGCGTACCGCGCGTACCCCTCGACCAGCTCCATCGTGTACTCGCTGACCGGAGGCTGGCGGTCGTCGGTCCGGGCGTGCCGCAGCCAGTCCGCGAGGACCGTCTGCACGGGCGCCCCGCGCTGGTCGGCCTCGAAGAGGATCTGGAAGGCGCGCTTACGGGCCTTGTTGCGGGCAGCCACGGTTAGCTGTTCACCCGGCCGAGGTACTCACCGGAGCGCGTGTCGACCTTGATCTTCTCGCCGGTCGTGATGAAGAGCGGGACACCGATCTCGTAGCCGGTCTCCAGCTTCGCGGGCTTGGAGCCGCCGGTGGAGCGGTCGCCCTGCACGCCGGGGTCGGTGTGCTCGATGACCAGCTCGACGGCGGCGGGCAGCTCGACGTAGAGCGCGTTGCCCTCGTACATCGCCACCGTGGCCTCGAAGCCCTCCAGGAGGAAGTTCGCGGCGTCGCCGACGATCTCCCGGCTGATGTGGATCTGGTCGTAGGTGCCCATGTCCATGAAGACGAAGTACTCGCCGTCCATGTACGAGAACTGCATGTCGCGGCGGTCGACGTTGGCCGTCTCGACCTTCACGCCGGCGTTGAAGGTCTTGTCGACGACCTTGCCGGAGAGCACGTTCTTCAGCTTGGTGCGCACGAAGGCGGGGCCCTTGCCGGGCTTGACATGCTGGAACTCGACGACGGACCAGAGCTGGCCGGAGTCGAGCTTGAGAACCATGCCGTTCTTGAGGTCGTTCGTGGAAGCCACGGTTGCGGAATCTCCTGGACTGAAGCGGGGTGGGACCACGGGTGCGCGCCACCACCGCGACCGGCGAAAAGCTTGCCGGAGCACTAGAGCGCGAGCAGTTCCTTGGTCGTAATGGTGAGTAGCTCGGGTCCGCCGTCCGCCTCGGGGCGGACGACGAGCGTGTCATCGATCCGGACACCGCCCCGGCCCGGGAGGTGGACCCCCGGTTCGACGGTGACCGGCACACAAGCGTCCAGTTTACCCATGGCGGTGGGTGCCAACTGCGGGTCCTCGTCGATTTCGAGCCCTACACCGTGCCCGGTACGGGCCGCGAGCCCGTCCCCGTACCCCGCCGACTCCAGCGGCCGGCGGGCCGCGCGGTCCACGTCGCGGTAGGCGGTACCGGGTGTCAGAGCCTCCCGACCTGCCCGTTGTGCGGCGAACACCAGGTCGTACAGATCGATCTGCCAGTCGGCGGGCGACGATCCGATGACGAAGGTGCGGCCGATCTCGCAGCGGTATCCGTGGTAGTTGGCGCCGAGGCGTACGGAGAGGAAATCGCCCTCCTCGACCCTGCGGTCCGAGGGCCGGTGGCCGGCGCGGCCCGAGTTCGGCCCGGTGGCGACCGACGTCCGGAACGCCGGTCCGTCGGCGCCGTGGTCGACCAGCCGCCGCTCCAGTTCCAGGGCGAGATGGCGTTCGGTGCGGCCGACGAGAATCGATTCGAGCAGTTCGCCCAGCGCCTGGTCGGAGATCTCGGCGGCGATCCGCAGCTGGGAGATCTCCTCCTCGTCCTTGACCGTCCGCTGCTGTTCCACGCTGCGGCCGAGATCGGCGAGGCGCAGCCGGGGTGCCACGGAGCGGACGGCGCGGTGGCGGGTGACGGTCAGATGGTGTTCCTCGACGGCGAGGGTGCGGGCCGTGGCAGGGTCGAGGAGGTCCGCGGCGGCGACGGCCGGATCGCCCGTCGTGGTCGGCAGCACGCTCAGCCGCAGCCGCTCGTCGGGGCGGCCGTCGGCGGGGTCGCCGGTACTGGTGCGGGGGCAGAGCAGTACGTCGCGCTCGTCGGCGACGCCGAGGAGCAGGACGGCGCCCGGTGGGGCGGCGCCGGCGAGATAGCGGACGTTGGCGGGGAGTGAGACCAGGGCGGCATCGGTGCCGGCCGCGGAGCACCGGTCGCGCAGCCGCCCGCGACGGACCGCGAACACCTCTGACATGTATCGAGCCTATGAGCGCGGGCGCGGCTCGGCGCGGTCGGCGCGTCCGACCGGGGCGGCCGGGGCGCGGAGCGGCCCGGGACGCGGGCGCCCCGGCGGGCGCGCGCTACCAGGCCGGCGGGCTCGCGATCGACCGGGCGAGGACGTCGTCCAGGACGCGGGCCGTCGTCTCGACGTCGTACTTCGAGTTGTCGATGATCGGCAGCCCGGAGCCGTACCAGCCGGCCATCCGGCCGTGGATGCCCGCCACTTCCTCGTCCGAGAGCCTGCGGTTGCCGCTGCGCTCGGCGTTGCGCTCCAGCACGATCTCCAGGCCGGGCAGCAGGACGACGGGCAGCAGGCCGGGGCCGACATGGCGTTTCCAGCCGCCGAGTCCGACGACGGGGCGGTCGGGGAAGACCGCGTCGTCGAGGATGCAGGAGATCCCGTTGGCGAGGAAGTTACGGGCGGCGAAGCCGCAGGTGCGGCGGGCGAGGCGGTACTGCGCCTCGGAGTGCTCGTTCCACCCCGACTGCGGGTCGGCGAAGCCCGAGCAGACCCATTCGCGCACGTCGTCGAGGCTGATGTGGGCGGTGGGGACCTGGCGGCGGGCCGCCCAGTGCCGGGCGACGGTCGTCTTGCCCGCACCGGCGGGGCCGATCAGCAGGACGGCCAGCGTGGCGGCGCCCGTACCGCTCTCGGCGGGATGCGGCACGGGGAGGGGGACGGGCCCGCCCGGCGGCAGCTG
>NZ_JAAPBF010000136.1 GCF_022695985.1 Streptomyces sp. NP-1717 | reverse complement strand
TGCGATGGCGGTCATGAGGCGAGTGTCCTTTCCGAGTTCATCCGAGTCAGCACGGCGCCGGCGACGGCGTCGGCGGTCAGCCCGCAGTGGGCGAGGACCTGGGCGCGCGATCCGTGGTCGAGGAACTCGCGCGGCAGGCCGAAGTTCCGTACGGGCGTGTCGATCCCGGCGTCCGCCAGGGCCTGCGCGAACGCCGCGCCCACACCGCCGACGCGTCCGCTGTCCTCGACGGTGACCACGTGTTTGAAGTACGCGGCGGCCTCCACCAGCGTGGGATTGACCGGGGTGACCCAGCGCGGGTCGACCACCGTCGCCCCGACGCCCGCCTCCTTGAGCTGACCGGCGACGTCCAGCGCGAGCCGGGCCATCGGGCCCACCGAGACGATCAGTACGTCGCGGCCGGGCGCGTTGTGGAGCACGTCGAAGCCGTCGGTCGTGTCGATCGCGGGGATGTCCGCGCCGGTGGCCCCCTTGGGGAAGCGCAGCACCGTCGGCCCCTGCTCCCAGGCGACCGCCTCGCGGAGCAGCTCACGCAGCCTCGCGGCGTCTCGCGGCGCGGCGATACGGATGTCCGGTACGGCCTGGAAGAGCGTCAGGTCCCACATGCCGTTGTGGCTGGCGCCGTCGTCGCCGGTGACACCCGCGCGGTCCATCACCAGCGTGACCGGGGCGGAGTGCAGGGCGATGTCGGTGACCATCTGGTCGATCATGCGGTTGCCGAACGTCGCGTAGATGGCCAGCACCGGGTGCAGACCACCGAACGCCAGACCCGCGGCGGCCGCCGCCGCGTGCTGCTCGGCTATCCCGACGTCGATCGTGCGCGCCGGGAACTCCCGCTGGAAGTCCAGCAGTCCGACCGGCTCCGCCATCGCCGCCGTGATCGCGACCACGTCCTGGCGCTCTTCCCCGATCCGTACCATCTCGTCGGAGAACACCGCCGTCCACGCGGGACTCGACGCGGGCGCGGCAGCTGCCGACGGGGTCGCCCGTACGACGTGGCAGCGGTCCAGCTCGTTCGTCTCGGCCGTCTCCCAGCCGCGCCCCTTCTCCGTCACCACATGGACGACGACCGGACCGCCCAGGGCCCGGGCCCGGCCCAGCGCCTCCTCCACGGCGGCGATGTCGTGCCCGTCGACCGGACCGAGATAGCCGAAGCCGAACTCCTCGAAGACGTTCGCCGCGCCGGCGTCGCCCTCGGCCCCCCGCAGTTTGCCGAGGTGCGCCGCCAGGCCGCCCACCGTCGGCGCGTACGAGCGCTCGTTGTCGTTCAGGACCACGATCACCGGACGCCGGGGCGCGCCGCCCAGGTTGTTCAGCGCCTCCCACGCGAGACCGCCGGTCAGCGCCCCGTCACCGATGACGGCGACCACCGCGCGGTCCGTGTCGCCGCTCAGCTCGCGGGCGCGCGCCAGCCCGTCCGCGTAACTGAGCGCCGTCGACGCGTGCGAGTTCTCGATCACGTCGTGCTCGGACTCGGCCCGCGAGGCGTAGCCGGAGAGTCCGTCACGCTTGCGCAGACCGTCGAACCCGGCGCGTCGGCCGGTCAGCAGCTTCTGCACGTACGTCTGGTGGCCGATGTCCCAGAGCAGCGTGTCCCGCGGCGAGTCGAAGACCCGGTGCAGCGCGATGGTCAGTTCGACCACGCCCAGGTTGGGCCCGAGGTGTCCGCCGGAGCGGCACACCGCGTCGATCATCACCTCCCGGATCTCCGAGGCGAGCTGGCCGAGCTGCGCGGGCGAGAGACCGCGGAGATCGCGGGGAGCCGCGATCTCGTCGAGTAGTGCCATGACTGAACCCTCCATGTCCGAGGCGGCCGACGTGGCCGAGGTGTCCGTGCGGCGGTGGTGCGGAGCGGTCAGGGCCGGCCGGTTCCCGGGTCGCCGTCCGTGGGCGGCGGCGGCCGGAAACTGACCTGCGAGCCGGGCCGCAGTCCGGCCTCGGGACCGGTGAGCGTCCAGGCGGTGTGGATCAGTACGTTGTAGTGGTTGGGGAAGTGGCAGGCGTCGAAGCCCAGCAGGGTGCCGATGGGCTCGCCGTCGACCAGGACGATGTCGCCCCGGTCCAGCACCCCGGACACCGAGATCTCCACGAATCCGAGGAAGCCGACCCGGTCGATACGGGAGCCCTCCTCGGTCTCCAGATGGTCGGTGGTGACCAGTTCGTGCAGCTCGCCCTGGCGTACGCAGCGGGAGGCGAACTCCTCCAGGCGCATCCCGCGGTCCGTACGGCGGTGCCGCAGCACCTTGACCACCTCGGACCTGACCGTGCGCTTGTCGCCGTTCTCCGGGCTGGGCGCCAGCAGCGCGGGGACCTGCGTCCCGTAAGCCGTCCTGTTCAGCATGTGACCGCCCCCTCCCGCTCCATGGCGTACGTCGCGTCGACCAGCTCCAGCATCGCGAGCCCGGCGCGCGAGGCGTCCGTACCGGCGCGCACCGCCTCCTCGAACTCCTGGAGCACACCCACGTATTCGTGCTTCAGGGAACTCTTGAACGCGGCGTGCCCGGCGAGCATGTCCGCGTGGTGCTCGGTGCCGTCCTTCAGCCGGACGGTGACGTCCTTCGCCTCACCGTCCGGATACGACCAGTCCAGCTCGACGGTGGCGGGCACCCCGCCGGCGGAACGCAGCTCCACCCGCGCCTGCCGGTCGACGCCCTCCCCGTCGCGTACGACATCGGCGGACTCGACCGTCAGCTCGCCGAGGAACAGCCGTACGACGTCGAAGGCGTTGGGGCCGTTGTCGGCGACACAGCCGCCGCCGCAGCGCTCGGGGTCGAGGTACCAGCGGTCCTGCCCGACGTGCTCCTCGATCATCTCCAGATAGCGCACCGTCACGGACTCCACCTCCGCCGCGTCGGGGAGCGAACGCAGCAGGCCGAGCACGTTGTCGTTGTAGCGCCGGTGGAACGCGGTGAAGAGCACCGAGCCGCCGCTCACGGCCAGTTCGGTCAGCGCGCGGCCGTCGGCGAGGTGCAGCGCGAGCGGCTTCTCCACGCAGACGGCGACGCCCGCTTCGAGCGCGTCGCGGCACACCTCGGCGTGCGCGTCGTTGGGGACGTTGACGACGATCGCGTCCAGCTCGGTCTCGGCCAGCATCCGCCGGTGGTCCGGGTAGCAGGGCAGCCCCGCCGCGCGGTGCGGGGCCAGCGCCTCCTCGCGCAGGTCGCAGACCGCGACCAGGTCGAGTGTGGGCAGGCCGGGGAAGGCGTCGAGGTAGAACCGGGAGATGACCCCGAGCCCCACCACGCCTATCCGCAGGGGTTTCATTGTCTGTGTCCTCCTTGGACGCGATTGCCGGTGTGCCGGGGGGTGGGTGTCCTGGGGCGCCGGACGGGCCGGGCGCTCGTCCTCAGGCGCCGGACGGCCTGCCAGCCGTGTCCTTGAGCGCCTTCGGGGCCGTCAGGCCGCGTTCCGCCGCCACCGTGACCAGCTCCTCGAACAGGGCCGCCGACAGCGGCACCCCGCTCTTGCCGTGCTCCGTCGCGCGCTCCGCCTCGAACCAGCCGGGGTAGCGGACCGGCCGGTCCTCGTCCACCGCCGGGGAGCCGGTCAGCGCGTCGAACATCCCGGCCGTCTGTGCCTCGAAGTCCTCCCGCGGGCGCAGCTCCGCCGGGGCGACGACCAGCACCGTGAAGCCGATGTTGTCGTCCTGGCCGCTGGGGCTGCCGCTGCCGGACCAGGCCTCGGTCGCCGGGCCGAGGCCGGCGCCCGGCAGGAGCGCGCCGAGGACCTCGACGAGCAGCCCGAGCCCGTACCCCTTGAACGCCCCGGTGGCCGGATCGCCGCCCAGCCACTTCAGATAGCCGTCGCCCCGGTCCAGCGCGTGCGGGTCGGTGACCGGCAGGCCGTCCCTGTCCTCCAGCCAGCCCTCCGGGATCGGCTGTCCGGCCCGCGCCGCGCCGCGGACGCGGCCGGTCGGGACGACGGTGGTGCTCATGTCGAGGACGAGCGGCGGGCGCGCCCCGGCGGGCGCGGCGAACGCGAGCGGGTTGGTGCCGAGCAGGGCGGCCTGTCCGCCGGGCGGCCGGATGATGCGCTGCTGACCGCAGTTGGAGACGAGCAGGCAGATCATCCCGCGGTCGGCCGCGCGCTTGGCGTGCGCGCCCGCGCAGCCGAGGTGGGTGGCGTCGCGTACGGCGACCAGCCCCACGCCGTACTGGAGTGCGCGCTCGGCGGCCAGGTCCACGGCCTCGCTCGCCGACCAGAGGCCGAGGGCGCGGTGCGCGTCGACCAGGACGGCCGCGCCCCGGTCGGCCAGCACCTCGTGTTCGGCGGCGGAGTCGCAGCGGCCGTCCTCGAAGAGCTTCAGATAGAGCCGGGTGAGATTGGTCAGGCCGTGCGAGGTGATGCCGGTCAGGTCGCCGTGGACCAGGGCCTGCGCGGCGGTCAGGGCCCGCTCGGCGGGCAGCCCGTGGTGCCGGAACACGGCGGCGGTGAACTCCACCAGCTCGGTGAGGTCGACGCGCGGTGTCGCGTCGGCGGAAGCGGCCCCGGAGCCGGTCGTGGTCGTCGTGGTAGTCATGAGATCAGTTCCCCTGGTCCAGCCGATTGCGTGCGAAGGAGATGAGCAGGCGCTCGATGTGCCGCGCGTACCGGTCGAGGTCGGCCAGATCGGCGAACTCACCTTCCGCGTGCGCCTGGTTGGCGCCGAGATCGCCGGGGCCGAAGACCACCGTCGAGGTGTCGGGTACGCCGGCGAGCCAGATCGCGTCACAGGTGAACGCGGGCAGCTCGGCGGGCCACGGCGCGAGTCCCGCGCGGTCGAGCAGCAGTTGGCCGACCCACGCGTCGTCGGCGTAGAGGGCGGGCAGTCCGCGCTTGAGCCAGTCCAGATGGGTCACGCGTGCGGCGTCGCGGGCGGTGGTGGCGAAGGTCGGGCTGTCGGCGAAGCGTTCGCGGAACCGCTCCACGCCGGTCCGCAGGACGTCGTCCAGCGCGGCTTCCAGCTTGCGCCCGGTGTCCTGGGAGCCGTACGACAGGTTGATCAGCAACTGACCGGTGCCGTAGACCTTGTTGTGCATGGAGCCGGTGTTCATGCCCGCGACGCAGACCTGTCCGTCGGTCGCGTACGGCGGCAGCTCCGACGCGAGGTGCTGGGCGAGATAGCCCAGTAACACCGTCGCGTTGTGGCCCGCGCCCGGCTCGTCGTCGATGCCGTCGCGGCCGTCGACGCGCAGGCGCGCGGTCATGGAGGCGGTGGCCCTGCTCAGTACGCGGAAGCCGGTCGGCTCGCAGAACACGTTGAGCCGCCCCACGTACCCCTGCTCGACCAGTGGCTTCGTGCCGAACACCCCCATGGCGCCGCCCTCTTCGCCCGCGACGAGCTGGATCAGCACGCCCACCTCGGTGCCGAGCGCGGGGGAGGCGGCGAGGGCGGCCCGCAGCCCGGCGAGGAGCCCGACGGCGGGGCCCTTGGCGTCGATGGAGCCGCGGCCGTGGAACCGCGAACCGCTGAAGGAGACCGGTCCGCCGCCCGCGACGGTGTCCATGTGCACGTTGAACATGACCGTGGCGGCGCGCGGCAGTTCGGGGCCCAGACGAAGGACCATGTTCGGCTGGCAGTCGAGGAATCCGGGATCGGCGCCGGCCGCCTGGCTGACGGCCCGTGGCACGTCCGAGCCGGTGACGGCGTCGGGTCCGGCGGGGGCGTGGTGGACGACCCGGAAGCCGAGCCGGCCCGCCGCCTCCGCGTACGCGCTCTGCGCCTCCCACAGCTCCACCGGCTCCCGGCCGCCGGTCTCCAGCGGACCTGCGGTGCGCAGGGCGAGGAGGTGCAGGAGCAGTTCCCGGTCGGACTCGGTCAGCCCGGCGGCGCCCGGACCGGTCCGCCGGACCGGCGAGTCGTAGGCCGGGCGCTGGTCGTAGGTCATGCGGCGATTCCCCCTCTCTCTTTTCCGACGACCCGTCAGATCGCTTTGTCGGTGGCCGTGTCCGCGGCTGGATCCAGCTCGCGCAGGAGCTTTTCGAGCCGCTGCCCGTACGTCACGAACTCGTCCACGTAGTCCCCGGACGGGTCCGACCAGCCCTCGTGCGGACGGATGTTGATGTGCGGCTCGATCGAGACGGCACCGGAGTAGCCCTGGCCGAACAGCAGCCGCAGCGAGTCCGCGACCCGGCAGTCCCCGTCGCCGGGCAGCGAGTAGAACTGCGCGCTCGTGTCGCCCGTGCCGTCCTTCACATGCACATGGGCGACGTAGGGCGCGATGTGCGTGAGATGGTCGTATGCCTCGTAGCCGTACGCGATGCCGTTGCCGACGTCGAAGAGCAGCCGCAGCGCGGGGCTGTCGGCGGCCTCCAGGAGACGGAGCATGCGCGCCGGGTCGGTGGCGGCCCAGCCGGCGCAGTTCTCGTGCACCAGCACCAGGCCGGCGTCCTCGGCGCGCACGGTGAGCTGTCGTATCCGTGTCAGCGCCTCCCGCTCCCAGTCGGCGTCCGGCAGACCGGCGTTGGGGTAGGACATGATGCGTACGTAGCGGGTGCCGAGCCGGTCGCAGCGGTCGGCCAGCCGCGCCAGCTCGTGGAGGTCGTCGGCGAACGGGGAGACGACCGTACGCGCCCAGTTGCCGATCCGGGAGTCGACGCAGGAGACCCCGAGCCCGGCGTCGGCGACCGATCCGGCCACCCGGTCGAAGGCCGGGCCGTCGAGTTCGGCCAGGGGAACACCGTCGACCGAGCGCAGCTCCACACTGTCCCAGCCGAGCCGTCGCACGGCCTCGATCTGCCGGTCGAGCCCCGGGGCGGCCTCGTCGCCGATACCGCTCAGACGGATGTCAGCCCTCATGGTCGGCACCGCCCCGGAGCGCGGGGGAGACGCCGGTCAGCGGCGGCCGGACGGGGGTCGCCGCGTCCTGGCGGGCGTCCTGTGCGGCGGCCAGCAACCGTGCCTCCTGGAGCAGTTGGACCACCCGCCGGGCGATCGCGTAGTCGTCCATGTCCTCCAGGCCGTCCGCGCCGCCCGGACCGCTCGAACCATCCGGACCGCCGCCGTCCACTCCACCGGCCTTCGCGTCGACCGCCCGGTACTCCCGGTAGGCGTGGTCGACATAGCTGGTCAGCGCGTCGTCGAAGAGGATCCGCGGGGTCGCCGCGCCGCCGCCCGTGTCGTCGTGGACGGTCAGGCTGGCGTGGTGGTCGACGTCGCTGATCGGGTAGTGGCCGACGACGTCGCCGGTGTCGAACCGCAGCCCGACACGGCGCTCGCGGATCGGCGAGGTGAGGTCGGAGGCTATCTCCGTCGTGACGCCGTTGTGGTGCTGGAGCGTCAGCCGGGCGCCGCCCATGTCGGGGATGACGGTGTCGCCGATCCGCATGTCCGTCAGCGCCGCGTCGGTGATCCGCGCGTCCCCCGCGATCCGCAGGGCGACACCGAGCGAGTGCGGCAGCTCCACGTCGAACGCGGTGGTGTGGTTGTTGGAGCGCAGGGTGCGCGTCCAGCGCGGCTTGAACTGGGTGAAGGCCATCGAACGCAGCTCGCCCAGCGTGCCGTAGCGCGTCAGCTCGGCCAGCTCCCGGGTCAGCGAGCTCGCCAGCCACGGCGAGACGACCCGCAGCCGCAGCCCGCGCACCCGCGCCAGCATGTCGATGGCCTCCAGGCCGGCGAGGTCGACGGCCATCGGCTTCTCGACCACGATGCGCGTGTAGCCGAGGTCGGCCAGCTCCTGGAGCGTGGAGAACCGGTCGGCCGGCGGCGTGCACAGATGGACGACCGTGGTGGCGGGGTCCGCCAGCTTCGCGGCGTGCGCCAGTGACTCCGCGGGCACCAGCCCCTCGGTCAGGGCCTGTTCACGGATGTCCTGGACGTCCCAGACCACGGGCGGGTCCGGTGACCACAGACCGGTTTCGTCCGGCCGGGCGCGCAGCTTGCGCAGCACCGGCCAGTGCAGCCCGAGGCCGGCTCGCCCGCCGCCGACGATGAACGTGTTCAGCATGACGTGACCTTCGCTCTTGAGGAGATCCGGCGTCCGGAGAGAAAGGGAACGGGCCGGCGGATCAGTGGTCGCGGTAGGCCACGGACGTGGCCATGTCGGCGAGTTCGCTCTTCCACTCCTCGCTGATGGGCGCCGCCGACAGCGCCTCGTGCGCCTGGACCACCAACTCGTCGATACGCTGCTCCACTTCGGCGCGAACGCCGCTGCTGGTCAGCGCCTCGGCCAGCGCGGCGCCGTCCCACTCGGCCGCCTGGACCAGCTCGCCGACGCGCGCGTCGCGCAGCGCGGCGAGGCTCACCAGGAGCGTCATCTTGTGCTGTTCGGCGTCCAGGCCGACCGGCTTGCCGACCGCGTCCGCGTCGCCGTACGTGTCGATGAGGTCGTCGCGCAGCTGGAACGCCTCGCCCAGCGCGGTGCCGTACGCCTCGAAGGCGGCGGCCGCGGAGGTGTCGCCCGCGATGGCCGCGCCCAGCTCCAGCGGGCGGTGGATGCTGTAGTGACCGGACTTGGCGTTGGCGATGTAGCGGGCCAGCTTGGGGTCCGGGAGGGATTCCGCGGCGACCGTCACGTCCAGGTGCTGGCCGATGATCATCTCGCTGACGAGCCGCCCCCAGACCAGCCGGGCCTCGGCGGGCAGGTCCTGGATGAGCTGCCCGGCGTACGAGAAGGCCAGGTCGCCCGCGAGTACGGCGATGCCCTCGCCGTACCGGCGGGCCTCGCCCTGCCAGCCCTGCGCCCGGTGCCGCTCGATGTGCTGGACATGGACGGTGGGCTTGCCGCGCCGCAGGTCGGAGTCGTCGATGACGTCGTCGTGGATGAGCGCGAACGCGTGCAGCATCTCGATGGCCGCCGCCGCGTCCACCACCCGCGAGTCGGACAGGTCGCCGCCCGCCGCCAGGAAGCCGGCCGCGCAGAACGCGGGGCGCAGGCGCTTGCCGCCCGCGCGGATCAGTTCGCCGATGGCGTCGATGGGGACCGCGGCGCGCGCGTCGACCGCCGCCCAGCGGGAGTGCTCCGCGGCGAGCATGGCGTCGAGCCGCTCCTCGGTGCGGTCCAGGACGGCCGCGCGGGACTGCGCGGCGAGTCCTCCGAGGTGCTCGACGGCCGGTGCGGGCGGTGAGACGGTCATGAGCGTTCTCCTGTCGTGTCGGCGGTCGTGCCGGCGATCTGGTCCTCGTGGCGCCGGGCCCGTGATGTCAGGCGTACGGCTCCGAGGCGTGGGGCTCCGGGCTCGCGGCGCCGGCTCCGGCACCGAACGGTGCGAGCCGTACGGCTCCCGCCGGAGGGGAGGGACGGATCAGGCGGACGGCCGCGCCTGCTGGAGGCCCGACGGCAGCTGGAAGACGATGTCCTCCTTGGTCGTCACGGACAGCTCCACGTCGTGGTACCCCAACTCGTCGAGCCGCTCCAGCAGTTGGTCCACCAGCAGCTCGGGCGCGCTGGCGCCGGCGCTCACGCCGATCGTCCCCACTCCCTCCAGCCAGCTCGTGTCGAGTTCGGTGACGTCCGGCACCAGATAGGCGGCGGTCCCTTCGAGGAGGGCGACCTCCACCATCCGTACCGAGTTGCTGGAGTTGCGCGATCCGACGACCAGGACGAGATCGCTGCGCGCGGCGATCTGCTTCACCGCGACCTGCCGGTTGGTGCTCGCGTAGCAGATGTCGCCGTCGGCCGGGCTCCGCAGATCGTCGAAGCGCTCGTTGAGTACGGAGACGATGCCGGCGGTCTCGTCCATCGAGAGCGTCGTCTGGGTGAGCACCGCGACCGGGGTGTCACGCGGCAGATCGAGCGCCCGCGCGCTCTCCTCGCTCTCCACGATCACCGTGCGGTCGGGGGCCTCGCCGTACGTGCCCTCGACCTCCTCGTGGTCGGCGTGGCCGACCAGCAGCAGGGTGCGGCCGTCGCGGGCGTAGCGCCGGGCCTCCTGGTGGACCTTGGAGACCAGCGGGCAGGTCGCGTCGATGGTGTCGAGCCGGCGGGCCTTCGCGTTCTCGCGGACCTCGGGCGCCACCCCGTGCGCGGAGAACACACAGACCGCGCCGGGCGGAACCTCCGCCTCGGAGTCCACGAAGATCGCGCCGCGCCGCTTCAGCACCCCCACCACGTAGTGGTTGTGCACGATTTCTTTTCGCACATAGACGGGAGCGCCGTGGACCTCCAATGCCTTCTCGACGATTTCAATCGCCCGGCGTACCCCCGCACAGAATCCGCGTGGCTCGGCGAGGATCACTTTCTTGTCGGACACGATGTCGGTCACGACTGGAAACTCCTGTCGGTCCGTGGAATTGGGCTTCACCGTCGACCACACCGAAGAGGCAAGTCAAGGTTTTTCGGACCGGCAATAACCAAGGAGCCAGGTAATAGGCAGGGTCCTGCACGCTCTTGCCTGCACTGTCCCCCGCAACTGCCAATGGATTGCCGGGTGATTGCTATCGAAGGGGTGTGAGGGCGCGGTCTACGTTCGATCGGACGTAACGAGCAGAACCGCGGAGTTCCGACGAGCAGTTCCGACGAGCCGAACCGTGGATTCCGCACAGCACCGCCGACTTGAGTGGAGTGAAATGGACAGCAAGGCGATGCCGGCTCCGGCGAGCACCGTCCCGTTCTTCACGCAGGCGGAATCCTTCGAGCGCCTGTGGCCCCGGCTGAGCGCGTATCTCGACGAGGTCTGCGAGTCGGGGACGTACTCCAACGGGCCGAAGACCGCCGAGCTGGAGGCCGCGCTGCGCGCGTACACCGGTGCCCGGCACGCGATAGCCGTCGGCAACGGCACCGACGCGCTGGTCCTGCTGCTGCGCGCGGCGGGGATCGGCCCCGGTGACGAGGTGATCGTGCCGGCCTTCAGCTTCTTCGCGTCGGCCAGTTCCGTGGCGCTCGTCGGGGCGGTCCCCGTCTTCGCCGACGTCGATCCGCTCACGTACAACATCGACCCGGCCGCCCTCGAAGCGCTGATCACACCGCGCACCAAGGCCGTCATGCCGGTGCACCTGTTCTGCCAGCCCGCCGACATGACCGCGGTACTCGCCGTCGCCGAACGCCACGGCCTGCTCGTCCTGGAGGACAGCGCCGAGGGCATCGGGATGCGGCTGAACGGGCGCCACACCGGTCTGATCGGGGCGGGCGGCGTGCTGTCGTTCTTCCCCACCAAGACCCTGGGCGCGCTCGGCGACGCCGGGATGGTGCTGACCGACGACGACGCGCTCGCCGGCGCCGTCCAGCGGCTGCGCGACCACGGGCGGCCCGCACTGGCGCCCTCGTCCCCGGCCCCCGGCGGGAAGCCCGCCGCGCCCGCCGCCCGCGCCGAGTACGCGCGCCAGGGCGAACTGGCGGGCACCAACAGCAAGATGGACGAACTCCAGGCCGCGGCCCTGCTGACGAAGCTGACCACGCTGGACGACGACATCCGCCGCCGCGCCGTGCTCGCGGACGCGTACACCCGCCGGCTGCGCGGCATCCCCGGCGTCCGCGGACTGCCGGCGGTCGTGGAGCGCGGCGAGCCGGTGGATCCGGTCTTCTACGTCTATCTCATCGAGACCGACCGGCGCGACGCCCTCGTCTCGCACCTCGCGGCCGCGGGCATCGGCACCGAGACGTACTACCCGCTGCCGCTGCACCTCCAGCCGTGCTTCGCCCATCTCGGCCACCAGGAAGGCGACTTCCCGCACGCCGAGGCCGCCAGCCACCGCACCGTGGCACTGCCGCTCTACCCCGAGCTGACCCTCGCGCAGCTCGGCCGGGTGTGCGACGCCGTCCGCTCCTTCTTCACCGGGAGTACGTCATGACCACCGAGACCTCGCCCGTACAGGCCGCCCCGACCCGTGTCGCCGCGGCCACGTCGACGCCCGAGACCGTCCCCTACGCGCACACCCGGCTCCCCGACGCGGACCGTGAACTGCTGCGCGAGGTGCTGTACGAGGTCGGAACCGACCCCGAGCAGAAGTTCATACTCGGCCGCCGCACCGCCGAACTGGAGCGGCGGCTGGCCGACCGCGCGGGTGTGCGCGACGTCGTCGCCTGCGCCAGCGGGACAAGCGCCCTCGTCCTCGCCCTGCGGGCCGTCGGGGTCGTCCCCGGCGACGAGGTGATCGTGCCCGCCTTCGGCGCGGAGCCGCTGGCCGCGACGGTGCTCGCCATCGGCGGGGTGCCGGTCTTCGCCGATGTCGACCCGGTGACGATGGTCATGGACCCCGTCGACGCCGAGAGCCGGGTGACGGAGCGCACCCGCGCGGTCGTCCCCGCCCACACGTTCACGACGATGGCCGACATGCCCGCGATCACGGCCTTCGCCCGGCGCCGAGGCATCTCGGTCGTCGAGGACGCGGCGGTGGCCCAGGGCGCGACCCTGGGCGGCCGGGCGGCCGGCACCTGGGGGGACATCGGGCTCTACTCGTTCTTCCCGGTCAAACCGTTCGGGATGCCCGGCGAAGGCGCCGTCGTCCTCTCCGACAACATCGAACTCGCCACGCTGGTACGGCGGTTGCGCAACCACGGGCAGGACGGTGTGCAGCGCTTCGTGCACCACGAGGTCGGTCTCAACAGCCGCTTCGACGAGGTGCTGGCCGGCTATCAGCTCGCCCGCCTGGACCGCGCCGACGGCATGATCGCCCGGCGCGCCGCCATCGCCGCGCACTACAACTCACGGTTCGCGGCGCTGCGCGGGAGCGGTCTGCTCGCCCCCACGACCGGCGCCGACGGCCAGTGCCACTACGTCTACGCCGTACAGACCATCTGCCGCGACTCGCTGGCGGCGCACCTCGCCGCGCACGGCATCGGCAGCCGCGTGTACTACCCGGTGCCGCTGCCGAGGCTGGCCGCCTTCGCCGCGTACGCCGGACCGGGCGCGGACGGACGGCGTCCCGGTACGGAACTGGCGAGCGCGCGCCATCTCGCGCTGCCGCTGAACCTCAGCCTGACGGACAGTCAGGTCGAGCGCACGGCCGACGTGGTCTGCGCCTTCTTCGACTGACCCCCGGCGCGCGGCCCCCCACACACGTGCGGTCGGCCGCTGTCGCCCGGCCGCCGTCGCCGACCGCTGTCGCCCGACCCTGACCAACTGACCAATCTTCTCCGACGGGAGCAACCGTGAAAAGCAAGGTCGTCGTTGTCGGGCAGGGGTACGTGGGCCTGCCGCTGGCCGTCCGGGCCGCACAGGCCGGCCACCAAGTGGTCGGTTACGACGTGGACACCGAGCGCGTCAAACGACTCGTCAGCGGTGAGTCCTACGTCGAGGACATCCCCGACGCGCAGCTCGCCGAACTCCTCGACCGGGGCACCTATCTGCCCACCACCGACCCCACGGACCTCGACGGCTTCGACATCGCCGTCGTCACCGTGCCCACCCCGCTGCGCGACGGTGCCCCCGACCTCTCGTACATCGAGTCGGCGGCCCACACCCTCGCCGGCCGGCTGCGCCCCGGCGCGACCGTGGTCCTGGAGTCGACCACGTACCCCGGCACCACCGTCGAACTGCTCGTCCCGCTGCTGGAGGAGGGCTCGGGCCTCGTCGCCGGCCAGGACTTCCACCTCGGCTACAGCCCCGAGCGCATCGACCCCGGCAACCCCACCTGGCGGCTGGAGAACACGCCCAAGGTGGTCTCCGGCATCGACCCGGCGTCGCTCACCGCCGTACAGGCCTTCTACGACACGATCACCAGCAACACCGTGCCCGTGCGCACGACCGAGGTCGCCGAGCTGTCGAAGCTCATCGAGAACACCTTCAGGCACGTCAACATCGCCCTGGTCAACGAGATGGCGATGTACGCGCACGAACTCGGCGTCGACGTCTGGGAGGCGCTGGACGCCGCCGCCTCCAAGCCCTTCGGCTTCATGCGCTTCACCCCCGGCCCCGGGGTCGGCGGGCACTGTCTGCCGGTCGACCCCGAGTACCTGTCCTGGCGGGTCAGGCGCACCCTCGGCCGCAGCTTCCAGTTCGTCGAACTCGCCAACGAGATCAACGGACACATGCCCGACCACGTGGTCCAGCGGCTGCTGCTCGCCTTCAACGCCCGCCGCAGGCCGCTGGCCGGCTCCCGGGTCCTGCTGCTCGGCCTCGCGTACAAGCCGAACACCGGCGACGCGCGCGAGTCGCCCGCGCTGCGCGTGGCGGAGCTGCTGCTCGGGCTCGGCGCGGAAGTGCGCGCGGCCGACCCGTACGTGGTCGAGGCGGTCACCGTGAACAGCAGGCTGACCCGCTGCGACTTCACCGAGGAGGAGCTGGCGGCGGCCGACGCGGTGGTGCTGCTGACCGACCACGACGCCTTCGACTACGAACTCGTCGCCCGAGCCTCGGACTTCGTCCTGGACTGCCGGCACCGGCTGGAGACCGGCCCCACCGTCGAAGTCCTCTGAAGCCCTCCGAGCGGTGACCGGGCGAGCGAGGCGAGCAAGACACCGGCCGCAACCAGGGCCGTCCAACGGGAGACGGAGACACACGCGTGAGTGACGGACATCTGGAGGTCTGCATCGTCGGTGCGGGGCCCCGTGGGCTCTCGGTGCTGGAACGGCTCTGCGCCAACGCGCGCCGGGGCCTGCCGGCCGGCTCCACCCTCACGGTGCACGTCGTCGACCCCCACCGCCCCGGCGCCGGGGGCGTGTGGCGCACCGACCAGTCCCACCATCTGCTGATGAACACCGTCGCCTCGCAGGTCACGCTGTTCACCGACGAGAGCGTGGAGATCGACGGCGAACTCGCCCCCGGCCCCAGCCTGTACGACTGGGCGGTACGTACGGCGGCGGCCCCGGGCGAAGCGCCCGGGGAGGCTTACGACGACCAGGTACGCGCCGAGGCCCGCGACCTCACCCCGGACTCCTACCCGACCCGCGCCTTCTACGGCCACTACCTGGAATGGGTCTTCCGGCACGTCGTGCGCACCGCGCCCGCGCACGTGCGCGTCGTCGTCCACCCGTGGCAGGCGGTCCGGCTGGACGGCGCCCCCGACGGCCCGGAGGGTCCCGGCGGACCGCAGAGCGTCCACCTCTCCGACGGCTCCCGCCTGGACGGCCTGGACGCGGTCGTCCTGGCCCAGGGCCACCTCCCCGTCCGGGGCGGCCCCGGCGAGCGCGAACTCGCCGGCTTCGCGCGGACCCACGGGCTGACCTACGTCCAGCCCGCCAACCCCGCCGACACCGACCTGTCCGCCGTCCGGCCGGGCGAGGCCGTCGCCCTGCGCGGACTCGGGCTCAACTTCTTCGACCACCTCACGCTCTTCACACTCGGCCGGGGCGGCACCTACACCCGCCGGGACGGCCGGCTCCTCTACGGCCCGTCCGGACGCGAACCGCGCCTGTACGCCGCCTCCCGGCGGGGCGTCCCGTACCACTCGCGGGGCCGCAACCAGAAGGGCGCGCACGGCCGGCACATCCCACGGGTCCTCACCCCGGAGGTGCTGGAGCGGCTGCGCACCGCCGCCCGGCTCGGCGGCGGCCTCGACTTCGGGCGCGACCTGTGGCCGCTGATCGCCAAGGAGGTCGAGACCGTCTACTACACGGCGCTGCTCGCCCGGCGCGCCGGGGAGCGCGAGGCCGGCCGGTTCGGCGACCGCTATCTCGAATCCGCCTGGGGATCGGCCGGGGAGTCCGACCTGCTCGACGCGTACGGCATCGGCCCCGAGGACCACTGGGACTGGAAGCACCTCTCCCTGCCCCACGCCGGCCAGGGCTTTAGGAGCGTCGGGGACCACCGGGACTGGCTGCTGGACACCCTGCGCCTGGACCTCGCCGAGTCCGAGGCGGGCAACGTCGAGGGCCCGCTCAAGTCCGCCCTCGACGTGCTGCGGGACCTGCGCAACGAGATCCGGCTGGTGGTCGACCACGGCGGGCTCACCGGCCGCTCGCACCGCGACGACCTGGAACGCTGGTACACCCCGCTCAACGCCTTCCTGTCGATCGGCCCGCCGGCCGGCCGGATCGAGCAGATGATCGCGCTCGTCGAGGCCGGGGTACTGACCGTCCTCGGCCCCGGCATGCGCGTCGGCACCGACGCGGACCAGGGCGTCTTCACCGTCGAGGCACCCGCCGTACCCGGCTCCCTGACCCGCGTCACCACCCTGGTCGAGGCCCGGCTGCCCGAGCCCGACCTGCGCCGGACGACCGATCCGCTGCTCAACGACCTGCTGGCCACCGGCCAGTGCCGCCCCTACGCCATAGCCGATCCGGAACTCGGCGCGTACGAGACCGGCGGACTGGCCGTCACCCCCCGGCCCTACCGGCTGGTGGACACCGAGGGCCGCGCCCACCCCCGGCGCTTCGCCTACGGTGTGCCGACCGAGTCCGTGCACTGGGCGACCGCCGCCGGGGTCCGCCCCGGTGTCAACTCCGTCACCCTGGGGGACTCCGACGCGATCGCGCTCGCCGTCCTGGCCCTGCCCGCCGGGCCGCCCCGGCCTCCGGTGACGGACCACCAGAAGTCGAGGACCACGTGAAATCATCTGCGCCGAGCGCGAGTTGACGAGGATTCAGATATGACGAGCAGTCAGCCACCGGCCGACACGGGACTCTTCTCCCCGGTCCGGGCGGGCACCCCGGCCGAGGCCGCCACCACCGACGCCGCGTGCCTCCAGGCCATGCTCGACACCGAAGCGGCCCTCGCACGGGTGCAGGCCCGGCTCGGCACCGTACCCGAGTCCGCCGCCCGCGCCATCGGCGAGGCCGCGCGGGCCGAACACTTCGACCTGTACGAGCTGGCGGTCCAGGCGCGCGGCGCCGCCAACCCGGTCGTCCCCCTCGTACGGCGGCTCACCGCGCTGGTCGCCGCCGAGGACGCGGAGGCCGCGCACAGCGTCCACCAGGGCTCCACCAGCCAGGACATCCTCGACACCGGCCTCATGCTTCTCGCCGCGCGCACCCTGGACCTCGTCCTGGCCGACCTGGACCGCACCGCCGCCGCGCTGGCCGGCCTCGCCGCCCGGCACCGCGACACCCCCATGGCCGCCCGCACCCTCGGCCAGCACGCCGTCCCGACCACGTTCGGCCTCAAGGCGGCCGGCTGGCTCCAGGGCGTGCTCGACGCACGGGACCGGCTGCGCCGGGTGCGCGCGGAGGGCCTGCCGGTCCAACTCGGCGGCGCGGCGGGCACGATGGCCGGATATCTGGAGTACGCGCTCCTGCACGCACCGGCCGCGGCCGACGACGGCGGGCGGCGGTACGTCGAGGAGCTGCCCGCCGCACTCGCGGCCGAGCTGGACCTCACCGAACCGCTCGTGCCCTGGCACACCGTCCGCACGCCTCTCGCCGACCTCGGCGCGGCGCTCACCCTGCTGACCGGCGCGCTCGGCGGTATCGCCGCGGACGTCCAGCTGCTGTCCCGCACCGAGACGGGCGAACTGGCGGAACCGGCCGCCGAGGGCCGGGGCACGTCCTCCGCCATGCCGCACAAACGCAACCCCGCGCTCTCGGCGCTGATCCGCTCCGCCTCCTACCAGGTGCCCTCCCTCGTCGGCACCCTCACGCAGGTGTCGGTCCACGACGACGAGCGGCCCTCCGGAGCCTGGCACGCGGAGTGGCTGCCGCTGCGCGACGCCCTGCGCCTGGCCGGCGGCGCGGCGCACACCGCCGCGGAGCTGACGGAGGGTCTGACCGTCCACGAGGAGCGGATGCGGGCCAACCTGGACCTGACGGGCGGTCTGGTCGTCTCGGAACGGCTCGCGGCGCTGCTCTCCGTCGAACTCGGCAGGGCCGGGGCCAAGGCGCTGCTCGGCCGCGCGTCGGCGCGGGCCGCCACCTCCGGCAGGCACCTCGCGGACGTTCTGGCCGAAGCCCCCGAACTGGCGGGACGCCGGTCGGCCGACGACCTCCGCAAGCTGTCGGACCCGGCGCACTACACCGGGGCGGCGGGCCAGTTGGTGGACCGGGTGCTCGGCCGCTTCCGCCTCGACCGGCCCACGGGCTGACCCCGCCGGGCCGCGGTCGGGGCGGGGGAGCGGCCCGGGGCGCGGATCACGGCGCCTGGCGCGCATTTCGGCTCGCCTGCCAAGATCGAGCGCTGTGCGAGGATGAGACAGTCGCCCGGCAATGGGCCGCGCGGCCCGTGCGACACCCTTTCCCTGGATGGTCTTGGATGCAGAGCTCTCAGCGTCGTATCGTCCGAACCGCGCCTCTTCCCGCGGCAGATGAGTCCGTTTCGCGTCCGCAGCACAGCGACCTCTTCCTGGAGGCGCAGTACACGGTCGACCTCCCCCCGCTCGACGAGGAGGAGGAAGCCGACCCCCGCACCGTCACCACCCCCTACCGGGGAAGGCACCCGCATGCCGCCGGGTGAGGACGCCGAGAAGGCCCTTCTGCACGGGCTGACGGTCGACGACCGGGACCCCCGGCAGCCCGTCCTGCTCGACAAGTCCGGGCGCCCCGTCCGGACATGGCGGCAGAACTACCCGTACGACGAGAAGATGCGCCGCCGCGAGTACGAGCGGACGAAGCGCATCCTCCAGATCGAACTGCTCAAGTTGCAGCGCTGGGTCAAGGACACCGGCCAGCGGGTGGTCGTGGTCTGCGAGGGCCGGGACGCGGCGGGCAAGGGCGGCACCATCCAGCGGTTCACCGAGCGGCTCAACCCGCGTGGCGCCCGCGTGGTGGCCCTGGAGAAGCCCACGGAGCGGGAAGCGGGGCAGTGGTACTTCCAGCGGTACGTCGCGCACCTGCCCTCCGCCGGGGAGATCGTCTTCTTCGACCGCTCCTGGTACAACCGGGCCGGTGTCGAGCGGGTGATGGGCTTCTGCACCCCGGGCGAGTACATGCACTTCCTCCACCAGGCGCCCCAGTTCGAGCGGATGCTCACCGACGACGGCATCCTGCTGGTCAAGTTCTGGTTCTCGGTCTCGCACGACGAGCAGCGCACCCGGTTCGCGATCCGGCAGATCGATCCCGTACGGCAGTGGAAGCTCTCGCCCACCGACGTCGCGTCGCTCGACCTCTGGGACGCGTACACCGCCGCCAAGGTCGACATGTTCCGGGCCACCGACACCGCGTACGCGCCGTGGACCGTGGTCAAGAACAACGACAAGAAGCGGGGACGGCTGGAGGCCATGCGCAGCCTGCTGTGGCGGGTGGACTACGACCTGAAGGACGAGTCGGTCGTCGGTGAGCCCGACCCGCTCATCGTGGGCG
>NZ_JAAPBF010000135.1 GCF_022695985.1 Streptomyces sp. NP-1717 | reverse complement strand
ACCTGATAACCGCCGAACGCGCTGCCCTAACATCTCGGCATGACGCTCCTGCCCGACAGCGGGCTATCGCTGGCAGCCGAGTTCCCCGAACCGACCCATGACCAGTGGCAGGGTCTGGTGGAGGGCGTACTCAGGAAATCCGGCCGGGACGTCTCGGGCACCGCCGCCGAGGACGCACTCTCGACAGCGCTCGAAGACGGACTGACCACCCGTCCCCTCTACACCGCCGCCGACGACCCCGGCGACGGGGGACTGCCGGGCTTCGCGCCCTTCACCCGGGGCGGCACCCCCGGCGGACCCGCGCCCGGCGGCTGGGACGTACGCCAGCGCCACGCGCGCACCGACCCCGCGCGCACCAACGAAGCCGTACTCGCCGACCTCGCCAACGGCACCACCTCCCTGTGGCTGGCCGTCGGCCGGTCCGGCGTGCCGGTCACCGGCCTCGCCGACGCCGTCGACGGGGTCTACCTCGACCTCGCCCCGGTCGCGCTCGACGCGGGCGACGAATTCCCCGAGGCGGCGGCCGAGTTGCTGCGCCTGTACGACGAACGCGGCGTTCCGCGCGGGGAGGCGTGCGGCACCCTCGGCGCCGACCCGGTCGGCCTCCTCGCCCGCACCGGCCACGAGGCCGCCGGCCTCACGGACGCCGCGGCGGAACTCGCCGGGCTGTGCCACCGCGAGTACCCCGGACTGCGCGCCCTCGTCGTCGACGCCCTGCCCTACCACGAGGCCGGCGGCTCGGCCGCGCAGGAACTTGGCTGCTCGCTCGCCGCCGGTGTCGCCGCGCTGCGCGACCTCGACGCCGCGGGACTCTCCGTCGAAGCGGCCTGCGGCCAGCTGGAGTTCAGGTACGCCGCCACCGCCGACCAGTTCCTGACCATCGCCAAGCTCCGTGCCGCGCGCCGGCTGTGGTCCCGCGTCGCGGAGGTCAGCGGTGCCGGACCGGCCGGCGCCGCCCAGCGCCAGCACGCCGTCACCTCGTCGGTGATGATGACCCGGCGCGACCCGTGGGTGAACATGCTGCGCACCACGGTCGCCTCGCTCGCCGCCGGGGTCGGCGGCGCCGACTCCGTCACCGTGCTGCCCTTCGACCACAGCCTGGGACTTCCCGACGCGTTCGCCCGGCGCATCGCCCGCAACACCTCGACCATCCTGATCGAGGAGTCCCACCTCGGCCGCGTCATCGACCCGGCGGGCGGCTCCTGGTACGTCGAGCGGCTCACCGACGACCTCGCGCACGCCGCCTGGGCCTGGTTCCAGGAGATCGAACGGGCCGGCGGCCAGCGCGCCGCGCTGCGTGGCGGCCTGGTCGCCGAACGCCTCGCCGCGACCTGGGCGGCCCGCTCCGAGAAACTGGCACGCCGGCGCGAACCGGTCACCGGCGTCAGCGAGTTCCCCCATCTGGCCGAAGCCCCCGTCGTACGCGACGCGTCACCCCCGGCCGCGACCGGCGGACTGCCCACCGTCCACCGCGACGACGCCTTCGAGACCCTGCGCTCCCGCTCGGACGCCCACCTCGCGTCGACCGGCGCCCGCCCCCGCGTCTTCCTGGCCGCCCTCGGCACGGCCGCCGCGCACACGGCGCGGGTGACGTTCGCCTCGAACCTCTTCCAGTCCGGCGGAGTCGAACCGGTCCACGACCCCGTCACCGTCGACGCCGCCACCGCCGCCGACGCCTTCGAACGCAGCGGCGCCGCCATCGCCTGCCTCTGTTCCAGCGATCCGCTCTACGCCGAACAGGCCGGGGACGTCGCCGCGGCACTGAAATCGGCCGGTGCCACCCGCGTGTACCTCGCGGGACGCCCGGGCGAACTGCGCGAGAGCCTCACCCGCGCCGGAGTCGACGAGTTCGTCGCCGCCGGCGGGGACGCCGTCGCCCAACTCACCTCCGCCCTCGACCACATGGGAGTGGCGCCATGACCGTCCCCGACTTCACCGGCATCGACCTGGGTCCCGCCACGCCCACGGGCGGACACGAGGACCAGTGGCGCACCGCCGTCAAGGAGAGCACGGGCAGGAGCGACGCCGACCTCGTCTGGAACACCCCCGAGGGCATCGACGTCAAACCGCTCTACACCCCGCAGGACCTCGCGGGCCTCGACTTCCTCGGGACGTACCCCGGCATCGCGCCGTACCTGCGCGGCCCGTACCCGACGATGTACGTCAACCAGCCCTGGACGATCCGTCAGTACGCCGGATTCTCCACCGCCGAGGAGTCCAACGCCTTCTACCGGCGCAACCTCGCGGCCGGGCAGAAGGGCCTGTCCGTCGCCTTCGACCTGCCGACGCACCGCGGCTACGACAGCGACCACCCGCGCGTGACCGGTGACGTCGGCATGGCCGGCGTCGCCATCGACTCGATCTACGACATGCGCCAACTCTTCGACGGCATCCCGCTCGACCGGATGACCGTCTCGATGACCATGAACGGCGCCGTCCTGCCCGTACTCGCCCTCTACATCGTGGCGGCGGAGGAGCAGGGCGTACCGCCCGAGAAGCTGGCCGGGACCATCCAGAACGACATCCTCAAGGAGTTCATGGTCCGCAACACCTACATCTATCCGCCCGCCCCCTCGATGCGGATCATCTCCGACATCTTCGCGTACACCTCGCGGAAGATGCCGCGCTACAACTCCATCTCCATCTCCGGCTACCACATCCAGGAAGCCGGCGCGACGGCCGATCTGGAGCTGGCCTACACCCTCGCCGACGGCGTCGAGTACCTGCGCGCCGGACTCGACGTGGGCCTCGACGTCGACGCGTTCGCACCCCGGCTCTCCTTCTTCTGGGCCATCGGCATGAACTTCTTCATGGAGATCGCCAAACTGCGCGCCGCGCGGCTCCTCTGGGCCAGGCTCGTAAAGAAGTTCGACCCCAAGAACGCCAAGTCGCTGTCGCTGCGCACCCATTCACAGACCTCCGGCTGGTCCCTCACGGCGCAGGACGTCTTCAACAACGTCCCCCGTACCTGTGTGGAGGCGATGGCCGCCACCCAGGGCCACACCCAGTCGCTGCACACCAACGCCCTCGACGAGGCGCTGGCCCTGCCCACCGACTTCTCCGCGCGCATTGCCCGCAACACCCAGCTCCTGCTCCAGCAGGAGTCCGGCACCACCCGCGTCATCGACCCCTGGGGCGGCAGCGCCTATGTGGAGAAGCTGACGTACGACCTCGCGCGCCGCGCCTGGCAGCACATCGAGGAGGTCGAGGCGGCCGGCGGCATGGCGCGGGCCATCGCGGAGGGCATCCCCAAACTCCGGATCGAGGAAGCGGCGGCCCGCACCCAGGCAAGGATCGACTCCGGGCGCCAGCCCGTCATCGGCGTCAACAAGTACCTCGTCGAGAGCGACGAGCAGATCGAGGTCCGCTCCGTCGACAACTCCTCCGTACGGACACAGCAGATCGCCAAACTGCGCCGGCTGCGCGACGAACGCGACGAGGCGGCCTGCCAGGACGCGCTGCGCGCCCTCACCGGCGCGGCCGAGGCCGGATCGACCCAGGGGCTCGAAGGCAACCTGCTGGCCCTCGCCGTGAACGCGGCATGCGCCAAGGCCACCGTCGGCGAGATCTCCGACGCCCTGGAGAAGGTCTACGGACGGCACTCCGGCCAGATCCGTACCATCTCCGGTGTGTACAGGAACGAGGCCGGCACGTCACCGGCGGTCGAGAGCACCCGGGACGCCGTCGAGCAGTTCGAGCGCGCCGAGGGGCGGCGCCCGCGCATCCTCGTCGCCAAGATGGGCCAGGACGGCCACGACCGCGGCCAGAAGGTCATCGCCACCGCCTTCGCCGACCTCGGCTTCGACGTCGACGTCGGCCCGCTGTTCCAGACGCCCGGTGAGGTCGCGCGGCAGGCCGTCGAGGCCGACGTGCACATCGTCGGAGTGTCGTCGCTGGCCGCCGGACACCTCACGCTCGTGCCCGCCCTGCGCGAGGAACTCGCCCGCGAGGGCCGCGAGGACATCATGATCGTCGTCGGCGGCGTGATCCCGCCCGGCGACATCGACGAACTGCACCGCGCGGGTGCCGCGGCCGTCTTCCCGCCCGGCACCGTCATCCCCGACGCAGCGCGGGACCTCCTCACCACCCTGGCCGCCGCCCTCGGCCACGAGCGGTGAGCCGGTGACAGCTCGGACCGGCATCGACATCGACACCTACACCAAAGGGGTGCTCGACGGCTCCCGTTCGGCCGTCGCGCGCGCCATCACCCTCGTGGAGTCCACCAGGGCCGACCACCGGGAACTCGCCCAGCGGCTCCTGACCGCGCTGCTGCCGTACTCCGGCACGGCACGCAGGATCGGCATCAGCGGCGTGCCCGGCGTCGGCAAGTCCACCTTCATCGACGCCCTCGGCACGATGCTCACCGGCCTCGGGCACCGGGTCGCCGTCCTCGCCGTCGACCCGTCGTCCAGCAGGACCGGCGGCTCCATCCTGGGCGACAAGACCCGCATGGAGCGCCTGGCCGTCGACCCGGCGGCCTTCGTCCGGCCCTCACCCACCGCCGGCACCCTCGGCGGGGTCGCCAAGGCCACCCGCGAGACGATCATCGTCATGGAGGCGGCCGGCTACGACGTCGTCCTCGTCGAGACCGTCGGCGTCGGCCAGTCGGAGACCGCCGTCGCCAACATGGTCGACTCCTTCCTCCTGTTGAGCCTCGCCCGTACCGGCGACCAGCTCCAGGGCATCAAGAAGGGAGTGCTGGAACTGGCCGACCTCATCGCCGTCAACAAGGCCGACGGGCCGCACGAGCGGGACGCGAGGTCCGCCGCGCGTGAACTCGCGGGCGCGCTGCGCCTGATGCACCCCGCCGACGCCGCGTGGACCCCGCCGGTGCTGAGTTGCAGTGCCCGTGAGGGCACCGGGCTGGACGCCGTCTGGGAGCGACTGGAACAGCACAGGAAGGTTCTCGACACCAGCGGACGCCTCGGGCGCAAGCGCAGCGACCAGCAGGTCGACTGGACCTGGTCGATGGTCAGGGACCACCTGCTGGACCGGCTGCGCGGCCATCCGGGCGTACGCGAGCTGGCTCCCGCGCTCGAACAGCAGGTGCGGGAGGGCTCGTTGACGGCGACGCTGGCCGCCGAGCGGATCGTCGAGGCGCTGGACCTGCCGGCCGGGGGAGAGGACCGATGACCGCACGACCTCCTACGGAGGACGAGACCGTCCTCGTACGCCGCGACGGACGCGTGGGGCGGCTCACGCTCAACCGGCCGCGCGCCCTCAACGCCCTCACCCACGCCATGGTGTCGCGCGTCGACGCCGCGCTCACCGCGTGGGAGCGGGACCCGGACGTGGGCGCGGTGGTCATCGACGGCGCCGGCGGGCGCGGACTGTGTGCGGGCGGCGACATCCGGTCGATCCACGAGGACGCGCGTACGGGCGGCGCGGCGTCGCCCGCGTTCTGGCGCGACGAGTACCGCCTCAACGCCCGCATCGCGCACTGCCCGATGCCCTACGTCGCCTTCATGGACGGCATCGTGATGGGCGGCGGGGTGGGGCTCTCGGCCCACGGGGACGTCCGCGTCGTCACCGAACGCTCCCGGGTCGCCATGCCCGAGACCGGCATCGGCCTCGTACCGGACGTCGGCGGTACGTATCTGCTCTCCCGGGCACCGGGCGAGCTCGGCACGCATCTCGCGCTCACCGGCGCGGCGGTGGGCGCCGCCGACGCGATCCTCTGCGGGCTCGCCGACCACTACGTGCCCTCCGGGCGGCTGCCGGGACTGGCGGGCCAACTCGCCGAAACGGACGTGCCGGTGGCCGTACGGCGCCACGAGTCCGCGCCGCCCGAGGGGGAGCTGGCCGCCGACCGCGAGTGGATCGACGCGTGCTACGCCGCCGACTCGGTGGAGGAGATCGTGGACCGGCTCTTCGCGAGCGGGCACCACGGGGCGAAGCAGACGGCGGAGACGATCCTGACGAAGTCACCGACCGCGCTGAAGGCGACGCTGGCCGCCGTACGGAGGGCGCGGACCGCGAAGACGCTGGAAGAGGTGCTGGACATGGAGTACCGGGCGTCGTGCGCGGCGCTGCGGACACCGGACCTGGTGGAGGGGATCAGGGCGCAGGTCATCGACAAGGACCGGACGCCGAGGTGGGTGCCGGGGGAGCTGGGCGCCGTGACGCAGGCGGACGTGGCGCGGTTCTCGGAGGTGCCGCCGGGCGGCGACCTGGGGCTGGCGGGCGGACTCTCCTGAGCCCGCCCGACGGTGGAGGGCGGAGCCGGTCAGGCGACCGGCTCCGGGACCCTGGCCTCCGTGGGCGCCGGGGTCGCGGGACGCAGCCGGTGGCGCTTGAACCAGGCCAGCGTCCCGGCCCCCGCGCCGGTCAGCACGATGAACCCCATCGCCAGCAGGAACGCGGGGGACGTCGGCGACCCCGCCTCGCTCCCCGCGATCACGTACGCCGCCGTGTTCGGGACGGAGCCGATGGCCGTCGCCAGCAGGAACGGCAGCCAGCCCATCCTCGACACCGCCGCGCAGTAGTTGGCGGCCACGAACGGGACCCCCGGGAACAGCCGTACCGCCATCATCGAGCGGAAGCCGTGCCGGCTCAACTGCCCGTCCGCCGCCGTCAGCCAGCGGCCCCGCAGCAGCGGACGCAGCGCCTCCTGACCGAGGAAGCGGCCGAGGCCGAAGGCGATGCCCGCGCCCAGCACCGTTCCCGCGATCGCCGCCGGGAGCCCGAGCTGCGTACCGAACAGGGCACCCGCCGCGAGGTTGAGCAGCGGACGCGGCACGAAGGCCGCCGTGCACACCCCGTAGGCCGCGGCGAACAGCACCACGGCCGCGCCGCCGCTCAGCTGCGGCCAGCCGGCCGAGACGAATCTCTGCGGCTCGTAGACCAGCACCGCGGTCCCCGCGCACGCCAGCAGGAGCACGAGGAGAGAGAGCCTGGACCAGGGTGAGAGCAGCACCCTCGTCCAGCGGACCGTGAGGCCGGCGGACGGCCTGTCGACAGGGTCGAGCATTCGGGGAGACTAACCGACGACGAGATGTGATTGTCATCAAGAGGCGGGAGACAACCGCCACTCGGGCGGTCGCCCGGCCCCGCCGGAGAGCACCACGTGTTGTCAGTGGCGGCGCATAACCTGCATGTCATGACCCTCGCACCGCCTCCCAGCGCCCTCGCCGACACCGTGCTGGAACGGCTCGTCGTCAGTTACGCCACAGCGGCCGATCCGGTGCGGGCCGCGCGGTCGGCCGCGTATCTCAAGGACATCGCCCCCTTCCTCGGCATCCCCGCGCCCCAACGCCGCGCGCTCTCACGGCAGGTGCTCGACCGGCTGCCGCGTCCCGACGAGACGGACTGCGCGGCGATCGCCCTGCGCTGCTGGGAGCTGCCCGAGCGGGAGTACCAGTACTTCGCGGTCGACTACCTCCGCCGTCACACCGGCCGGCTGTCGTCCGGCTTCCTGCCCGTCGTCCGCCATCTCGTCTCCACGCACTCCTGGTGGGACACCGTCGACGCACTCGCCGCCCATCTCGCCGGCGGACTCGTCACCGCCGACCCCGCGCTCGCGGCCGAGATGGACGCCTGGATCGAGGACGAGAACCTGTGGATCGCGCGCACCGCGCTGCTGCACCAGCTCACCTACAAGGACGCCACCGACACCGGGCGGCTGTTCGGCTACTGCCTCCGGCAGTCCGGGCACCGCGACTTCTTCATCCGCAAGGCGATCGGCTGGTGCCTGCGCGAGTACGCCAAGACCGACCCGGCCGCCGTCCAGGACTTCGTCGCGGGCGCCCGCGACCGGCTGCCCCCGCTCTCCGTGCGCGAGGCCCTGAAGAACCTCTGAGCCACGTGCCCCCGGGGCCGCCGGACCACGGAGCCGTACGCCCATAAATCCGTCGACGCGGCGGCGCCGGTCGGACATCATCGACGACATGTTCCGGTACGCCTTTCACGCAGCGTCGTCCGCGGTCGCGGACGCGCCGAAGGCTGCCGCGTTCCTGGC
This sequence comes from Streptomyces sp. NP-1717, assembly GCF_022695985.1. Classification (GTDB taxonomy): domain Bacteria; phylum Actinomycetota; class Actinomycetes; order Streptomycetales; family Streptomycetaceae; genus Streptomyces. Next base: position 11,238 of record NZ_JAAPBF010000135.1, on the reverse strand, counting down.
GGCGCACGCGGAAGCGGCGGAGGCCGCCGCGGCGGCGCCGCTCGACGGCGCCCGAAGCTGACCCTTCCCGGATCGTCCGGCGGACCCCACAGGGGGAGGGTCGGCAAGGCCCCGGGGGTCCCCTTCACGCTTCGAGTTCCTGGAAGGAACACGTCAGCCATGCCCAAGACGGCATACGTGCGCACCAAGCCGCACCTCAACATCGGCACCATGGGCCACGTCGACCACGGCAAGACCACCCTGACCGCGGCCATCACCAAGGTCCTCAGCGAGCGCGGGACCGGCACGTTCGTGCCGTTCGACCGGATCGACCGGGCCCCCGAGGAGGCGGCGCGCGGCATCACCATCAACATCGCGCACGTCGAGTACGAGACGGACACCCGGCACTACGCGCACATCGACATGCCCGGTCACGCCGACTACATCAAGAACATGGTCACCGGCGCGGCGCAGCTCGACGGGGCGATCCTCGTCGTGTCCGCGCTCGACGGGATCATGCCGCAGACCGCCGAGCACGTACTGCTCGCCCGGCAGGTCGGCGTCGACCACATCGTCGTCGCCCTCAACAAGGCCGACGCGGGCGACGACGAACTGACCGACCTGGTCGAGCTGGAGGTGCGCGAACTGCTCAGCTCGCACGGGTACGGCGGGGAGAGCGTCCCCGTCGTCCGGGTCTCGGGGCTGCGGGCGCTGGAGGGCGACCCGCGCTGGACGGACGCCGTGCGGGCGCTGCTAGACGCGGTCGACACCTACGTGCCGGTCCCCGTCCGGTACACCGACGCGCCGTTCCTCCTCCCGGTGGAGAACGTCCTGACCATCACCGGCCGCGGCACGGTCGTCACCGGCGCCGTCGAGCGCGGCACGGTGCGCGTCGGCGACCGGATCGAGGTGCTCGGCGCCGAGTCCGGGCCGCAGCTCAGTACGGTCACCTCACTGGAGACCTTCGGGAAGCCGATGGAGTCCGCCGAGGCGGGCGACAACGTTGCCCTGCTGCTGCGCGGTATGCCACGCGACGCGATCCGCCGGGGCCATGTGGTGGCCGCGCCGGACAGCACGCGTCCCAGAAGGCGGTTCACCGCGCGGGTGTACGTCCTGTCGGCGAAGGAGGGCGGACGCACGACGCCGGTGACGACGGGGTACCGGCCGCAGTTCTACATCCGCACGGCGGACGTGGTCGGTGACATCGACCTCGGCGACCTGGCCGTCGCGCGGCCCGGTGACACGGTCTCCCTGACCGTGGAGCTGGGCAGGGACGTGCCGCTGGAGTCCGGGCTCGGCTTCGCGATCCGCGAGGGCGGACGCACGGTCGGCGCGGGCACGGTGACCGAGCTGCTCTGACCACCGGCGGCCCGATGGCGCCCGTCTCCCCCGCTCCGGGGAGGGACGGGCGCTGTCGGGTCCGCGGGGCATGGCACGCACAATGGGGCGGTGAGCGAAGCCATCCCCGTCATCCGGACCGTCGACTGCGGCACCGCCCGGCTGCTGCCGGACGTGGACCGGGAACGGGCGTGGCTGCTGACGGTCGACGGCGCGCCCCAGTCGTACGTCGACCTGGACGACCCGACCCATCTCGAATTCGAGTACACCCGGCGCCTCGGGCACGTCGTCGACCGCGTCGCCGACGAGGGCGAGCCGCTCGCCGTGCTCCATCTCGGCGGCGGGGCCCTCACCCTGCCCCGTTACGTGAGCGCGACCCGGCCCGGCTCGGCTCAGGACGTCGTCGACGCCGACGGGGCGCTGCTCGCCCTGGTCGCCGAGGAGTTGCCCCTCCCGGAGGGGGCCGGGATCGCCGTGCACGACGCCGACGCCCGCGCCTGGCTCGCCTCGGCGCCGGCCCGCTCGGTCGATCTGCTCATCGGCGACGTCTTCGGCGGCTCACGGGTGCCCGCCCATCTGACGTCCGTGGAGTACGCGCGCCTGGCCGAACGGGTGCTGCGGGACGACGGCCTCTACGCGGCCAATCTCGCCGACGGCGCGCCCTTCACCTTCCTCACGTCCCAACTGGCCACGTTCGCCTCGGTGTTCGAGGAGATGGCACTCATCGCCGAGCCGTCGGTGCTGCGCGGGCGCCGCTTCGGCAACGCCGTACTCCTCGCCTCCCACGCGCCGATCGACACGGCGGCCCTGGCCCGCCGGACCGCCTCCGACGCCTTTCCGGCGCGCGTCGAACACGGGGAGTCGCTGCGGCGGTTCACCGGGACCGCGCCGATCGTGCGGGACGCCGGCGCGGTGGCGTCGCCCGAGCCGCCCGAGGGGGCGTTCGGCATCGGCTGAGCCCCGGGCCCGGCGCGTACGCGGGACCCGGGGCTCAGTGCTCGGGGCTCAACCGTTCCGGTGGGCTACTCGGCCAGCCGGACGGTGCTCATGATCTTCATCAGCGTCTCGTCGGGGATCTCGTCGTCGACGCCCCTGGCGCCGTACAGGACCCACGTCGTGAAGTCGCCCTTGGCGTTGGTGAAGGTGAAGGCGATCGACTTGCCGTCGGTGTCGCACTTCTCCTTCTTCGGCAGGCCCGTGCTCGCGGCCGTCGAGTAGTGACCCTTGAGCCCGGCCTTGGTCGTGTACGCCTTGGACTTCTCGACCTTGATCGCCTTCTGCTGCTGATCCTTGGTGGCCTCCTGCGCGTACGCGGCCCAGACCCAGCTGCCGGACTCGTTGCTGGCGGCGGTCGCCGTGTCCTTGGCGCCCTTGCCGCCCTTGGTGCCGGTGCCGCCGAGGCTGACGTCCTCGATCTCGCCGTCCTGGTCCGTGTCCTGCTCGCACCAGGCGGTCTTCAGGAAGGCCGGCGCGGAGAAGGTGATGGCGGGGGAGCCGTCACCCTTCTCGACGTCCTCGAAGCCCGAGAAGGTGTCGGGCTTCTCGACCACCCAGTCGGCGGGGACGTCGAACTGCGTGCCGTGGTTGGGGTTGGTGACGACCTTCCAGCCCGCGATGGTGGGCTTGCCCACGCCCGAACCGTCGCGCGGGTTGTCCTCCGGCGTCTCCTTCTCCTTCGGCTCCTTCGATGCGGAGGCCTTGGGGTCGTCGGCGACGTTCGTGGACTTGTCGTCGTCCTTGCCGAGCACGAAGAAGCCCGTGGCCGCCGCCGCGACGACGACCGCCGACGCCGCGATGATCGCGACCATCTTCGTCCGCTTCTTGTCCTGCGAGGGATCGGGTCCGCCCGGCCCGCCGTGCCCCGGCACCGCGTACTGCTGCGGCACGGTCGGCTGCTGGTACGGGTTGGGCGGCTGCTGTCCCGGCTGCTGCGGGTAGCCGGGCTGCTGCTGATACCCAGGCTGCTGATATCCCGGCTGCTGGTAGGGATTCGGCTGCTGGTACCCCGGCTGCTGGTACGGGTTGGAATTCGGATCCTGCGGGTTTTGCTCGCCCCCGGGCGGCTGCTGTCCTGGCCACATGGCGAGTAACGATAGATGGGCCGTCCCCGCACTGCTACGGCCGCCCTGTCGCAGGATGGCAACTGACGCTACTCGTGAGTAATATAATCTCGTATGAGTTCCGATCAGATGACCGTCGGCGAGATGCTCGCCGCCACCGTTCCCATGGCGAGGACTCTCCACATGGAGTTCCTCGAAACCACCGCCGAGCGCGCCGTCGTACGGCTTCCGGACCAGCCCGCCTTCCACAACCACGTCGGGGGCCCGCACGCCGGCGCGATGTTCACCCTCGGCGACACCGTCAGCGGCGCCGTCGTCCTCGCCGCCTTCGGCGACCAGCTCGCCCGCGCCGTACCGCTCGTCGTCAAGGCGGAGATCGGCTACAAGAAGCTCGCCATGGGCGTCGTCACGGCCACCGCCACCCTCGGCCGCCCGGTCGCGGACGTCGTCGCCGAACTCGACGCGGGCGGGCGCCCGGAGATCCCCGTCACCGTCGTCTTCAACCGGGAGGACGGTGCCGTCACCGGCGAGATGACCATCGTCTGGACGCTGCGCCTCAACACCTGACCGGGCCGCCGCCGGCGACCGGGGCGCGGTCCGCCCCGGTCATCGAAGGGTGTGTCCTACAGGTAGGCTGCCCGGCGTGCGCCTTCCAGGCGCACGCCGGGCAGCGGCACACCGACACAGGAGGAACCGGTCTTGCACGTCCAGGAGTGGCTGGAGACCGTACCGGCGATCAGTGTCTACGCCCTGGTCGGCGTGGTGATCGGGCTCGAAAGCCTCGGTATCCCGCTGCCGGGCGAGATCGTCCTCGTCAGCTCCGCCCTGCTGGCCTCGCAGCACGGTGACATCAACCCGTACATCCTCGGCGCGTGCGCCACCGCCGGCGCGATCATCGGCGACTCGATCGGGTACGCCATCGGCCGCAAGGGCGGCAGACCGCTGCTCGCCCGGCTCGGCGGGAGGTTCCCGAACCACTTCGGTGAGGCGCAGATCGCCATGGCCGAGCGGTCGTTCCAGAAGTGGGGCATGTGGGCGGTCTTCTTCGGCCGTTTCGTCGCCCTGCTGCGGATCTTCGCCGGGCCGCTCGCCGGAGTGCTGCGGATGCCCTACTGGAAGTTCCTCGTCGCCAACGTCCTGGGCGGAATTGTCTGGGCCGGGGGCACCACCGCCGTCATCTACTCGCTGGGCATCGTCGCCGAGGCATGGCTGAAGCGCTTCTCCTGGCTGGGCCTCGTCCTCGCCGTGATGATCGGCCTCACGTCGATGCTCGTCATCAAGAACCGCGCGAAGAAGGCGTCGGCGCGGGGCGGGACCCCCGCCGAGGGCGCGGCGGGTCCGCTCGACCCGGCGCCCGCACCCGCCACCGACTGACGGCCGCCCGCGCGCTCGCCGTCCGCCCTCAGTCCTCGTACACGGCCCGATGCCGCTTCGCCAGCTCCAGATAGACCGCCGCGTTGAGCTTGATGCCCTCGCGCTCCTCCTCGGTCAGCTCCCGCCTCACCTTGGCCGGCACGCCCGCGACCAGCGAACCCGGCGGTACGCGCATCCCCTGCGGCACCAGTGCCTGCGCCGCGACGAGTGAACCCGCACCGATGTGCGCCCCGTTCAGCACGGTGGCGCCCATGCCGACCAGCACGTCGTCCTCGACCGTGCAGCCGTGCAGCACGGCGTTGTGACCCACCGAGACCCGCTCGCCGATCGTGACGGGGGAGCCCGGGTCGACATGGACGGTGCAGTTGTCCTGGATGTTGCTGTCGGCTCCGATGACGATCGGACCCCCGTCGGCCCGCAGCACCGTGTGGTACCAGACGCTCGAACCGGCTGCCAGGCCGACCTCTCCGACCACCACCGACGTCGGCGCGACGAACGCCGTAGGAGCGATCACGGGCTCGTGTCCGCCCACACCCGCGATCAGTGCCCGCTGTGTCATGCCGTCTCCTCCGCCTGCCGTCCGTCCGGCGCCCATTCACGCGTGCGTCCACCGGAACCGTAAGCGACGCGGGGCCCCGCTCCGGCACCAGGTCGCCAGGACACCCCCTGTCTGAACTGACGGCGAGTCAATAGCCTGGCCCGTGGTGAACCTTGCCGTCGCTTCAACCGAGGGAGCCCCATGGCCACCGCACAGCAGGTCCCCGACATCCTGTCCGCGGAGTTCGCCGCGAATCCGTACCCCGGCTACCGCAGAATGCGCGAGAGCGCGCCGCTGATCTGGCACGAGGCCACCAACAGCTACCTCATCTCCCGGTACGAGGACGTGGAACGGGCCTTCAAGGACAAGGCGTCGGCGTTCACCACCGAGAACTACCACTGGCAGATCGAGCCCGTGCACGGGAAGACGATCCTCCAGCTGAGCGGCCGGGACCACGCCGTACGCCGCGCGCTCGTCGCTCCCGCGTTCCGCGGCAGCGACCTGGAGGAGAAGTTCCTGCCGGTCATCGAACGCAACTCCCGCCGGCTCATCGACGCCTTCCGGCACACCGGCGGCGTCGACCTGGTGGACGGGTTCGCCACCCGCTTCCCCGTCGACGTCATCGCCGAGATGCTGGGACTCGACCGGGCCGACCACGCCCGCTTCCACGGCTGGTACACCACCGTCATCGCCTTCCTCGGCAATCTGTCCGGCGATCCCGAGGTGACCGCCGCGGGGGAACGGACCCGGATCGAGTTCGCCGAGTACATGATCCCGGTCATCCGCGCCCGCCGGGACGATCCGGGCGACGACCTGCTGTCCACACTCTGCGCCGCCGAGGTCGACGGGGTACGGATGAGCGACGAGGACATCAAGGCGTTCTGCAGCCTGCTGCTCGCGGCCGGCGGCGAGACCACCGACAAGGCCATCGCCTCGATCTTCGCGAATCTGCTGCTCCACCCGGACCAGCTCGCCGCCGTACGCGAGGACCGGACCCTGATCGACCGGGCGTTCGCCGAGACGCTGCGCTACACCCCGCCGGTGCACATGATCATGCGGCAGACCGCCGAGGAGGTCGCCCTCAGCGGCGGCACCGTACCGGCGGGCGCCACCGTCACCTGCCTCATAGGCGCGGCCAACAGGGACGCCGACCGCTTCGCCGAGCCGGACATGTTCGACATCTTCCGCGACGACCTGACCACGACGACCGCGTTCTCCGCCGCCGCGGACCACCTGGCCTTCGCGCTCGGGCGGCACTTCTGCGTCGGCGCGCTGCTCGCCAGGGCGGAGGTACGGGTGGGGGTCGGGCAACTGCTCGACGCGATGCCCGGGTTGCGGCTGGCCGACGGCTTCGACCCGGTCGAGCAGGGGGTGTTCACCCGGGGCCCGAAGTCACTGCCGGTGGAGTTCACCCCCGTCGCGGGCTGACCCGCCACGCGTTCGCCGGACGGGCTCCGCCGAGCCCGTCCGGCGCGGGACCGCGAGGGCGGCGTCTCAACCCACCACCGGCGTGAACTCCACCGGCAGCGCTGTCAGACCACGCATCCAGATCGACGGCCGCCACCTCAACTCGCCCGGCGACACCGCCAGTACGACATCCGGCAGCCGCTCCAGCAGCGTCTCGACCGCCGTACGGGCGATCACATCGGCCAGCAGCGGCGCCGGATACGGACACCGGTGCTCGCCGTTGCTGAAGGACAGATGCGCCGAGTTCTCCGCGCCGATGTGCCCGTCGGGCCAGATCTGCGGATCCGTGTTGGCCGCCGCCAGCCCCAGGACCAGACAGTCACCCGCCCTGATGTGCCGGCCGCCCAGCTGTGTGTCGCGGACCGCCCACCTGCCGATGAAATTCTGCGTCGGGGTCTCCAGCCACAGCACCTCGTTGAGCGCCTGCCCGACACTCAGCCGCCCGCCCGACACGTTCAGCGCGAACCGGTCGTCGGTCAGCAGCAGACGCAGCGTGTTGCAGATCCAGTTGGCCGTCGGCTGCTGCGCCGCCGCGATGACCGAGATCAGGTCCTGGACGATCTCGTCGTCCGCCAGCCCCGCCGGATGGCCCAGCATCCGTGAGGTGACGTCCGAGCCGGGCCGGGCGCGCTTCTCCCGCACCAACCCCTGGATGCGTTCCTGCACCCGTACGTAGGCCGAGACCGGGTCGTCCCCCTCCGCCGCGTCCAGCGACACCCGCAGATCGTGGACGAGCCCCTCGGTGTCGGCGCCGCCCGCCGGCATGCCGCACATCCGGACGGCAGCCCGCATCGGCAGCGCGTGGGCGTAGGCGGCCATCAGCTCGGCGACCCCGGAGCCCGCGAACGCGTCGATGAGCTGCTCGGCGATCTGCCGGCAGTCGTGGGCGAGTTCGAACTGGTCGACCGCTTCGAGGGCCTCCGTGATCACACCGGCCCGCCGCCGGTGCTCGGCGCCCTCGGTGAACAGCACGGACGGCTGGTGGCCCACGTACGGCAGCAGCGGCCAGTCGGCCGGGATCGCCGGCCACTGGTTCCAGCGGCGCGAGTCCCGCGCGAACAGTTCGTCGTGGCTGGTGACATAGCTGACCTCGGAGTAGCCGAGGACCAGCCACGCCGGGATGCCACCGTCCAGCAGGACGGGGGCGATCGGGCCGTGTTCCCGGCGCAGGCTGCGGTAGAGCTGCGACGGGGTCTGCTGGAATTCGAGACCGCTCAGCGGTACCGAGTCCCGGTGCGCGGCGGGGCAGCCGGGCGGCGGCTGCGCCCGCGGGGGCGCCTCCGGCGCGTCGAGTGGATCGGACCAGTGGGTGTGTGGATCGGTCATGGCGTCAACTCCCGTGCCATCGCCAGTTCGTACAGGTGGTCCACGAGGGCGATCAGGACGTTCTTGCCGGACGAGCGGACCCGCGCGTCGCAGTCGATCAGCGGGACGTGCCCGGGCAGCGACAGCGCCTGCCGGATCTCGTCGAGCGAGAACGCGGAGATGTCGTCGTCGAACCGGTTGACCGCGACCACGAACGGCGTCCCGTGGTGCTCCAGCCGGTCGATCGCGTACCAGGACTCGCTCATCCGCCGGGTGTCGACCAGGACGACCGCGCCCAGCGTGCCCGAGAAGAGGCGGTCCCACAGGAACCAGAACCGCTCCTGGCCCGGCGCCCCGAACAGATAGAGCACCACCCGGTCGCTGAGGCTGATCCGGCCGAAGTCGAAGGCGACCGTCGTCGTGGTCTTCGTGGTGAGTCCGGCAGTCTCGTCGACACCCACGCCGGCCTGCGTCATCACCTCCTCGGTGTTGAGCGGACGGATCTCGCTCACCGACCGCACGAGAGTCGTCTTGCCGGCCCCGAAACCGCCCACGATCACGATCTTCAGTCCGGTCTCGGCGGCGTCGGTCAGTGGGGTGCGGGCGGGCAGCTCAGAGGTTGCGGAGTCCATGGAGCACCTCCTTCAAGAGGGCCGGGTCGGGAAGGGCGGAGGCGGAAGGCGTCACGCGCGGATGACGGGCCGTGATCCGGCCCGTCGCCCGGAGGTCGCCGAGCAGGATCCGTACGACCGTCACGGGCAGTCTCAGCTCCGCCGAGATCTCCACGACCGCCGTGGGATGCCGGCACAGGTCGAGGATCGCCCGGTGTTCCGACTGCGTCCCCCGGTCCGGCGCGCACTCGCTGACGATCAGCGTCACCAGGTCGAACGCGTCGTGGCCGGCCCGGCTGCGGCCACCGGTGACGGTGTACAGCCGGTCCGGATCACCGGTGTCGACAGGCCTGCGGGTCATGACGGGGCGGCCTCGGAGGACACCGGGGTCCGGGGCTCGGCCCGCAGATGCTCGCCGATCTGATCGACCAGCTCGGTCATCTGATGGCCCACCACGCCGGGGTCCGCGCCGTCCTCGGCGACCACCGCGAGATGCGCGCCGTCGCCCGCCTCCACGATGAACAGCAGGCCGCCGTGGAACTCGGTCATCGAGTGGCGTACACCGCCGACGCCGTTGCCGAACTCGACGGAGGCGCCCTGGGCGAGCGCCTGGATGCCGGAGCAGATCGCCGCGAGCTGGTCCGCCTGGTCGAGCGTGAGATGGCGGCTCCAGCAGAGTTTGAGCCCGTCGCGGGAGAGCACCAGGGCGTGCCGGGTGCCGGGGGTGCGCTCCAGCAGGCTCTCCAGGAGCCAGGTCAGGCTGTTGTCGGTCGTTGGCATGGGGTGCATGGGTTGCGTGGGACGGCAACCGCCGGGGGAGGCGGATCACCGGCCCGTGCCTCCAATCTCACATCGCTCGCGTTCGCTGACGGGATCGGCGCCTGGTGCGCCCGTGCTTCCGGCGCCGTACGGGGGAACGGGAGGCGTCTCAGGACGTGTCGCCGGGTTCGGGCCCGGGCTCCTCGAAGACGCCGTCCACGGGAAACCGGGCACGGTGGAAGGCCCCGAACTGTGATCCGGCGTCACGGCCCGGCGGGACGGCCCCGGACGCCGGGCCGTTCCCCGGCCGGCCGGGGTCGCCCGTGCCGTCCGCGGGCGACCTGTCGCGGTCCGCCGCCGCCATGGTGCGCCCCGGGGGCCGTACGGGCAGCCCGCCCGAAGTCGCCACCCTGGGACCGTTCCCCGGCCTGGCGGGCGACGGCGGCCCGGCGGGCAGCGGCATGGGCAGCGGCACGGACGGGGGTGTGACGGCGGGCTCGGTGACCCCGGCCGCCGGTACGGGCGCGGCGTGCCGGCCCCGCGCGTCGGACGCGGCGCTCCGCTGCTGGGCCAGCAGCTGCGGCGGGAAAAGCACGACCACGCCGGTGCCGCCGCGCGAGGAGGGGCGGAAGTTGACGCTCAGGTGGTACTTGGCCGCGAGCCGTCCCACGACGGCCAGACCGAGGCGGGTGCCCTGGAGGGACGCCAGGTCGTTGGCGCGTCCCGACACCGACTCCTCGGCGCGCCGCATCGCCGCGTCCGCCATCTTCAGTCCGCTGTCCTCGATGGTCACCACGATCCCCGCGGAGCGCTCCTCGACGTAGACGTGCACCTCGTCGATCGGCGGGGAGAAGTTCGCGGCGTTGTCCATCAGTTCGGCCAGCAGGTGCATCACGCCCTCGGCGGCGAATCCGGCGACGGCCGCGGTGCTGGAGCAGTGCAGCCGTACCCGACGGTAGGCCGCGATCCGGCCGACCGCGCCGCGCAGGACGCTCTCCATCGGGATCGGCTTGTTCCAGGCGCGGCCGGCCCGGCCGCCCATCAGCAGCGCCAGCCGGTCGGTCATCAGCCCGAGCTGCGAGGTGTTGTGATCGAGCTTCAGGAGATCGCCGAACACCTCCTCGCCGTGACGTTCCTGCATCTCGCGCAGATCGGCCAGCATGCTCACCGCCTTGGCCTGGACCCGGCTCAGGGCCTTGGCGCTGGCCGCCTGGGCGGCGGAGCCGCGCCGCTCGCTGACGGCGAAATCCCGTACGACCGCCTCGGTCAGGACGCGGAGCCGCGGATCGGACGGCCGTTTCAGATCGGCCAGTACGGTGTCGGCGCTCCGGCCCTCGCGGAGACCGCCGAGCGCCGTGGGCAGCGTCACCGCCGACAGGACGTCCAGATCGTCGGCGATCCGGCCGAGCCTGGCCACCGCTGCCTCGTGGCCGGCGGTCGCGGCGGCGGCGCGGTGCTCGCCGAGCGCCACCTCGTCGGCGAACGCCCGCAGGAACCGCTGGAGTTGGGGATCGGTCGGCGTGGGGACGCCGGCGAGCGTCTCCTCGGTGCCCGCTCCTTCGCGGAGACGTTTCACCACGGTGGGGAGCGTGACGTTCACCAGATGGGCCGACTCCGCGTTGTTCCTGGCCACGCGCGCGTGCAGGGCCTGGAGTTCGGCGCCGGCCGCCGCCGAGCCACGCCGGTGGCGCCGCAGCAGCAGTCCCGCTCCGGCGACGACGGCGGCCAGGATCACCCAGGCGACGGTGAGCGCCGTCAGCGTCCAGGCGCGCGCGGCGGCGGGGGCGGTCACGCTCGCGGCACCGGC